>NZ_JBIUBW010000008.1:0-216912 GCF_044548465.1 Streptomyces sp. NPDC052023 | reverse complement strand
CGGGCCGACCGGTGAACCGGTTGCCGATCCGGCCGCAGGCGGCGGTGGTGACGGGGCAGTGAGCGGGGCTCTCGTGGTGCGGCTGACGGGCCGGCGACGGGCCGACCGGTGAACCGGTTGCCGATCCGGCCGCAGGCGGCGGTGGTGACGGGGCAGTGAGCGGGGCTCTCGTGGTGCGGCTGACGGGCCGGCGGCGGGCCGACCGGTGAACCGGTTGCCGATCCGGCCGCAGGCGGCGGTGGTGACGGGGCAGTGACTCCGGGGGCGCCGGGGTCCGGTCGCTGCCGCCGGCGCTCCGGCGGGCGCGGGACGGCGGCTTTCTCGGGGCGCTCCGCCCAGGGGTGACGGCGCCCGGGTCGTCGTTCGATAGGTGCCGTTAGCTCCGTGTTTCCGCAGGCCGGAGCGATTGTCAGTGGTGGCGCGTACTGTTTTGGGCAGTGGGGACGGCCGCGCGGGGCACGGACGGCGGGCGTACCCCGTGGACAACCATGCGCGGGGGAACCATGAGCACGATCGACGCCGCTGCCGCGGTGATCACCCTGACCGAGGACCAACTCGGCCCGCACGTCACCCACGCGCCCACGCGCCGCTGGCTGACGGGTCCCGGACTGCCGGGCGACAGCGCCCTGCTGACGTTCGACGCCCTGCGCAGGGACGGCTTGCGGACGGTGGCGGACTCGACGGCGGACCCCGGCCGCCTGATGGCCCGGCTGCGTGAACAGCTCGTGATAGGCGGCCTTCTGGCGCCCGACGGCCTGGAGTCGGAGTCCGTGCTGCTCGACGGCGCGACCGGCGAGATCTCGACGACGTACTTCTTCCACGACCGTCCCGACCTCATGGACAGCCGCCCGCTGGCGCCGTCGCTGCGGACGCTGGTCCGGTTCGCCGCGGCCACGGAGGAACTGGCGGATGTGCGGGGTCAGTTCGCCTCCTACGCCGGCCGCTGCGGGCCGAAGGCGGTGGCGGAGGCGACGCGGCAGTTGCTGGCGGTGTTCGAGGAGGGGACGGGGCCGGACGCCGCGATGCCGCCGTACTGGCGGATGGCGGCGCTGATCCGCCCCCTCGCCCTGATGGCCGGCCCGGGCACGGAGTCCGGCCTCACCCTGGACCTGCCCCCGCGCCTGCTCGACCAGGAGTTCGGCCCGGGCCGGATCGCCCGCTTCGAGGAGGTCGACTTCCCCACGACCCTCACCCACGAGCCCACGCGCCGGTTCCTGCGCGAGACGGGCCTGCCCGAGGACGGCTTCCTCTTCTACCTGGACACGGACGTCCCGCTGCCGACCCTCACGGAGTACTACACCGACGAGCGCCCCGGCGACTTCCCTACCGAGCGGCTCCCCGACCGCGCGGACCACCTGATACGCCTCGGCCATCTCATCGAGGACAACAGCCTGGTCGTCGACGGAGCCACGGGCGAGGTCCTGAACTGGAGCGAGCCCGACGCGAGGCTGTACCCCCTCAACACGGACATGTCCACCCTGGCCTTCACCCTGTGGCTGCTGCACCGCGAGAAGGCGATCGACGCGGCGGCGGACCACGAGCTGACGACGGAGACGTACGACCAGCTGGCCGCGACGATGATCGACGTCCTGCGCAGGGTCGACCCGACGGGCACGGCCGACCGCTCCGGCTGGCACTACTGGACGGAGCTGTTCCAGGACGAGGCGGGCGGAGTGCTGTAGCGGGCCCACCGACGGGTGACTGGAGGCCGTGGCGGGATTCGAACCCGCGTACCTCGCTTTGCAGGCGAGTCCCTGGGACCACTCGGGCACACGGCCGTGTGCTGGTGACGTGGCTCGACCGTAGGGCCGGGGCGGGCGGCGCTCAAGGCCGGGCGGGGCGGTGCAACGGGACTGCCATGTGCCGTTCACGAACGGCGGGGTCTACGACCAAGGACTGAGGCGATCACCGTCTCCCGACAGGGGTCAGACCCCGTTGTGCACCTTACGCTGGCAGACATGGCTGCCCTGAACCCCCGCGACACCGAGGTCGCAGACGCCCCCGTACTTCCGCCGGAACCCGACGGCGAGGGTGTGCTCGGCCGGTCGTACCGGGCGCTGAGCGTGGGCATCGTCTCGGTGGTGCTGCTCATCGCCTTCGAGGCGACGGCCGTGGGCACGGCGATGCCGGTGGCGGCGCGGGAGCTGGACGGGGTGTCGCTGTACGCGTTCGCGTTCTCGGGGTACTTCACGACGAGCCTGTTCGCCATGGTGCTCGCGGGGCAGTGGTCGGACCGGCGAGGCCCTCTCGGCCCGCTCACGACCGGCATCGGCGCCTTCGCCGCGGGGCTGGTGCTGTCCGGGACGGCGGGGGCGATGTGGCTGTTCATCCTCGGTCGGGCGGTGCAGGGGCTCGGCGGCGGGATGGTGATCGTGGCGCTGTACGTCGTGGTCGGGCGTGCCTACCCGGAGCGGATGCGGCCGGCGATCATGGCGGCGTTCGCGGCGAGCTGGGTCGTGCCGTCGGTGGTCGGGCCGCTCGCGGCGGGCACGGTGACCGAACAGCTGGGCTGGCGCTGGGTGTTCCTCGGGACACCGGTGCTGGTCCTGCTCCCGCTGGCGCTCGCGCTGCCGCAGATACGGACGCGGGCCTCCGGAGCGGTGCGGGGCGGCGACGGGGCGGGGCAGGGTTCCTTCGACGGCCGGCGCATCCGCCTCGCCCTCGGCATCTCCTTCGGCGCCGGCCTGCTCCAGTACGCGGCCCAGGACCTGCGCTGGCTGTCGCTGCTGCCCGCCGTGGCAGGCGCCGCGCTGCTGATCCCGGCAGTGCGGGGACTCCTCCCGCGCGGCACCTACCGGGCGGCGCGCGGGCTGCCCTCGGTCGTGCTGCTGCGCGGCGTCGCCGCGGGGGCGTTCATCGCCGCGGAGTCCTTCGTGCCGCTGATGCTGGTCACGCAGCGGGGCCTCTCCCCGACGCTGGCCGGTCTCTCCCTCGCGGCGGGCGGGGCCACCTGGGCGCTGGGCTCGTGGCTGCAGTCGCGGCCCCGCCTGGAGCCGTACCGGGACGGCCTGATGACGCTGGGCATGCTGCTGGTCGCGGCGGCCATCGTCACCGCCCCCAGCGTCCTGCTCGACTCCGTACCGGTGTGGATCGTCGCCGTCGCCTGGGGCTTCGGCTGCCTCGGCATGGGCCTGGTGATCTCCTCCACCAGCGTCCTGCTCCTGAAGCTCTCCGCCCCCGACCAGGCCGGCACCAACTCCGCCGCCCTCCAGATCTCCGACGGCCTCTCCAACATCCTCCTCCTGGCCGCCGGCGGCGCGGCCTTCGCGGCCCTGGGGGGCGGCGCGGTGACGCACACGGCGGCCACGGCCACGGCCTCCCACCCGGCGGCGTTCGCCGCGGTGTTCCTGCCGATGGCGGCCGTGGCGCTGGTGGGGGCGTGGGTGACGACCCGGGTGCGGGAGCGGTGAGCGAGCCGTAATGCGCTCGCCCCGGGCGGACCGCGCCGCATAGCCTCCCGCCCATGCGCGAGCTCACCCTTCCGCTCCCGGACGACCTCCGGCGGGCCCTCGACGACCTCGCCGACGCGTGCGGGCGCCGGCCGGAGGACATCGCCCTGGACGCCGTACGTGCCCATCTGCGTGACGAGGGCGCGCTCGTGCGTGCGGCGGCCGAGCGGCTCGCCTCGGCGCACGCCGATCTGCTGCGGAGGCTGGGGGAATGACGCCCGACCCCGCTGCGCGCCACCGCACCACGCGCCACCTCACCGTCGCGGAGGTGACCGCCCTCGCCGGGACCGCCTTCGGCGGGCGCGCGCCCGAGGCCCGGGCCCCCGGTCTGCTCGCGTCGGCCGTACACCGGCCGAGAGCCCGGATGTTCGGTACGGCGGCCTACGACGACCTGTACGAACAGGCCGCCGCCCTTCTCCACGCCCTCGCGACGAACCACCCGCTCGTCGACGGGAACAAGCGCACCGCCTGGCTGGCGGCGGCGACGTTCCTGGCCGTCAACGGCACGGACCTCGCCGCGTGCGACCAGGACAGGGCGTACGAGCTGGTGGTCGATGTGGCGTCCGGCGCGGAGGGTGACGTGGGGCGGATCGCGGGGCGGCTGAGGGAGTTGTGACGTCGGTCCCACCCGTGGGTGAGGCGGGGGAGTTCGCTGCGGGAGCGGAGGGGCCCGCCGGTAGGGTGGCCCGGTTGTCATACCCAGACCTGCCGCTCGACCCCCACGGAGACCGTGACTACCGCCCACCCGTCGCCCGCCACCACCCACAACGGAGGGCCCTACAGGCCCACGCCCATGACTGCTTCCTCCTCCCATCACCTCTCGCCCGCCTTCCCCGGCCGTGCCCCCTGGGGTACCGCCGGCAAGCTGCGTGCCTGGCAGCAGGGCGCGATGGAGAAGTACCTCCAGGAGCAGCCGCGTGACTTCCTGGCGGTGGCCACGCCCGGCGCCGGCAAGACGACCTTCGCGCTGACGCTGGCGTCCTGGCTGCTGCACCACCATGTCGTGCAGCAGGTGACCGTGGTCGCGCCCACCGAGCATCTGAAGAAGCAGTGGGCGGAGGCGGCGGCGCGCATAGGGATCAAGCTCGATCCCGAGTACAGCGCGGGACCGCTCGGCAAGGAGTACCACGGGGTCGCGGTGACGTACGCGGGTGTGGGCGTGCGGCCCATGCTGCACCGCAACCGCGTCGAGCAGCGCAAGACCCTCGTGATCCTCGACGAGATCCACCACGCCGGTGACTCCAAGTCCTGGGGCGAGGCCTGTCTCGAGGCTTTCGAACCGGCGACCCGGCGGCTGGCCCTGACGGGTACGCCGTTCCGGTCCGACACCAACCCCATCCCCTTCGTGGCGTACGAGGAGGGAGCCGACGGGATCCGGCGGTCCGCCGCCGACTACACCTACGGTTACGGCTCCGCACTCGCGGACAACGTCGTGCGGCCGGTCATCTTCCTCTCCTACAGCGGCAACATGCGCTGGCGCACCAAGGCCGGCGACGAGATCGAGGCGCGGCTCGGCGAGCCGATGACCAAGGACGCGATCAGCCAGGCCTGGCGTACCGCGCTGGATCCGCGCGGCGAGTGGATGCCGGCCGTGCTGCGCGCCGCCGACCAGCGGCTGACCGAGGTGCGCAAGGCGATCCCGGACGCCGGCGCCCTCGTCATCGCCTCCGACCAGGACTCGGCACGGGCGTACGCCAAGCTCATCAGGGACATCACCGGCGACAAGGCGACCGTGGTGCTGTCCGACGACGCCGGCGCGTCCGACCGGATCGACGAGTTCAGCCACAACACCGACCGGTGGATGGTCGCGGTGCGGATGGTGTCCGAGGGCGTCGACGTACCGCGGCTGGCGGTGGGGGTCTACGCGACGACCATCTCGACGCCGCTGTTCTTCGCGCAGGCCGTCGGCCGTTTCGTACGGTCGCGGCGGCGTGGCGAGACCGCGTCCGTGTTCCTGCCGACCGTGCCGGATCTGCTCTCCTTCGCGAACGAGATGGAGCGCGAGCGCGACCATGTGCTCGACAAGCCGAAGAAGGACGGCGAGGAGGACCCGTACGCCGAGGAGGACAAGCTCCTCGCGGAGGCGGAGCAGCAGAAGGACGAGGACACCGGGGAGCAGGACATGCTCCCCTTCGAGGCCCTGGAGTCCGACGCCGTCTTCGACCGGGTCATGTACAACGGCGCCGAGTTCGGGATGCAGGCCCACCCGGGGAGCGAGGAGGAGCAGGACTACCTCGGCATTCCGGGGCTGCTCGAACCCGACCAGGTGCAACTGCTGCTCCAGAAGCGGCAGGCGCGGCAGATCGCGCACAGCCGCAAGAAGCCGGACGCCGAGGCAGATCTGCTCGAAATGCCCGCCGAGCGGCGGCCGGTGGTCAGCCACAAGGAACTGATGGAGCTGCGGCGGCAGCTGAACAACATGGTGGGCGCGTACGTCCACCAGAGCGGCAAGCCGCACGGGGTCATCCACACCGAACTGCGCCGGGTGTGCGGGGGCCCGCCGAGCGCGGAGGCGACGGCGGGGCAACTGCGCCAGCGGATCGCCAAGGTGCAGGAGTGGGCCACGCGGATGCGCTGACGCCGGCGCCCTGTTCGGCCGGGATGCACCGTCGCGTTCGGCTGCGGACCGCACGTGGTCGCCCGCGCGGTTCCCCACGCCCCTGTCGGGGCGCCGCGCGCCGTATGTATCAGGGCAAACCGGAGTACCCCACCCCGGTCCCTGACCGGATTCTGGACGGAGACTTCCGCTGAGCGAACCAGCTCGCTAATGTCCCGCTACGCACACGCCCCGTGGCAGCGCCGCCGCGGAGCGCAGCCGTGAAGCGACTGGGCCCGGACCACCGGCCGGGCCGTCAGCCGATCGGCAGCCTCTGAAGCGCGTCGCTGACGGGACTCGGCGACGTGTCCGCCACGACAAGGCTGCCGACCTCACCACTGAAGGAGTGGGCGTCGTGACAGCGGAGACCTCTCAGACGCTCGACCGGGGACTGCGTGTCCTCAAGTTGCTGGCCGACACGGACCACGGGCTGACCGTCACGGAGCTGTCCACCAAACTGGGCGTCAACCGCACCGTCGTGTACCGCCTCCTGGCCACGCTGGAGCAGCATGCGCTGGTACGCCGCGACCTGGGCGGGCGCGCCCGGGTCGGGCTGGGGGTGCTGGGTCTCGGACGTCAGGTGCATCCGCTGGTACGGGAAGCCGCGCTGCCGGCGTTGCGGTCGCTGGCCGAGGACATCGGGGCGACGGCGCACCTGACGCTGGTGGACGGGGCCGAGGCACTGGCCGTCGCGGTGGTCGAGCCGACCTGGACGGACTATCACGTGGCCTACCGGGCTGGCTTCCGGCACCCCCTGGACAGGGGCGCCGCCGGCAAGGCGATCCTGGCCGCCCGTCAGCGCCCGCACAGCGACCCCGGCTACACCCTCACCCAGGGCGAACTGGAGGCAGGAGCCTGCGGCGCCGCCGCCCCCCTGGTCGGTGTGACCGGCGTGGAGGGCAGCGTGGGCGTGGTGATGCTCGCGGACGCGGTCCCGGAACGGGTCGGCCCGAGGGTGGTGGACGCGGCCAGGGAGGTGGCGGAGGCGCTGCGCTGACGAGCGAGGTGATCCGGACCCGCGATGTTTCGAACACCCCCGCGCGTTAGATTGACCTCGTGCTCTCTCGTCTCACGCGTCCCCAGGCCCTCGCCGTCTGCGCACTGCCCGTCGCCGGTCTGATCGCCGCCGCCGCGCTCGCGCCGTTGCCGTTCTCGGTGGCGCAGCCGGGTATGACGGCGAATGTGCTCGGTGAGGACCAGGGCACACCGGTGATCACGATCTCGGGTGCGCCGACCCGGGAGACCAGCGGGCAGTTGCGGATGACGACGATCGAGGCCACCAGCCCGGACACCCGCGTCGGGCTCGGCGCCGTGATCGACGGCTGGTGGCGCTCCGACCAGGCGGTCATGCCCCGGGACGCGGTCTACCCGAGCGGCGACACCGTCAAGGAGATCGAACAGCACAACGAGGCCCAGATGCGCGAGTCCCAGAACGCGGCGACCGAGGCCGCGCTCACCTACCTCGGCGTCCAGGACAAGGACATCAAGGTCGACCTCGAACTCGCCGACGTGGGGGGCCCGAGCGCCGGCCTCCTGTTCTCCCTCGGCATCATCGACAAGCTGGAGGGCGACGGCAGCGGCGGTGACCTCACCGGCGGCCGCACCGTCGCCGGGACGGGCACCATCGAGGCCGACGGCACGGTGGGAGCGGTCGGCGGCGTCGCCCTGAAGACCCGGGCCGCCCACCGTGACGGCGCCACCGTCTTCCTCGTCCCGAGCGCCGAGTGCACCGACGCCAAGTCCGAACTCCCCAAGGGCCTGCGCCTGATCCCGGTCAAGACCCTGAAGGGCGCGGTCCAGTCCCTGAAAGCCCTGGAGAAGGGGACGGGCCCGGTCCCCAGCTGTTAGTGCCTGCCCCTGGGGCCTGTCGTTTGGATCACGCCGCAGACGCGCGGTCTGGCACGCCCATCTGCGGCGTTGTCGCCGGTTGCCGATGCTCCGCATCGACGCCCTCCTCCGCCTTGCAGCCGCACGCACCAGACCCCGCTCACCGGCGCCGACGAACTACCGCCGATTCTCTGCGACCTGATCCAAACGACAGGCCCTAACCCGCGAGCGCCGGCTTCGGTGGGGTCGCGAGCCGCAGCCCGACTTCCACCAGGGTCCAGCCGAGCCGCGTGCGCAGCTCGCCACGGCACCTGACCTGCGCGGCGAGGCGGTGCGCGGCGGCCCGCGCGCGGAGGTCGGCGGAGCGTGCGTGGTGCAGGGCGAGTTGGGTGGCGGGGTGTGTCATCGGGACCTCTCCGTCTCCGTGCCGATGGGGAAGGTGTGCGTGTGGACGCGGACCCGCTCCGCTCCGGGCGTGTCCTCCTCGTCCCGGTAGTCCTCGAGCAACTCGTGCATCCTGCCGATGAGTTCCCTGGCCCGGTCGGGGGTCAGGCGGAGCGTCCAGTCACTCATGTCGGTGGCCTGCGCCCACGCGGGCTGCCAGTCCTCCCGTGTGCCCACCCAGGTGGCCAGCTCGCGGGCGTGCGTGGACGCGATCTCGTGCAGGAAGGTGTCGGCGGCGCCACGGGTGGCCGGGTCCGCGCCGGCGAGCAGGCCGGAGTCGAAGCTGATGCCCGCGTCGGCCGCCCGCCACCACCGCTCCCGGCCCTTGCCGTGTTCCGGCGCGTCCTCGACGAATCCGTGCGCGGCGAGCTGCCGCAGGTGGTAGCTGGTGGCACCGCTGGACTCGCCGAGCCGTTCGGCGAGCAGTGAGGCGGTGGCCGGCCCGTCCTGCCGCAGGGCGCGGAGCAACTGCATGCGCAGGGGGTGGGCGAGGCCTCGCAGGGAGCGGGCGTCGAGGCTGCGGATCTGTCGATCCCGGGGCTCGGTCATGCGTACAAAGCTATGCTTGCAAAGTCTTCTTTGCAAGGGGTTCTTTGTAAGTGATTCCCGTACGCGTGGTCAGCCCTCCTTCACGAACCCCTCCTGCACCAGCCAGTCCAGCGCGACCTGATGCGGGTCCTCCCCGTCCACGTCGACCTTCGCGTTGAGGCTCTGGGCCACGGAGTTGTTCAGCTTCTTCGTGATCGGGTTCAGGATGTCCGCGATCGCCGGCCACTCCTTGAGGGTGTTCGTGTTGATCACGGGGGCGGCGTTGTAGTTGGGGAAGAACTTCTTGTCGTCGTCCATCACGACCAGGTTCATCGACTTGATGCGGCCGTCGGTGGTGAAGACCTCTCCGTAGGTGCACCCCCCCTTCGCCGCCTGGGTGTAGATGATTCCGGTGTCCATCTGGGTGACCCGGGACGGCGGGATGTTCATGCCGTACGCCTTCTGCATGCCCGGCAGCCCGTCGGCGCGGTTGGCGAACTCGCCCTCCACACACAGCGTCACGGCCCCCGGGTCGGACTTCGACAGCGCGGCCACGTCCGAGAGGGTCTTCGTGCCGTACTTCTTCGCGTTGGCCTGGTTCATCGCCAGGGCGTAGGTGTTGTTCAGGGTCGACGGCTCCAGCCAGGTCAGGCCGTTCTCCCGGTCCGCGTCGCGCACCGCCTGCCACTGCTGCCGCGGGTCGGGGATGGGCTTGCTGTTGCCCATGTACGTGATCCAGGCCGTGCCCGTGTACTCGAACACGGCGTCCGCCTCACCGCTCTTGACCGCCTCGCGCGACCCCACCGAGCCCTGGATGCCGGTCCGGTCCAGGACCTCCGCGCCCGCCGCCTCGAAGGCGATCCCCATGATCGCGCCGAGGATCAGCTGCTCGGTGAACTCCTTCGAGGTGACCGTCAGGTCGGCGCCCTTCAGCGGCTCGCCCTGCCCGATCGACCCGGGCCGCACGTCGTCGACCATCGGGGAGCCGCTGGTCAGCCCGCAGCCCGAGGCCAGCACCAGCGCCGTGGTGAGAGACAGCAACCGCCTCATGTGCCCACCTCCAGTCCTCGTGGCCGCAACAGCAGTTCGGCCAGCGAGGCCAGCCAGTCCACCAGCAGGGCGAGGGTGACGGTGAGGATGGATCCCAGGATCAGCACGGGCATCCGCTGACTGGTGATACCGGTGGTGATCAGCGTACCCAGGCCGCCTCCGCCCCCGAAGGTCGCGAGCGTCGCCGTACCGACGTTCAGCACCAGCGCCGTGCGGACGCCCGCCAGGATCAGCGGGACCGCCAGCGGCAGCTCCACCCTGGCCAGCACTCCCGTCGGTGACATGCCGATGCCCCGGGCCGCCTCCAGCAGTGCGGGGTCGTTCGCCTTGAGGCCGGAGATCGTGTTCGACAGCACGGGCAGGATGGCGTAGGCGATGATGCCGATCAGGGCCGCCCTGCGGCCGATGCCCAGCCAGATCACCAGCAGTGCGAGCAGACCGATCGCCGGGGTCGCCTGGCCCATGTTGGCGAAGGCCATCGCCACCGGCGTGACCTTCCGGAACGTCTTGCGGGTGAGCAGGATGCCCAGCGGGATCGCGATGATCAGCACGAAGAACGTGGAGATCGCGGTCAGCTGGATGTGCTGCCACAGCGCCTCCGGCACCTGGCCCCCGGACAGCGCGTTTTCGGAGATCGTGTCCAGGTCGGCCTGCCGGAACCACAGCCAGGTCGCCAGCAGGACGGCCACGATGAAGGACGGCAGGAGGGTCAGTTTCTGCCAGGTGAGGCGGGGGGCCGTCCGGCTCGGTGGGGGAGGCGGCTCCTGGTCGCCGGGCACCTCGCCCTCGTCCCGGAAGACATGCCCTCTGACGTCGTGCTCGCCGGGGGGACGGTTCTGCTCCGAAGAGGTGGTCACGCCTTGGGCTCCCCTCCGTGACCCTCCTGTTCCGCGTGCGTCTGGCCGGCCCGCGTCTCCTCCAGGTCGTGCTGGTGCTCCAGCGCGTCCAGCCGGTCGGCCTCCAGCAACTCGTGCACGGAGTTCATCAGCGTCTCCATGTCGACCACGCCCGTGTACTCGCCGCGCCGTCCGGTCACCGCGACCCGCCCGGTGTTGTCCGTCAGGACGGCCTCCAGCGCGTCCCGCAGGGTCGCGTCCCGGGTCACCGTGTCGTGGACCAGGGTTCCGGCCCGCGCCAGCGAGCCCTTGGCCCGCATCAGATCGCCCCGCCTGAGCCACTTGTAGGGGCGGCCCCGCTTGTCCAGCAGCAGGATCTCGTTCGTACCGCTGGAGCGGAGCCGGTTGAAGATGCTCTGCAGCGGGTCGTCCACGGTCACCGTCGGGTAATCGGTGATCTCCACGTCCCGGACGCGGGTGAGGTTCAGCCGCTTCAGCGCCGCCCCGGCGCCCACGAACCCGGAGACGAAGTCGTCCGCCGGGTTGGTGAGGATCGCCTCCGGTGTGTCGAACTGCGCGATGTGCGAACGCTCCCGCAGGACCGCGATCCGGTCGCCCAGCTTGATCGCCTCGTCGAAGTCGTGCGTGACGAACACGATCGTCTTGTGCAGTTCGCGCTGGAGCCGGATCAGCTCGTCCTGGAGGTGGTCCCGGGTGATCGGGTCCACCGCTCCGAACGGCTCGTCCATCAGCAGCACGGGCGGATCCGCGGCGAGCGCCCGTGCCACGCCCACCCGCTGCTGCTGCCCGCCGGACAGCTGGCGCGGGTAGCGGCCGTGGAACTCGCCCGGATCGAGCCCGACGAGGTCGAGCATCTCCTCGACCCGGTCGCGGATGCGTGCCTTCGGCCAGCCGATCATCCCCGGCACGAGCGCAATGTTCTGGGCGACCGTCATGTGCGGGAAGAGGCCGGATGCCTGGATCGCATAGCCGACCTTGCGGCGCAGCTTGACCGGATCGATGTGGGTCACGTCCTCACCGTTGATCCGGATGCGGCCGCCCGACGGCTCGATCAACCTGTTGATCATCTTGAGGGTCGTCGACTTGCCGCACCCGGACGGGCCGACGAAGATGACGGTCTCGCCCGCCTTGATCTCCATGCTGACGTTGTCAACGGCCGGCTGCGGATTGCCGGGGTACCGCTTGGTGAGGTTCTCCAGCTCGATGGTCGCCCCGTGGGACGCGGACTCAGACACGGATCCCCCTCGAAATGGTCAGCCGCCCGATCAGTACGTACGCGGCGTCGAACAGCAGGGCCAGGATGATGATCCCGACCGTCCCCGCGAGCACCTGGTTCAGCGCGTTCTTGCTGCCCAGGGAGGCGAGCCCACGGAAGATCAGATTGCCCAGTCCGGGACCGGAGGCGTAGGCGGCGATGGCCGCGATGCCCATCAGCATCTGCGTGGAGACCCGGATGCCGGTCAGGATCGGCGGCCAGGCGAGCGGCAGCTCGACCCGCGCCAGCCGCCTGGTCCGGGACATCCCGATGCCGGTGGCCGCGTCCACCAGCGCCGGGTCGACGCCCCGCAGCCCCACGATCGAGTTACGCACGATCGGCAGCAGCCCGTAGAGCGTCAGGGCGATCACGGTCGGCGGCACACCGAGTCCCACCAGGGGGATCAGCAGGCCGATCATGGCCAGTGACGGAATGGTGAGGATGGTCGAGGTGGAGAGGGTCGCCAGGTTTCCGGCCCATTCGGAGCGGTAGGTGACCACGCCGATGAGCAGCCCGATCGCCGTCGCCATCACCATGCACTGGAAGACGACGCTGGCGTGCTGGTAGGCGTCGGTGAGGATCTGCTGATGGCGGTTGCCGAGATACTCCCAGAAATTCACACACCATCACCCCGCAGCTAGGTCACTCCCGTCGGTCGCCTTCCCATTGATCGTTCGTTCACTCATGAAGTGCCGCCTGCTCCACCAGCGGGATGATCCGCAGCGGAACGGGGTTCTCCATGACGATCGCCGTGGCGGCCCGCACGATCCCATCAAAACCGACGACCCGGTCGATCACCCGCTGAAGATCGGCGTTCGAGCGGGCCACCAGCCGGCACAGCATGTCCCCGCTGCCGGTCGTCGTGTGCAGCTCCAGCACCTCCGGCACGGTCGCCAAGTGCGCCCGTACGTCGGGACCTTGTCCCTGCCGGATCTGCAGGGTGGCGAAGGCGGTGACCGGATAGCCGAGCGCCGCGGGGTCCACCTGCGGACCGAATCCGCGGATGACGCCATTCGACTGAAGCCGCTCCAGCCGGGCCTGCACGGTGCCCCGCGCGACCCCGAGCCTGCGGGACATCTCCAGTACGCCGATCCGTGGCTCCCGCGCCAGCAGCACGATGATCCGCCCGTCCAGCTGATCGATCGCCATGGCCGCCTCCCGACATGGTCATCCTGTACAGAGCGTCCGCCTAATTGCGGAATCCACTGGTCATATTGCCCGGTGAAGACGCCAACTATTGCGCACCTTGCGTGCCCGGCGAGACGCTGCGGCCATGACGCAGACCACACACCACACTCCCGACACCGCACGGCAGGCCGACCCCTTCCCGGTCAAGGGGATGGACGCGGTCGTGTTCGCCGTGGGCAACGCCAAGCAGGCCGCGCACTACTACTCCACCGCGTTCGGCATGCAGCTGGTCGCCTACTCCGGACCGGAGAACGGCAGCCGTGAGACCGCGGCCTACGTGCTGGAGAACGGCTCCGCCCGGTTCGTGTTCACCTCGGTGATCAAGCCCGCCACCACCTGGGGCCACTTCCTCGCCGAGCACGTGGCGGCGCACGGCGACGGCGTCGTCGACCTCGCGATCGAGGTGCCGGACGCGCGGGCGGCGTTCGCCTACGCCGTCGAGCAGGGCGCCCGCCCGGTGGCCGAGCCGTACGAGCTCAAGGACGAGCACGGCACCGTCGTCCTCGCCGCCATCGCCACGTACGGCGAGACCCGGCACACCCTGGTCGAGCGCTCCGGCTACGACGGCCCGTACCTGCCCGGCTTCGTCGCCGCCGACCCGATGGTCGAGCCGCCCGCCCGGCGCACCTTCCAGGCGATCGACCACTGCGTGGGCAACGTCGAGCTCGGCCGGATGAACGAGTGGGTCGGCTTCTACAACAAGGTCATGGGCTTCACGAACATGAAGGAGTTCGTGGGCGACGACATCGCGACCGAGTACAGCGCGCTGATGTCGAAGGTGGTCGCGGACGGCACGCTCAAGGTCAAGTTCCCGATCAACGAGCCCGCCGTCGCCAAGAAGAAGTCCCAGATCGACGAGTACCTGGAGTTCTACGGCGGCGCGGGCGTCCAGCACATCGCGCTCAACACGAACGACATCGTGCAGACCGTGCGCACGATGAAGGCGGCCGGCGTGCGGTTCCTGGACACCCCCGACTCGTACTACGACACGCTCGGGGAGTGGGTCGGCGAGACCCGCGTGCCGATCGACACGCTGCGTGAGCTGAAGATCCTCGCCGACCGCGACGAGGACGGCTACCTGCTGCAGATCTTCACCAAGCCGGTCCAGGACCGTCCGACCGTCTTCTTCGAGATCATCGAGAGGCACGGCTCGATGGGCTTCGGCAAGGGCAACTTCAAGGCCCTCTTCGAGGCCATCGAGCGCGAGCAGGAACGGCGCGGCAACCTCTGACAGCCGGGGTCAGGCCGCCGGAACCGGTACCTCCGGCGGCTCGCCCAGCGCGTTGAGCTTCTCCCGTGCCAGCGGCGCGAACAGCGGCGAGAAGTACGGGTTGATCCGCAGCGCCTCCTCCAGATGGCGCCGCGCGGGACCCGGCAGCCCCAGGGTGTTCTCGATCATCCCGCGGTGAAAGGCGTACAGCGCGCTGCGCACCCCGCCGCCGTGCTCCTTGTCGGTCGCCCGCACCGCGTACTCCAGCGCCTCCTCGTGCTCGCCCGCCCGGTGCAGCGCCCACCCCAGGGCGTCGGCCACGGCGATGCCGGGCTGCTTGCGCCACTCGGCGCGCAGCAGCCGCACGGCCTCCTCGGGATCGCCGTGATCCGCCTCGTAGCGGCCCAGCACCAGATCCTCGTCCACCCCGCCGGCGGCGGCGCTGCGGACCTGCGTGTGCAGCAGGTCGTACTGGGCGCGGGCCGCCTGCTCCAGCCCCAGCGACTCGTACAGCTCGCCCAGCTCCAGCGCGTACTGCGGCGACGGCCGCTCGGCCACCGCCCCCCGGTACGCCCGCAGCGCCTCCGGCGTCCGCCCCAGCGCCGCCAGCGCGCGCGCCTGCCCGGCCTGCGCGGCCCGCTGCCCGGGGTCGGCGCGCAAGGCCTCCTCGTAGTGCCGCAGGGCCACCTCCCGCTCCCCGCGCTCCCAGGCGAGCTGCCCGGCCCGCTCCAGCCAGGCCGCCCGCTCGGCCGGCGCCTCGGCGGTCGCCGCCGCGTCGGACAGGGTGGCCAGCGCGTCCTCGCGCCAGCCCCGGTCCCAGTACACGGCGGCCGACCGGACCATCACGGCCGTACCGGAGTGCAGTTTCTGGAGCCGGTCCAGGGTGCTGCGGGCGGCCTTGTAGTCGCCGAGGCCCGTGTACGCCTCGATCAGCAGCGAGTGGGTCGTCCAGCGCTTGCGGTCCGCCTTCAGTGCGGCCTCGCCCCAGGTCCGCGCCGCCCGGAAGTCCCGGCGCGCGTTCGCCAGCGCCGTCATGCCCTCCAGCGCCCCGGCGTTGCCCGGCCACACCTTCAGGGAGGTCCGCAGCGCCCGTTCCGCGGTCGGGTAGTACGCGGCGTCCGCGGTCCGCCGTCCCCGCTCCACGTACGCCATGCCGAGCACCGCCCACGACCGGGCGTCCCGGGGATGCTCCCGCAGCCGCCGTTCACGCTCCTCGATCAGCACCGCCAGACCCCGTGGCTCGGGCGGCACCCCGGCATGGACCGCGGCCAGCGCCAGCTCGGCCGGGCCGGGCTCGGGCGGTGGCGCCGGCCGCGGCTGCGGGCGCTGAATCCACAGCAGCCCGCCCACGGCGAGGCCGCCCACGAGCAGCCCGAGCAACACGCCCACGACCAGCCGGGTCCGCCGGCGGCCGGTACGCCCGTCCCCGCCCTGCAGGCTCGCCCCGGTCCGCGTGCCGGCACCGACGGCGGTCTTCACACCGGTCTTCATGGCGCACACTGTGCGTCAGTACGACGACCTCGTCCCGTCACACGAACGGTGCCGCGGACGGGGTTCACACCGATGGCCCCGGGTGACACTCTGTGATCATGAGCCGTATCCAAGCCCCTCCCGACGAAGCGCAGGGCAACCTCACGGACCGGCTGCTCGCGGGCCTGCCGGCCGAGGCCGTCCTCACCGACCCCGACATCACCGCCTCCTACACCAACGACATGGCGAGCTTCTGCCCGGCCGGCGCCCCGGCCGTGGTCGTGCTGCCCCGTACCGTCGAGCAGGTCCAGCACGTCATGCGCGTCGCCACCGAGCTGCGCGTTCCGGTGGTCCCGCAGGGCGCCCGCACCGGCCTGTCCGGCGGGGCCAACGCCACCGAGGGCTGCGTGGTGCTGTCGCTGACGAAGATGGACCGGATCCTGGAGATCAGCCCGGTCGACCGTATCGCCGTGGTCGAACCCGGCGTCGTCAACGCCGCCCTCTCCCGCGCCGTCGGCGAACACGGCCTCTATTACCCGCCGGATCCCTCCAGCTGGGAGATGTGCACCATCGGCGGCAACATCGGCACCGCCTCCGGTGGCCTGTGCTGCGTGAAGTACGGGGTGACCGCCGAGTACGTCCTCGGCCTCGACGTCGTCCTCGCCGACGGCCGCCTGATGTCCACCGGCCGCCGCACCGCCAAGGGCGTCGCCGGGTACGACCTCACCCGCCTGTTCGTCGGCTCCGAAGGCTCCCTCGGTATCGTCGTACGGGCTGTTCTGGGCCTGCGGCCCAAGCCGCCGCAGCAGCTGGTGCTGGCCGCCGAGTTCGGCTCCGCGGCCGCCGCCTGCGACGCCGTGTGCCGGATCATGGCCGGCGGGCACGTCCCCTCCCTCCTCGAACTGATGGACCGTACGACGGTCAAGGCCGTCAACGACATGGCCTCCATGGGGCTGCCGGAGACCACCGAGGCCCTGCTGCTCGCTGCCTTCGACACCCCGGACCCGACCGCCGACCTCGCCGCCGTCGGCGCACTGTGCGAGGCCGCCGGCGCCACCCAGGTCGTCCCGGCGGACGACGCGGCCGAGTCCGAACTGCTCCTGCAGGCGCGGCGGCTGTCGCTCACCGCGCTGGAGGCGGTCGGCGGCACCACGATGATCGACGACGTGTGCGTGCCCCGTTCCCGGCTCGGCGACCTGATCGAGGGCGTCGAGCGCATCGCCGAGAAGTTCCGGCTCACCATCGGGGTGGTCGCCCACGCGGGCGACGGCAACACCCACCCGACCGTGTGCTTCGACGCCCAGGACCCCGACGAGTGCGCACGCGCCCGTGAGTCCTTCGACGAGATCATGGCCCTCGGCCTGGAACTCGGCGGCACGATCACCGGTGAACACGGCGTGGGCGTGCTGAAGAAGGAGTGGCTGGCGCGCGAGATCGGCCCCGTCGGGGTGGAGATGCAGCGGGCGGTCAAGCAGGCGTTCGACCCGCTGGGGATCCTCAACCCCGGCAAGCTGTTCTGAGGCCGTATCGGACTCACCGGGCCAGCAGCTGGGCCAGACCGTCGTCGAGGCCGAGCTGCTCGCCCTCACTCCCCGGGGGCACCACACGCAACGTGCGCTCCAGCCAGGCCGACACCTGCGCCGACGGTGCCTCCAGCAGGGCGTCGCCGTCGGGTGAGGTCAGTGCCATCAGCACGGCGCCGCGCCCGTTCACCTTCGCCGGCCACACGCGCACGTCCCCGTGCCCGCACGGCCGGAACACCCCCTCCACCAGCAGGTCACGGGCGAACGTCCAGCTGACGGGGTGCTCGGAGTCGACGTGGAAGCAGATGTGCACGGCATAGGGGTCGTCGGTGCGGTAGGCCAGCCGGGCCGGCACCGGGATGCCGCGCTCCGGCGACAGGATGAGCTTCAGCTCCAGTTCGCGCTCCACCACGGTGTGCATGGTGTGCCTCTCCCTCGGTCGGGGGCCCTGGGGCGGGCCCGTACAGGACGAGAGCGCGGGAGGGCGGGAGCATTACGCGGGTTTCCCGAGTTCTCCGGCCGTGGGAGGGGGACAGGCCCTAGCACAACCGTGCTCGAAAGGGGTGGGTCCGGCGGGACGGGCGGTGGGGGTTGCGCCGGTCTGATAGATGTGGAGACCCCCATAACACCCCCGAGCAGATACGGGACGACGGACATGAGCGCCCCAACCCCGGCACCCGGCGACGACAGGCCCCGCGAGGGCTATTACCCGGACCCGTCCATTCCTGGATATGTCCGGTACTGGAACGGAGCCGCCTGGGTGCCGGGCACCAGCCGCCCGGCACCGGCCGACGGCGAGCCGCTCGCCCCGCCGTCCGGCACCCGCCCCGCGCAGCCCGCGGTGGAGGAGACCGGACCGCACTTCTTCGACGAGGACCCCGCGCCCGTACGCCAGGACGCCCACGACGCCCAGCACGGCAGCCGCCCCGAACCCGCCACCGCCTGGGGAGCCGACCGCTCCCGGCAGTCCGGCTTCGGCGGCGACCCGGACCGGCGCGTGTCCTGGCCCGCGGCCCAGGGCTCCGACCCGCGCGTCCCGGCCGACCCGCCCGCGCAGCCCGACGGTGGCGGCGCCCGTACGGACGGTCCGGCCCCGTCCCCCGGTTTCCCGCCTTCGTTCGAACAGGGGGGAGCCCCCTCGGCGGCCGATTCCGGGCCGGCGCCCTCCGGCAACACGTTCGTCTTCCGCCGCCCGGCCGCCACGTCGCGGGCCGCGGCCGGTGCGGACGAGGCCGCCGAGGATCCCGGCACGATGACGTTCCGCGCGCTCACCCCGCGCACCGGGCAGCAGGACGGGGCGCACGGCGGGGGCACGGGGACGCCGGGTACGGCCGCCCCCGGCTCCCCGGCGCCGGGACCGGTGACGGCGCCTCACACGGATGCCTCCGGCCCGGCGGCATCCCGTCCCGCCGCGTCCGGCGGCCAGGGCGCCGACTGGGCGCCCCCGCCCGGCGGGCCGGGCGCCGGCAACGCCGGTGGTCCGGGCTTCGGCGCCGGAAAGGCGGCCGCCGCCCGCGCCGCGGCGGCGCAGACCCCGGCGCCCGCCCCGCAGGCCGCGAGCGTCCCCCATCAGGCCCAGGCCGCCACCCCCGTCACCACGGGCTCCGGCGGCGGCCAGTCCTCGTGGGCCCAGCAGGTGCACCGTCTCGCCGGCAACGCCGCCGCAGCCCCCGACGAGCAGCCCATGGCCCCGTGGAAGCCCCCGGTCGAGGACGTCTTCCAGGCGGCGGCGAGACGGCAGGCCGCGGCCCGCCCGGCCGGCCTCGGCAAGCGGCTGGCCGCCCGGCTGATCGACACCGTGCTCGTCCTGGGTGTCACCGCGGTCGCCGCCGTACCGCTCGGCGCACAGGCACTCGACCACATCCAGGGGAAGATCGACGAGGCCAAGCTGTCCGGCCAGACGGTCACGGTCTGGCTGCTGGACGGCACGACATCGGCGTATCTGGGCATCGTCCTCGCCGTGCTGCTCGCCTTCGGCGTCGTCTACGAGGCGCTGCCCACCGCCAAGTGGGGGCGCACGCTGGGCAAGAAGCTGCTCGGCCTCGACGTGCGGGACATCGAGGGCCACGAGGCCCCGTCCTTCGGCGCGGCCCTGCGCCGCTGGCTCGTCTACAGCGTCCCCGGCCTGCTCTGCTTCGGCCTCATCGGCGTCCTGTGGTGCGTGTTCGACAGGCCGTGGCGCCAGTGCTGGCACGACAAGGCCGCGCACACCTTCGTGGCGGGCTGAGGGGAGGGCGTCCGGAGCGCCCTTGAGGGGCCGGTACTCCGGACGGCCCCTCGCCGGATGCGGACCCGCGGGGTTCGGGTTCGACTCGGGCCATGAGCACCGAACCGCCCCCCGGTTCCGGCGGGCAGCCGCCGGAGGACGACCCGTTCAAGAAGCAGCCCCCGCCCGGCGAGGGGGCCGGCTCGCCGTACGACAGGCCTCCCGGTGGCGGTGAGCAGCCGCCGCCGTACGGTGGCGGCCAGCCCCCGCCCCCCGGCGGCGGCCCGTACGGCGGTGGACCCTACGGCGGCGGCCCGCACGGCGGTGGCGAGTATCCCGCCGACCCGCTCGCCGGCATGCCCCCGCTCGCCGACAGCGGCAGGCGCACGCTGGCCCGGATCATCGACATGGTGCTCGTCGGCATCGTCGTCTGGCTGGTCACCTGGGGCTTCAACGTGGACGAGTACCAGGTGGACGCCGACCGGGTCGACGTGGGCGACTCCGTGTGGCAGTCCCTCATCGCGGCCGTGCTCTACATGGCGTACGACACGATCATGATCGCCAAGTCGGGGCAGACCCTCGGCAAGAAATGGCTGAACATGCGCGTGGCACAACTGGAAGACGGAGCCACACCTTCCGCTCAGTCGTCCCTGCTTCGCGCGGCGGTGCTCTGGATTCCGTTCGCGTTCTGCTGCGCCTGCATCTGGACGGCGATCTGCGGCGGCTGGAGCTTCTTCGACAGGCCCTACAAGCAGGGTCTGCACGACAAGGCGGCGAAGACGGTGGTGGTCAGCACCACGTGACGCCGGGCCGGCAGTACGGCGGGCCCGGCACCTGGGAGGTGGCGGGCCCGCCGTACGGGGTGCTGCTGCGACTGTTCTAGTAGTGGGCCGTGGGTTCCCGTACGGGCTCGCGGTGCGCCGTCGCCGGCATCGGCGGCGCCACGTCCGCGGCGGGCCGGTGCGCGGGTATCGGGGTCCGCTTCGGCATGGGCACCGTCATGGCGACCAACAGCCCGAGCAGGAGCGCCGCGACGGCGATGACCGCGATCCCCGCACCCGAACTCGTCTGTGACAGCAGCAGCATGGCGAGCGTCGAGAAGATCACGGTGCACGAACCGTAGGCGAGCTGTGCGGCGGTCGGACGAGGCATGGCAATCGTGTCCTCGGAGAATGGGGGTGGACTCCCCCCGTGCCTCACGCTGCGGGGGAGGGTGCGGACAAATTCTCTTCGCGTGCATGCCCGACCGGAACGAACCGTAAGCGTGACCTGACCAACAGTGCCGGTGCACAGGGGGCGCACCGAGTCATGTCGGCCACCGGGTCGGCGGTCCCGCGCGCCCGCCGGACGCACCCCGGCCTTGTTCGGTAAGCGAAATGTCATCTCCGCATAGTGCAGTTGTCCTGCTCAAGTCAAGGTCTGTCTTTTCTCCGCAACCTCTAGTCAAATGTCGGCACTTGACTACACGCGTCGATCAGGCGCGCGCGGACGCACCACCTCCATCACCCCCCCTTCCGCGCGCCCGGACGCTGGGGAGGAACTCAAGTGACCAGTAGACCCTGGACGTTGAGAGCTGCTGCCACCGCGGTCGCGCTCGCCACGGCGGCCGCCACGATCTCCGGCCTCACCGTGGCCCAGGCGGACTCGGGCGGCCCCGCGGCCAAGGCGCCCGCCGTCGACCGGCATGACCCCGCGTCGCCGGAGAACCACGACGGCCACGAGCACAACCTCGACGGCCCGCTCAGCAAGACCGTCGAGGCCCAGCGTGAAGAGGCCCTGAAGCAGGTCATATCCGGCCAGGCTTCGGTGAAGCAGCGCGACGGCTCCAAGGTCGTCCAGCTCAAGAGCAAGAAGGGCGACGCCAAGTACGTCGAGCTGGGCCGGGAGAAGACCGACAAGATCTTCACCATCCTGGTCGAGTTCGGCGACAAGACCGACCCGCGCTACGGCGGCACCCCGGGTCCGCTGCACAACCAGATCGCCAAGCCGGACCGCAAGAAGGACAACTCCACCGCCTGGCGGGCCGACTACGACCAGGAGTACTTCGAGGACCTGTACTTCGGCTCCGGCAAGGGCGTCGACTCGGTCAAGACGTACTACGAGAAGCAGTCCTCGGGCCGCTACTCGGTCGAGGGCGAGGTCTCCGACTGGGTCAAGGTCCCCTACAACGAGGCCCGTTACGGCAACAACGCCTGCGGTGACACCAACTGCCCGAGCGTGTGGAACGTCGTCAGCGACGGCCTGAACGCCTGGGTCGCCCAGCAGAAGGCGGCCGGCCGCACCGACGCGCAGATCAAGGCGGACGCCGCGCGCTTCGACGAGTGGGACCGTTACGACTTCGACGGCGACGGCGACTTCAACGAGCCCGACGGCTACATCGACCACTTCCAGGTCGTGCACGCCGGCGAGGACGAGTCCGCCGGCGGCGGCGCCCAGGGCACCGACGCGATCTGGGCCCACCGCTGGTACGCCTTCGGCACCGACGCCGGCGCCACCGGCCCCGAGCAGAACAAGCTCGGCGGCACGCAGATCGGCTCCACCGGCATCTGGGTCGGCGACTACACCGTCCAGCCCGAGAACGGCGGGCTCGGCGTCTACGCCCACGAGTACGGCCACGACCTCGGTCTGCCGGACCACTACGACACCGCGGGCGGCGAGAACTCCACCGGCTTCTGGACGCTGATGTCGTCCGGCTCCTGGCTCGGCACCGGCAAGAACGAGATCGGCGACCTGCCCGGCGACATGACCGCCTGGGACAAGCTGCAGCTCGGCTGGCTGAACTACGACACCGCCAAGGCCGGCGTCAACTCCTGGCACAAGCTGGGCGTCGCGGAGTACAACACCAAGCACAAGCAGGCGCTGGTCGTCACGCTGCCGAAGAAGGCGGTGACGACCGAGATCATCACCCCCTCCGAGGGCCAGACCCAGTGGTGGAGCGGCAGCGGTGACAACCTCAAGAACACCCTGACGCGTTCGGTCGACCTCACCGGCAAGTCGTCCGCCGAGCTGACCTTCGACGGCTGGTACGACATCGAGGCCAACTACGACTACCTCTACACCGAGGTCTCCACCGACGGCGGCGCCAACTGGACCGCCCTCGACGGCACGGTGGACGGGCAGCCGATCCCGCGCGACGGCAGCGACAAGCCCGCCCTGCACGGCACGCTCGACGGTTACAAGAAGTTCGCGTACTCGCTCGACGCCTACGCCGGCCAGAAGATCGGCCTGCGCTTCCGCTACCAGACCGACGGCGGCGTGGCCCAGAAGGGCTTCACGGCCGACGCGATCAAGGTCACCGCGGACGGTGCGCCCGTCTTCTCCGACAACGCCGAGAGCGCGGACGCCGCTTGGACGGCCACCGGCTTCTCCCGCGTCGGCGCGTCCTTCACCAAGGACTACGCGCAGTACTACATCGCCGAGAACCGGCAGTACGTGTCGTACGACAAGACCCTCAAGGTCGGCCCGTACAACTTCGGTTTCACGGAGCGCCCGGACTGGGTGGAGCACTACGCGTACCAGAACGGCCTGTTGATCTGGAAGTGGGACACCTCCCAGCAGGACAACAACACCAGCCAGCACGCGGGTACCGGTCTGGTGCTGCCGATCGACGCGCACCCGACCGCGCTCAAGTGGGCCGACGGCACGCTGATGCGCAACCGCATCCAGGCGTACGACTCTCCGTTCAGCCTCGGCCGTACCGACGGCATGACGCTGCACAAGGCGGACGTGGCGAAGTACATCCCGGGGTCGAAGGGTGTTTCGATCTTCAACGACCGCACCGGTGACTACTACGACGAGTCGAACCCGACCGGCGGCGTCAAGATCACTGACACCAACACGAAGATCAAGATCCTGAAGGAGGCCGCGAACGGCTCGACGATCGAGCTGGAGGTCGGCCCCGCGGGTAGGTAATCGGTATCTGCCCAGGTCAGAGCGTGATCGGCGGTGACCCCCTGGCGGGTCACCGCCGATCCGTGTTTAGGTGCGTCCTGTGATTCCCTTATTGACACCGGCAGACACGGGGGTATGAAGAGATGGCCGCAGGAGGTTTCTGCAAGCTGCCGAACGGCACGGTCGTGGTGGCCCTGAATCTGCCCAGCCCCGCCGCCGACGGGTCCGCCGCGGTGCGGGTGCTCGTCCATGCCCAGAACCGGGCACGCGCCCTGACCAGGCTGCGCAACCTGGGGCTGCGCGCGGTCTACCTGCGCGGCAACGCGGCCCCGCCCACCCCGGACGAGATCACGGCGGTCCTCCACCACCCGGACGGCCTGATATGGCGCACGGCTCCCGACGCGGCACTCGGCGGCCCGGACCTCACCCAGGAGCTCTGGCGCCCCATCCGGGCCCTCCTGCGCCGCCCGACGGCTCAGATGTGACGACGGGATGCCGGTGCGCCTCAGACGACCGGCTTCCCCGACAGTTCCACGCCCGCCTCGCGCAGCTCCTCCAGGGCGCGTTCCGTCGTGGCCTCCGCGACGCCTGCCGTGAGGTCGAGCAGGACGTGGGTGCGGAAGCCCTCGCGCGCCGCGTCCAGGGCGGTGGCCCGTACGCAGTGGTCGGTCGCGATGCCCACCACGTCCACCTCGTCGATCTGCCGCTCGCGCAGCCAGTCGGCCAGCGCGACGCCGTTCTCGTCGGTGCCCTCGAAACCGCTGTACGCCGCCGCGTACGCGCCCTTGTCGAAGACCGCGTCGACCGAGCCGGAGGCGACGGCCGGGGCGAAGTTCGGGTGGAAGCCGACCCCCTCCGTGCCCGCGACGCAGTGCGCGGGCCAGGAGTGCACGAAGTCGGGGTTGTCCGCGAAGTGGCCGCCGGGCGCGATGTGGTGGTCCCGGGTCGCCACCACGTGGCGGTACCCGGCGGGTGCCTGCCCGATCAGCTCGGTGATCGCGGCAGCCACATCGGCACCCCCGGCCACCGCGAGGCTGCCCCCCTCGCAGAAATCGTTCTGCACGTCTACGACGATCAAGGCGCGGCGCATGGTCGGTGTCCTTCGTTATGAGGTCTCGCGGTCGTGGTCCCGGCGGTACGGGTCGGTGCGGAGCCTGGTCGGGGGTGCGGGCCCGGTCCGGTGCGTGAACCTGAACCTACGAGCCTAGAGACTCCGGGCACGCTGCGGGAGGGGGCGCTACGGGGGCGCGCACGCTCACGCGCCCCGCGGCTGGTCCTCGGTGACGTACTCCGTCGGCAGGACCGGCTCCCCCCGGGACAGCTGGGTCGCCGACAGGGGCAGGCCGGCGAGCGCGGCGATGTGCCGGTCGCGGATGGCGTCGAGCGGCTCGCGGGCGACCACCTCACCGCCCTTGACCAGCTCCACCAGCAGCTGCCGGTCCACCAGCCCCGCCGGGACGGCCCCGGTGCCGAGGACCTCCGCCTCGGCCGCCCCCTGCTCGTCCCGCCGGCGCGCGGCCCACTTGCGGCCCCCGACGGAGATCTTGCCGCCGGACGACTTCTTCGCCACCGGCACCAGCGGCGCCTTCGGGTCCTCGGACTCGGCGCGGGCGACCAGCTTGTAGACCATCGCGGCCGTCGGGTGCCCGGAGCCGGTCACCAGCTGGGTGCCGACGCCGTACGCGTCCACGGGCGCCGCCGCCAGCGAGGCGATGGCGTACTCGTCGAGGTCCGAGGTCACGATGATCTTCGTGCCGGTGGCGCCCAGCTCGTCCAGCTGCTGACGCACCCGGTGCGCGACCAGCAGCAGATCCCCCGAGTCGATCCGCACGGCCCCCAGCTCCGGCCCGGCGACCTCCACCGCCGTACGGACGGCCTCCGCGACGTCGTACGTGTCCACCAGCAGGGTGGTGCCGCGGCCCATGGACTCGACCTGGGCCTGGAAGGCGTCCCGCTCGCGGTCGTGGAGCAGGGTGAAGGCGTGCGCGGAGGTGCCCACCGTCGGGATCCCGTAGCGGAAACCGGCGGCGAGGTCCGAGGTGGAGGCGAACCCGCCGATATAGGCGGCGCGCGCGGCGGCGACCGCCGCGAGCTCGTGGGTGCGGCGGGCGCCCATCTCGATCAGCGGGCGGTCCCCGGCGGCCGAGGACATGCGGGACGCCGCCGCGGCGATCGCGGAGTCGTGGTTGAGGATGGACAGGATCACCGTCTCCAGCAGCACGCACTCGGCGAAGCTGCCCTCCACCCGCATGACGGGCGAGCCCGGGAAGTACACCTCGCCCTCGGGGTAGCCCCAGATGTCGCCGGAGAAGCGGTACGCGGCGAGCCAGTCGAGGGTCTCCTCGCCGACGATCCCGCGCTCCCGCAGGAAGCGCAGGACGCCCGCGTCGAAGCGGAAGTTCTCGACCGCGTCCAGCACCCGGCCGGTCCCGGCCACCACGCCGTACCGGCGTCCCTCCGGCAGCCGCCGGGTGAAGACCTCGAAGACGCTGCGCCGCCCGGCGGTGCCGCTCCGCAGCGCGGCCTGGAGCATCGTCAGCTCGTACTGGTCCGTGAAGAGGGCGGTCGAGGGGACGTCCACCGGCAGCCCAAGGTCCGCTGTGTTCATGGCAACCGATGCTACACCCCATTTCGTCAGTGTGACGATTTATGGCGCCCATGGCAGCATGGGAGTTGTGACGTCAGCCGCTCCCATCGAGATCGAACGCACCGAGTCGGCGGAGGAGGTCTCTGCCGTCCCCGAGCCGGACGTCCCCTGGGTCACGATCGTCCACAACGACCCGGTCAACCTCATGAGCTATGTGACGTACGTCTTCCAGTCGTACTTCGGCTACTCCAAGGACAAGGCCACCAAGCTCATGCTCGACGTCCACCACAAGGGCCGGGCGGTCGTCTCCAGCGGTAGCCGCGAGGAGATGGAGCGCGACGTGCAGGCCATGCACGGCTACGGTCTGTGGGCCACCCTCCAGCAGGACCGGAAGTAGCGATCGCCGCCATGCCAGGAACCTTCGAACCGCTCCCCGGCGGCGGCGCGGCCGTCGCGCTCGACGACGTCGAGATCTCCATCATCCGGTCGCTGGCCGTCCAGCTGCTGGAGCTCATCGGCCCCGGCCCCGGCGAGGACACCTCCGCCGACCCGCTGGCCGAGTTGTTCGCCGAGGGTCCGAGTGAACCGCCCTCCGACCCGGTGCTCCGCCGCCTGTTCCCGGACGCCTACAGCGACCCCGAGGAGCCGGTGGCGGACGAGGAGCAGCAGGCGCACTCCGCCGAGTTCCGCCGCTACACCGAGAACGACCTGCGGGCCGGCAAACGGGAGAACGCCCTCGCGGTGATCCGCTCGCTGGACGAGCTGGCCTCCCCGGGAGACGGCGGGGCGGTGCTGCAGCTGACGCCTGAGCGCTCCCAGCAGTGGCTCGGCGCCCTCAACGATCTGCGTCTCGCGATCGGTTCCCGGCTGGAGATCGCCGACGAGGACGACACCGACCTGCTCTACCGGCTGCCGGACGAGGACCCGCGCAAGCCGATGGTGATGGCGTATCTCTGGCTCGGTGGACTCCAGGAGACCTTGATCTCCACCCTTTTGCCCTGATTGTGGGGATGGTGTGTTCGCTCAGCGGACGCTCAAATCCGGATAACGATCCTGTCACCGCTGCGGTCGGTTCTGCCCATTTATGGCGCTATTTGTCCGATTTTTCCTGCGTCGTGTGTCACAGGGTGCCCCGGCGATCAGTGTTGCGGCCGTGATAAATCTTCACGACCGCCCGGCGAACACCACCCTTATGTCGCGCCGGGTGCGCCACCGAGCCGGCGACCGCCGGCCAGGCACGAGCGGCCTTGGGAGGGTTGCTCAGCTCCATCAATCCGGGGGGATCGAAACCCGATCCGGGGCCGACGAGAGGTCCGGGTCGGCATGGAGAAAGGCGCACTACACATGGCCTCTGAGAAGGTCACGGACGCTCCTGAAGAGGGTTACGAGCGCGGGCTCGGCAGTCGTCAGGTCCAGATGATCGCGATCGGCGGCGCCATCGGCGTCGGCCTGTTCCTGGGTGCCGGGGCGAACATCGCCAAGGCCGGCCCCAGCCTGATCCTGATGTACGCCCTCGCCGGCGTGATCATCTTCTTCATCATGCGGGCGCTCGGCGAGCTGCTGCTCTACCGCCCCGTCTCGGGTTCCTTCGCGGAGTACTCCCGCGAGTTCCTCGGCCCGTTCTTCGGTTACTTCACCGGCTGGACGTACTGGCTGATGTGGGTCGTCACCGGCATGGCGGAGCTCACCGCCGCCGCGATCTACGTCAACTACTGGTTCCCGTCCGTTCCGCAGTGGGTGACCGCACTCGTCTTCCTGGTGATCCTGTTCGGGGTCAACCTGATCTCCGTGAAGCTCTTCGGCGAGCTGGAGTTCTGGTTCTCGATGGTCAAGGTCACCGCCCTGATCGGCATGATCGTGATCGGCCTCGGCGTGCTGACCTTCGGCTTCAGCAGTGCCGGTGACACGGCGGCCGTCTCCAACCTCTGGGCCTTCGACGGCTTCTTCCCCAAGGGCATCGGCTCGTCCCTGATGACCCTCCAGGGCGTCATGTTCGCCTACCTCGCGGTCGAGCTGGTCGGTGTCACGGCCGGCGAGTCCGAGAACCCCGAGAAGACCCTCCCCAAGGCGATCAACACCCTCCCGTGGCGCATCGCCCTGTTCTACGTCGGTGCCCTCACCGTCATCCTCTGCGTGGTGAAGTGGACCGAGTTCGCGGAGGGCGTCAGCCCCTTCGTGAAGGCCTTCGCGGTCATCGGCATCCCGGCCGCCGCCGGCATCGTCAACTTCGTCGTGCTGACCGCGGCGCTGTCGTCGTGCAACTCCGGCATGTACTCCACGGGCCGCATGCTGCGGAACCTGGCCACGAGCGGCGAGGCACCCAAGGTCTTCGCCAAGCTGTCGTCGACCAAGACGCCCGCGCTCGGCATCTTCGTCTCCGTGTGCTTCATGGGCATCGGCGTGGTCCTGAACTACGTCGTCCCGGAGAAGGCCTTCGGTTACGTCACCTCCATCGCCACCGCCGCCGGCATCTGGACCTGGCTGATGATCCTGATCAGCCACGTCCTGTACCGGCGCGCCGTCGAGGCGGGGCGCCTGCCGGCCTCGTCCTTCCCGGCACCGGGCGGCGCGAAGTGCTCGTACGTCGCCATCGCGTTCCTGCTCTTCGTGACCGGCATCATCGCCTACGACGCGGACGCCCGCGTCTGCCTCTACGTGATGGCCGGCTGGGCGGCCGCCCTGGGGATCGGCTGGAGGATCCTCAAGTCGCGCAACCCGCAGATCGCCGAGCGCCGCACGTCGGAGTTCGAGAAGGTCGGCTGACCAACGCCGAGGACGTCCGGCGGCAGCGAGTGCTCGTGGTACTCCCTGCCGCCGCCGCTCAGGGCGTCCGGCATGTGGGCCGTCCCGTACCACCCCTCGGTACGGGACGGCCCCTCTGTCTATCCTGACGGGCATGCTGACCATCACCCAGGCCCTGCACGACCAGATCGTCGCCCACGCGCGCGAGGACCACCCCGACGAGGCGTGCGGCGTGGTCGCGGGCCCGGTGGGCGAGGGCCGCCCCGAGCGCTTCATCCCGATGCTGAACGCCGCCCGCTCGCCCACGTTCTACGAGTTCGACTCCGGCGATCTCCTCAAGCTCTACCGCGAGATGGACGACCGCGACGAGGAGCCGGTGATCATCTACCACTCGCACACGGCGACCGAGGCGTACCCGTCCCGCACGGACATCTCCTACGCGGGCGAGCCCGGCGCCCACTACGTCCTCGTCTCCACCGCGGACACCGACGGCCTCGGCGATTTCCAGTTCCGGTCCTTCCGGATCGTCGACGGCGAGGTCACGGAGGAGGAGGTCAGGGTCGTGGAGTCCTACTGATCCCGGGATTCGGTCAGAATTCATCCACTATCCGAGATCACATTCCAGGACCCGGACCGGGAATCGATACGATGAGCCCATGGTTTTCCTCGACGTGAGCGACAAGACGCCGGGCGCCCTGCTCGTGGCGCGGCTGCACGTCGACCTGTGCAGGCTCGCCAGCGCCATCTGTTGACGCCGACGCCTGCCGCCGCACGGCCGTGAGCCGCGGCGCGACGTACGCACGACCTGCTGCCACCCGCGCTGCCGCGCGCCCCCGATCTGACTCTTTCGACAGGAGCCCTGAGCCATGGCCATCGAGGTCCGCATCCCCACCATCCTTCGCCAGTACACCGACGGTCAGAAGGCCGTCGAAGGCACCGGGGCCACCCTCGCCGACCTGTTCACCGACCTCGACACCCGGCACACGGGCATCCAGGCCCGCATCGTGGACGGCGACCAGTTGCGCCGCTTCGTCAACGTCTATCTGAACGACGAGGACGTCCGCTTCCTCGACGGCATCAACACCAAACTGACCGACGGCGACAACGTCACGATCCTGCCGGCCGTGGCCGGCGGCATGGCCTGAAGGCTCCGGCCCCCGATGCGATACGACTCCCCGCTGGCCGCGGTGGGCAACACCCCCTTGGTGCGCCTGCCGCGGCTGTCGCCGTCCGCCGAGGTCCGGATCTGGGCCAAGCTGGAGGACCGCAACCCGACCGGCTCGATCAAGGACCGTCCCGCCCTGCACATGATCGAGCAGGCCGAGAAGGACGGCCGGCTCACCCCGGGCTGCACCATCCTGGAGCCCACCTCCGGCAACACCGGCATCTCCCTGGCGATGGCGGCCAAGCTCAAGGGCTACCGCATGGTGTGCGTGATGCCGGAGAACACCTCCCAGGAGCGCCGGGACCTGCTCGGCATGTGGGGCGCGGAGATCATCTCCTCCCCGGCCGCCGGGGGCTCCAACACCGCCGTACGCGTCGCCAAGGAACTCTCCGCCGAGCACCCCGACTGGGTGATGCTCTACCAGTACGGCAACCCGGACAACGCCGGTGCGCACTACGCCACCACCGGCCCGGAAATCCTCGCCGACCTGCCCTCCATCACCCACTTCGTCGCGGGCCTCGGCACCACGGGCACCCTCATGGGCGTCGGCCGCTTCCTGCGCGAGCACAAACCGGACGTGAAGATCGTCGCTGCCGAGCCGCGCTACGACGACCTGGTGTACGGCCTGCGCAATCTCGACGAGGGCTTCGTGCCGGAGCTGTACGACGCCTCGGTGCTGACCACCCGCTTCTCGGTCGGCTCCGCCGACGCGGTCACCCGCACACGTGAACTGCTCCAGCAGGAGGGCATCTTCGCGGGCGTCTCCACCGGCGCGGCCCTGCACGCGGCGATCGGCGTCGGCAAGAAGGCGCTGAAGGCCGGGGAGAGCGCGGACATCGTGTTCGTCGTGGCCGACGGCGGCTGGAAGTACCTCTCCACCGGCGTCTACACCGCCGCGACGACCGAGGAAGCGATCGCGACCTTGCAGGGGCAGCTCTGGGCCTGAGCGGCGCGGCCCGAGGGCGCGGCGCTCACGTCGCGAGGTGACGGACCTGGTCCCACAGGACCGGGTCCACCACTCCGACGCGGCGCCGGAAGTCCCACACCGCGACCTCGCGCAGCTCGTCGGTCTCCAAAAAGCTCGCCCGGCCCTGGGTGTCGCCGACCGAACCCGGCGGCAGCGGGATCACCCCGGCCCGCTCGTCGTGGTACTTGCTGGTGATCTTGGCGACCGTCGCCCGCCGCCCGTGCACCGACAGCACCAGGCAGGGGCGGTCCTTCGCGCCGGGCCCGTCCTCGTAGGGCACGCTCGCCCACCAGATCTCCGCCGCCCGCGGCCGGGCGGCCGGTCCCTGCGCGCGACCCGGCGGCCGCGTCCGCCGGCCCTCGGGCCGTCGCCGCCCCCAGCCGTCCACGAGCGCGGCGACCAGCGCGAGCAGCACCACCGCTGCGAGTGCCAACCACCAGGACGTGTCCATACGATGACGTTACCGGCGTACGCACCCGCACGCGCGCCCTCCGCCACGCCGCGTGCTCCCCGCGTCCAGCCGAACCGGTGACAGCACAGGTGAGTTCCCCCACAACGGCCCCAGGCGGAGGAGCGACCGGACGTTTTGCGCCTTACGCTCGACGGACCGCACGACCCCCCTTTCCTCACATCCGCCCGCGGAGGTTTCTGCTTCATGAAGCTCACCGTCGTCGGCTGCTCGGGGTCCTTCCCGTCCGCGGAATCGGCCTGTTCGAGCTACCTCGTCGAGGCCGACGGCTTCCGGCTGCTCCTCGACATGGGCAATGGCGCCCTGGGCGAGTTGCAGCGCCACTGCGGTCTCTACGACCTCGACGCGATCTTCCTCAGTCATCTGCACGCCGACCACTGCATCGACATGCTCGGCTATTTCGTGGCGCGCTACTACCGCCACGACGGAGGCCGCTGCGACCCCCTGCCGGTCTACGGCCCCGAGGGCACCGAGCACCGTCTGACCACCGCCTACGCCGACACCCCGTCGGCCTCCTCGATGAGCGAGGTCTTCGACTTCCACACCGTCAAGCCGTCCACGTTCGACATCGGCCCCTTCACGGTGCACACCGAGCGGGTGGCGCATCCCGTCGAGGCGTACGGCATCCGGATCGAGCACGCCGGACGCACCCTGACGTACTCCGGCGACACCGGCGTCAGCGGCGCGCTGGACGAACTCGCCCGGGACAGCGACCTCTTCCTGTGCGAGGCCGCTTTCACGCACGGCAAGGAGCACATCCCGGACCTGCACCTCAACGGCCGCGAGGCGGGCGAGACGGCCGGACGGGCAGGCGCCCGCCGGCTGGTGCTCACCCACATCCCCCCGTGGACCGACCCCGAGGTCAACCTCGCCGACGCCCGCGCGGTGTACGACGGTCCGGTGGAACTGGCGGTCCCCAGGAAGTCGTACGACATCTGACGGCCACGACGCCGACCACGACATGGCGAAGGCCCCCGGAGCGAGCGAGCTCCGGGGGCCTTCGTACGGTCGGGGCGGGACTACTTCGCCTCGGCCTTCTGCAGCTCCGCCAGCTCCTCGTCGGACTCGCGGCCCGGCGTCGGCAGGTTGAACTTGGTGATCGCGAAGCGGAAGACCACGTAGTAGACCGCCGCGAAGCAGAGGCCGACCAGGGCCAGGCCCCACGGGTTGGTCGCGATGCCCAGGTTCAGGAAGAAGTCCACCGCGCCGGCCGAGAAGCCGAAGCCGTCCTTCATGCCGAGCGCCCAGGTCAGCGCCATCGAGACGCCGGTCAGCACCGCGTGGATGGCGTAGAGCACCGGCGCGATGAACATGAAGGTGAACTCGATCGGCTCGGTGACACCGGTGACGAACGAGGTCAGGGCGAGGGAGAACATCATGCCGCCGACGACCTTGCGGCGCTCGGGGCGGGCGCAGTGCACGATCGCCAGACAGGCGGCGGGCAGGGCGAACATCATGATCGGGAAGAAGCCGGTCATGAACTGGCCGGCGGTCGGGTCACCGGCCAGGAAGCGGGCGATGTCGCCGCTCTTGCCCTCGTACTCGCCGGCCTGGAACCACGGGAAGGAGTTCAGCAGGTGGTGCATGCCGATCGGGATCAGGGCGCGGTTGGCGACACCGAAGATGCCCGCGCCGACGGCGCCGGAGCCGACCAGCCACTCACCGAAGTTGTGCAGACCCGTGCCGAGGACCGGCCAGATGTAGCCGAAGACGATGCCGATGATCAGGCCCGCGAAGGCCGCCAGGATCGGGACCAGGCGGCGGCCACCGAAGAAGCCCGCCCAGTCGGGCAGCTTGGTGCGGTAGAAGCGCTGGTAGAGCAGGGCCACGACGATGCCTATCACCACACCGCCGAGCACCTTGGCGTCCACCGCCTGCTCGACCATGACGATCTTGCCGTCGACGATGGCTTCCTTCTTCGGCAGGCTGCCGTCGGTGAACGTGGCCAGCACGTTCTTGAAGACCAGGTAACCGACGACCGCCGCCAGGGCGGTGGAGCCGTCCGACTTCTTCGCGAAGCCGATCGCGATGCCCACCGCGAAGAGCAGGGCCATGTTGTCGAGGATGGCGTTGCCGCCGGCCGTCATGAACGAGGCGATCTTCGTCAGGAAGGCGGGGTACGACGGGTCGCCGAGCATGTCGGCGTTGCCGAAGCGGACCAGCAGCGCGGCGGCGGGCAGCACGGCAACCGGCAGCATCAGGCTGCGGCCGATACGCTGCAGGACAGCCATCGCACCGGAGCCCTTCTTCTTCTCGGCCGCGGGAGCGGCGCTGGCCGTGGACACAACTTCCTCCTGGGTGTACCCCCGGCTCTACGCTGGGGGAGGGCATGGCGCCGCCCAGGGAAAGGAAGGGGGACGGCGGCGTCCGGTGGTCTACACCACTTAGTGGTGTAGACCTGTTGTAGCACGATGAAGGCGGCATAAGGAACCCGCGATTCCTGCTACGGCACGGCTACCCGCAGTGCCCGGCGGATCAGACCTTCGTGACGTCCTCGACCTCGTCCTCCGGCTCGCGTCCCGGAGTCTTCAGATCGAACGCCGTGATGGCGAAACGGAAGATCGCGTAATACACGGCCGCGAACGCCAGACCGATCGGAACGAGCAGCCACGGCTTGGTCGCCAGGTTCCAGTTGATGACGTAGTCGATCAGGCCGGCCGAGAAGCTGAAGCCGTCCTTCGCTCCCAGGCCCCACGACACCGCCATCGACACGCCGGTCAGCAAGGCGTGGATCAAGTAGAGGGCGGGGGCCACGAAGAGGAACGAGTACTCCAGGGGCTCGGTGATGCCGGTGACGAACGACGTCAGTGCCACCGACAGCATCAGACCGCCGACCTCCTTGCGGCGGTCCGGCCTCGCGCAGTGGGTCATCGCCAGGGCCGCGGCGGGCAGCGCGAACATCATGATCGGGAAGAAGCCGGTGGTGAACTGGCCCGCGTCGGGATCGCCCGCCAGGAACATGTTGATGTCGCCGTGCACCACCGTGCCGTCCGGCTCGGTGTAGGTGCCGAACTGGAACCAGATGGGCACGTTCAGGAACTGGTGCAGGCCGACGACGAGAAGCGCCCGGTTCGCGACGCCGAAGACGCCCGCGCCCCACGCGCCCAGGTCGCTCAGCCAGTCGCTGAAGCTCTCCAGCGCGGCACCGACCGGCGGCCAGACCCACAGGCACAGCACCGCGAAGGCGATCGCCACGAACGCCATGATGATCGGCACGAGCCGCCGCCCGTTGAAGAAGCCGAGCCAGTCCACCAGCTTCGTACGGTGGTAGCGCTGCCAGAAGCAGGCGGACAGCAGCCCCATGACGATGCCGCCGAAGACCCCCGGATTCTGGTACGTGAAGACCGACACCGTCCCGTCCTCGGCCCGGCAGCCCGCGAGGACCACCTGAGCCCCGGCCGGGCACTCCTCGGGGAACTGGCGCAGCACCGTGAAGTAGACGAGGAACCCGGCGACCGCCGCGAGCGCCGTCGAGCCGTCCGACTTCTTCGCCATGCCGATCGCCACACCGACACAGAAGAGAAGGGGAAGGCCCAGGGAACTCTCGAGCAGCGCCCCGCCCGCCCCCGCCAGCACCTTGGAGACGTCCGTCCAGCCGAGCCCCTGGTCGCCGAACAGGTCCGGCTGCCCGAGCCGGTTGAGGATGCCCGCCGCCGGGAGGACGGCGATGGGGAGCTGAAGACTGCGCCCCATCTTCTGCATGCCCTGGAAGAGGATGTTCCAGCGGTCGCGAGCGGGACGGGCGACGCTGTCGGCAGTCATCGGACTCCTCCCGGAGGGACCGGGTTTGGCGACCGTCCGCCAGGTGGTGTAGACCAGTCGGCGGAAGGTTCCGCTGTCGTGACGCCATCATTCGGTACGCACGCCATGACCGCTCGCGAAGCTGGGCCAACTGTGGGTTACTGCGACAAAACGCTTCGGACCAGGTCGGATCAGGGAGAAGGACATGGCCAGCAAGGCTGAGAAGATCGTTGCCGGGCTCGGCGGCATCGACAACATCGAAGAGGTCGAGGGCTGCATCACGCGGCTGCGGGTCGAGGTGTCCGACCCCGCCCTGGTCGACGACGCCGCCCTCAAGGGTGCCGGCGCGCACGGCGTCGTGAAGATGGGCACCGCGATCCAGGTCGTCATCGGCACCGACGCCGACCCGCTCGCCGCGGACATCGAAGACATGATGTGAGCCCCCGCCTCAGCTCCGGAAGGGGCCCTTCCCGCACCGCACCGGGAAGGGCCCCTTCCGCACAGCGGTCCGAGCAGGGATGACGGGAGGCTAGGCTCGAGGCATGTCTCGCATCGACGGCCGCACCCCCGAACAGCTCCGCCCGGTCACCATCGAACGTGGCTGGAGCAAGCACGCCGAGGGCTCCGTCCTCGTCTCCTTCGGCGACACCAAGGTCTTCTGCACCGCCTCCGTCACCGAAGGCGTCCCTCGCTGGCGCAAGGGCAGCGGCGAAGGCTGGGTCACCGCGGAGTACGCGATGCTGCCCCGGTCCACCAACACCCGCGGTGACCGCGAGTCGGTCAAGGGCAAGATCGGCGGCCGCACCCACGAGATCTCCCGCCTCATCGGCCGCTCCCTGCGCGCGGTCATCGACTACAAGGCCCTCGGCGAGAACACCATCGTCCTGGACTGCGACGTCCTCCAGGCCGACGGCGGCACCCGCACCGCCGCCATCACCGGCGCGTACGTCGCCCTGGCCGACGCCGTCGCCTGGGCCCAGGGCAAGAAGCTGATCCGGGCCGGACGTCAGCCCCTCACCGGCACGGTCAGCGCGGTGTCGGTCGGCATCGTCGGTGGAGTGCCGCTGCTCGACCTCTGCTATGAGGAGGACGTGCGCGCCGAGACCGACATGAACGTCGTCTGCACCGGCGACGGACGGTTCGTCGAGGTCCAGGGCACCGCCGAGGCCGAGCCGTTCGCCCGCGAGGAGCTCAACGCGCTCCTCGACCTCGCGGTGGCCGGCTGCACGGAGCTGGCCGCACTCCAGCGCGCGGCGCTGGAAGCGACCCTGCAGAAGTAGCGCGCGGAAGGTAAAGGGCGCACAAAAGGCGGTGGTCGGTGCGGGCAACCGTACCGGCCGTCGCCGCGTCTCATGAGATACGGACGCACGGCTCATGCCGCTGCGCCCGGCCAGCAACCGGGCCCGCAGGGCCCGATCCGAGGGAGGGACCGTTCCATGGCCTCGAGCCGCCGCCGACGCCGTACCGCAGCCGTCGCCGCCACCCTGGCGGCCGTCGCGCTCACCGCCGGGCTGACCACCGGCTGCGACGCCGTGAACAAGGCACTCGACTGCGTCCAGACCGCCGACGCCATCGCCGACAGCGTCACGGACCTCCAGCAGGCCGTCGAGAGCGCCGCGAACGACCCGACGCAGCTCGCGGAGTCCCTCGACTCCATCGAGAAGAACCTCGGCGAGATCGGCGACAAGACCGACAACGCCGACGTGAACAAGGCGGTGGACGACCTCCAGCTGGCCGTCGACAACGTGCGTACGTCGGTGGAGAACGGCGACGAGACCCCCGACATCAGCCCGGTCACGGACGCCGCCGGCGAACTGACCAAGGTCTGCACGCCGTAACCCGCGTGCGGGCGGCACGGCACACCGGGGCCTGGATACTGAGGGCATGACCCGCTTGATCCTCGCCACCCGCAACCCCGGAAAGATCACCGAGCTGAAGGCGATCCTCGCCGACGCAGGCCTGACGCACGACCTCGTCGGCGCGGACGCCTACCCCGACGTCCCCGACGTCCGGGAAACGGGCGTCACCTTCGGCGAGAACGCCCTGCTCAAGGCCCACGCCCTCGCACAGGCCACCGGCCTGCCCGCGGTCGCCGACGACTCGGGCCTGTGCGTCGACGTCCTCGGCGGCGCGCCCGGCATCTTCTCGGCCCGCTGGTCCGGCAAGCACGGCGACGACCGCGCCAACCTCGAACTGCTGCTGGCCCAGCTCTCGGACATCGCCACGGAGCACCGCGGCGCCCACTTCGCCTGCGCGGCGGCACTCGCGCTGCCGGACGGCACGGAGCGGGTGGTTCAGGGCCGCCTGCGCGGCCGCCTGCGCCACGAGCCGGCCGGCACCCACGGCTTCGGCTACGACCCGATCCTCCAGCCCGAGGGCGAGAGCCGCACCTGCGCGGAGCTGAGCCCCGACGAGAAGAACGCCATCAGCCACCGCGGCAAGGCGTTCCGTGCACTGGTGGCGGTGCTACGGGAGTTGCTGGGCTGAGGGATGCGGTACGCCCTGCACCTCGCCATGAGGTGCAGGGCGTGACTCGTTGTGCGCCCGGTCGGATTCGAACCGACAAACACGACCACCTAAAGATCGCCGCTCGGCCGTTGGCGTACGGGCGCCCGACTTCGCGCTACCTTACCGGGGTTGATTATGACGTCGTCGGCGACCACGGCACCAGAACGGGGTCAGATCCCCAGGTCCTTGATGATCTTGGCTACGTGGCCCGTCGCCTTGACGTTGTACAGGGCGCGTTCGACGTTGCCCTGCTCGTCGACGACCACCGTGGAGCGGATGACGCCGACGACCGTCTTGCCGTAGAGCTTCTTCTCGCCGAAGGCGCCGTAGGACTCCAGGACCTGCTTGTCGGGGTCGGCGAGCAGGGTGACCTTCAGGGACTCCTGCTCGCGGAACTTCGCCAGCTTCTCGGGCTTGTCCGGCGAGATGCCGATCACGTCGTAGCCGGCGCCGGCCAGCAGCTCGAGGTTGTCCGTGAAGTCGCAGGCCTGCTTGGTGCAGCCTGCCGTCAGTGCCGCGGGGTAGAAGTAGACGATGACCTTGCGGCCCTTGTGGTCCGCGAGGGACACCTGGTTGCCGTCGGCGTCGGGCAGGGTGAAGGCGGGGGCCACATCCCCGGGCTGGAGTCGTTCGCTCATCGGGCCAGGGTAACCGGGGGTCCTGACAGCGCGGTCGCCCAGGGAACTGACAGACTGTCCGGAACAGCATCAGCAGACTTCGGAGGCCGTACGGTGGCGGAATCGTCGGACACCAGAACCCCGGCGCAGATCGAGGCGGACATCAGGCGCCGCCGCGCAGTGCTGGCCGAGACCCTCGACGAGATCGGGGTGCGGGTGCACCCGAAGACGATCGTCGGGGACGCCAAGGCCAAGGTCGTGTCGAATGTCGATCACACGCTGGGCCGGGCATACGTCCAGGTGAACCGGGCGGTCAGCGACGTCAGGCGGCAGTTCGTGGACGAGGGCGGCTCCCCCCGGATGGAGCGTGTGCTCCCGGTCGCGCTGGTCGCCCTGGGAGTCGTCGGACTGCTCGCGTTCGGCACCCGGCGCCGCAGGCGCTGACCCTCCGGCATACGAATTCCCCGGATGCAGGTAGGTTCGAGTACGTGAGCGGCAACAGAAACGACAGTACCCATCCCGACAAGCTGCCCATCCGGATGCTGCACGACCGTGTGCTCGTGCGGCAGGACACCAGCGAGGGCGAGCGGCGTTCCGGTGGCGGCATCCTGATCCCCGCCACGGCGGCCGTCGGCCGCCGGCTGGCGTGGGCGGAGGTCGTCGCGGTGGGGCAGAACGTACGGACGGTGGAGCCGGGCGACCGGGTCCTGTACGACCCGGAGGACCGCGCCGAGGTGGAGGTGCGCGGTGTCGCGTACGTCCTGATGCGCGAGCGTGACCTGCACGCGGTGGCCGCCGACCGGTTCGAGGGGTCCGAGGACTCCACGGGGCTGTACCTGTAGGCGAGTGGCACGAAGGGGCTGGTGACCATGGTCACCAGCCCCTTCGTCCGCCTCTTGGCGCCCCGGCCCTTTGCTACCTTGGAGTGGCACCCGACGAGACGCGCCGTACCGGGTCGAAGGCAAAGACGACGCACCCCCGTCAGTCCGCCTGTCTCCCGGAGGTGCCTGTCATGGCCTGGGTTCTGCTGATCGTCGCCGGCCTGCTCGAAGTCGGCTGGTCGATCGGAATGAAGTACACCGACGGCTTCACCCGGCTCGTCCCCAGCCTGTTCACCGGCGCCGGCATCGTCGCCAGCATGCTGCTGCTCTCGTACGCCGCGAAGTCCCTGCCCATCGGTACCGCCTACGGCGTGTGGGTCGGGATCGGGGCGGCCGGGGCGGCGGTGCTCGGCATGGTGGTGCTGAACGAGCCGGTCACCGCCGCCCGGATCTTCTTCGTCTGTCTGCTGCTGGTCGCCGTCGTGGGCCTGAAGGCCACCTCCGGTCACTGAACCGGTCACCGGCCCACTGTCCGCGGCTTCACGGTCTGCGCGGGCCCTGCGTCCCCGATGTCGTCGTGCCCGTGGACGTCCCGCCGCCGGTGGTGCCTCCCTGGGGCCCGCCGGTGGCCGGATCGCCACTCGTGGCGCCGTCGGTGGTGGCCCCGCCGTCCGTCGTCCCGCCGTCGCCGGTCGTGCCCCCGTCGGTGGCCGTACCGCCGTCGGCGTCCCCGCCGGTGGCCCCGCCGTCCGTGGGTGTGCCCCCGGTCGTCGTCCCGCCGTCGCCCGTCGTGCCGCCGTCGCTCACGCCGCCCTGCACGCCGCCCGGGGCCTGCGGATCGGAGTCGCCCGGCGTGTTCCCGTCCCCGGGGGTGGTGCCGCCGTCGCCGGTGGGCGGGGCCGGGGGTGTGAACACCACGTCGGCGCCCTCCTGGATCCGCAGGTCGAAGTCGGTGACCGGGGTGCCTTCCAGGGCGTCCTTGGTGAACTGGGCCCAGATCTCGGCGGGCGGCCCGCTGCCGTTGACGCGATCCAGCCCCACCGCGCCGTACAGCGACTTGTGGGCGGCGGTCTCCGGGTCCTGGCCCATCACCGCGACCACGGTGGCCAGGTCGGGGGTGTAACCCGCGAACCAGGCCGCCTGGTCCTCCTCGGCGGTGCCCGTCTTGCCCGCCACCGGACGGCCGGCGGCCTGCGCGGGGGTGGCCGTGCCGTTGTCGACGACGCTGCGCAGGACCGTCGTCGTGGTGTCGGCGGCCTCACGGCTGATGGCCTGGGTGGTGCGCCGCTCGGGCAGCCCGACCTCGGAGCCGCCCCTGGTGAGCTTCTCGACCAGGGTGTACGTGCCGTGCTCTCCGTGGTTCGCCAGCGTCGCGTAGGCCTGCGCCATGTCGAGGACGCTGGCCTGTGCCACCCCGAGCGCGATCGAGGGGTAGGGGCCCAGCTCCGGCGTGCTGGAGGGCAGGCCGAGGTCGACCGCGGTGCGCATGACCTTGTCGGGGCCGACGTCGACGGCCAGCTGCGCGTACACCGAGTTCACCGACTTGTCGGTGGCCTCGCGGACCGTGATGTCGCCGTACGACACCTGGTCCTCGTTCTCCGGCGCGTAACTGCCGCTCCAGCCCTGCACGGGGCGCTTGTTGGTGCCGTCGTAGAAGGTGTTGGGCGTGATGCGCGTGCCGTCCTGGGTGGTCGAGCCGTTCTCGACGGCCGCGGTGAAGACGAACGGCTTGAAGATGGAGCCGACCTGGAAGTCCCGCCGGGTGGCGCCGTTGGTGTACTGCTTCACGTAGTCGATGCCGCCGTACATCGCGACGACCTTGCCCGTCTTCGGGTCGATGGCGGCGCCGCCCGCGCGGACGTAGTTGTCGACCTCGCGGTTCTCCTTGTCCAGCTTGGACATGAGCTTGTCGTTCACGGCCCTGACGAAGGCGTCCTGCTTGGGCTTCTGCAGGGTGGTGGTGATGCGGTAGCCGCCCGCTTCGAGGGCGTCGGCGTCGACGACCTCGTGCTCGACCAGGTACTGCTTGATCGCGTCGACGACGTAGCCCCGCTGCCCGGACATCCCGGTCGAGACGGTGGCCTCCTTCGGCACCGGGAACTTCATTCCCGCCCGCTCCGAGCGGGTGATCCAGCCCTCCTTGACCATGCCGTCCAGGACGTAGTTCCAGCGGGCCTGCGCGGCGGGCCTGTTCTCGGGGTGGGCGACGACGTCGTACTCGCTGGGCGCGTTCAGCAGCGCGGCCAGGTAGGCACCGCGGGCCGCGTCCAGCTCGGTGGCGTCGACGCCGTAGTAGGCCTGGGCGGCGGCCTGGATGCCGTAGGCGTTGCGGCCGAAATAGCTGGTGTTGAGGTAGCCCTCCAGGATGTCGTTCTTGCTCTTCTCCTGATCGAGCTTGATCGAGATGAAGAACTCCTTGACCTTCCGGGTGACCGTCTGTTCCTGGGCCAGGTAGTAGTTCTTCACGTACTGCTGGGTGATCGTGGAGCCCGACTGCTTGCCCTTGCCGGTGGCCGTGTTCCAGGCCGCGCGGACCATCGCCTTGGGGTCGATCGCCGACTCGGTGTAGAAGTCGCGGTCCTCGGCGGCCAGCACGGCGTGCTGCGCGTCCTTGGAGATCTGGGCGAGTGCGACGTTCTCCCGGTTGACCTCGCCGTCCCGGGCGAGCTGGGAGCCGTCCGCGTACAGGTAGACGTTGCTCTGCTTGATCGCGAGGGCGTTCGCGGGCGGGATCTTGACCATCGAGTAGCCGAGGTAGAACAGGCCGATCAGCAGCAGGACGCCGATGACGAATGTGCCCAGCACCATGCGCCAGGTCGGCAGGATCCGGCGCCAGCCGGTGCGCCGGGGCCGTGCGGGCTTCCTCTCCCCGGGCCCGCCCTGGTTCGGCTGCTGAGGCTGCGGCTCGTCACTCATGTCGTGCACGGACTCCTGTATTTCCCTCGTACGTCATCTGCGCCCCCATCTGAAGACTCTCGCACCGGGCGTTCCGTTCCCGGATCACGGCACGTGTCCCGCCGGAAAATGCCTGGCAGGCGTTCTCCGCCGCGTACTAGGCTCCTGCGCTTCGGTGTCGGGCTGGACGGGGACGGTGGTTCGGTGTGGGCACGGGACGGTTGTACGCGGCCGTCGCGGTGGGGAATTTCCGACGGTACGCGACCTATCGGGCGGCCACCGCCGCCGGGGTGTTCACCAACACCGTCTTCGGGCTGATCCTCGTGTACACCTACCTGGCGCTGTGGGACGAGAGACCGCAGCTCGGCGGGTACGACCAGGCACAGGCCGTCACCTACGTGTGGCTCGGGCAGGCGCTGCTGTCGACGCTCGCGATCGGGGGTGGCGGCTTCGAGAACGAGCTCATGGAACGCATCCGTACGGGTGATGTCGCGATCGACCTGTACCGCCCGGCCGACCTCCAACTGTGGTGGCTCGCGAGTGACTTGGGGCGGGCCTGCTTCCAGCTGCTGGGGCGGGGCGTGGTGCCCTTCGCGTTCGGGGCGCTGGCCTTCGACGTCGCGCTGCCGTCGGATCCGGTGACCTGGGGCGCCTGTCTGCTCGCGGTGCTGCTCGGGATGGTGGTCAGCTTCGGGATCCGGTACCTGGTGGCGCTGAGCGCGTTCTGGCTGCTCGACGGCACGGGGGTGACACAGATGCTGATGATCACCGGCACCTTCTGTTCGGGGATGCTGTTGCCGCTGAACCTGTTCCCGGGCGTCCTGGGCGAGGTCGTACGGGCCCTGCCCTGGTCGTCGCTGCTCCAGGCCCCGGCGGATGTGCTGCTGGGCCGGGCCGATCCGGTGGGCACCTATCTCTTCCAGGGGGCGTGGGCGGTGGCGCTGCTGGCGGCGGGGCGGCTGGTGCAGTCGGCGGCCGTGCGGCGGGTGGTGGTGCAGGGTGGCTGAGCCCGGCCGGGTCACCACGGGAGTGCGGGCCTACGGTCTGATCGTCGGGATGTGGATCCGTTCCACGCTGGCCTACCGCACCTCCTTCGCGCTGACCGCACTCGGCAACTTCGCCCTGACCTTCCTGGACTTCGTCGCGATCCTGCTGATGTTCTCCCAGGTGGACGCGCTCGGCGGTTACACGCTGCCCGAGATCGCCTTCCTGTACGGCATGACGAGCGTCGCCTTCGGTCTCGCGGACCTGGCGATCGGCTCGATGGACCGGCTGGGCGCACGGGTGCGCGACGGCACCCTGGACACCCTGCTGGTGCGCCCGGCACCGGTGCTCGCGCAGGTGTGCGCCGACCGCTTCGGGCTGCGCCGGCTGGGCCGGGTCGTCCAGGGCGCGCTGGTCCTCGGCTACGCGCTGGCGGCGGTGGACATCGACTGGACGCCGCTGAAGGTGCTGCTGATGCCGACGGCACTGCTCAGCGGGGCGGCGATCTTCTGCGCGGTGTTCGTCGCGGGCGCCGCTTTCCAGTTCGTCGCGCAGGACGCCTCCGAGGTGCAGAACGCGTTCACCTACGGCGGTACGACACTGCTCCAGTACCCGCCGACCGTGTTCGGCAAGGAACTGGTGCGCGGCGTGACCTTCGTGCTGCCGCTGGCCTTCGTCAACTGGCTGCCCGCGAGCCACATCCTGGGGCGGCCGTACCCGCTGGACCTGCCCGGGTGGGTGGCCTTCGCGCCGCCGCTGGTGGCCGCTGCGTGCTGCGCGCTCGCGGGACTGGCCTGGCGGGCCGGACTCAAGTCGTATCGGAGCACAGGGAGCTGACCGGGTGACGGCGACAGAGGCACAGGGCGCGGGGACCGGCGCCGCCGAGGGCTTCATCGAACTCGACCGCGTCGAGAAGGTCTTCGACGTACGCAAGAGGACCGGCTTCCTCAAGCGGGAGCGGCGGCAGGTGCGGGCCGTCGACTCGATCTCGTTCCGCGTGGCGCGCGGCGAGATGGTCGGCTGCATCGGGCCGAACGGCGCCGGGAAGTCGACCACGATCAAGATGCTGACCGGCATCCTCACCCCCAGCGGCGGGCGGCTGCGGGTCGCGGGCATCGACCCGTCCCGGGAGCGCTCGCGGCTGGCGCACCGCATCGGGGTGGTGTTCGGGCAGCGCACGACGCTGTGGTGGGACCTGCCGCTGATCGACTCGTACCGGCTGGCGCACCGCATGTACCGGATTCCCGACGCCCGTTACCGCGCGAACCTCGAACGCTGTGTCGAACTCCTGGAGCTGGGCGAGCTGCTGGACGTGCCGGTACGGCAGCTCTCGCTGGGCCAGCGGATGCGCGGGGACATCGCCGCGGCGCTGCTGCACGACCCCGAGGTGCTCTACCTCGACGAACCGACCATCGGCCTGGACGTCATCTCCAAGGCCAGGGTGCGCCAGTTCCTGCGCGACCTGAACACCGAGCGCGGCACCACGGTGCTGCTCACCACCCACGACCTCCAGGACATCGAGCAGCTCTGCTCCCGCGTGATGGTCATCGACCACGGGCGCCTGATGTACGACGGTCCGCTCGCCGGGCTGCACGAGGCGGGGGAGAGCGAGCGCACCCTCGTCGTCGACCTGGAGCGGGAGCTGCCGCCGATCGCGGTGCCGGCGCCCGCGCGGGTGGTGCGCGTCGAGGGGCCCCGGCAGTGGCTGGCCTTCCCGGCGGCCCAGTCGGCGGCACCGCTGGTGGCGCGGATCGCGGCCGAGTACCCGCTGCTGGACCTGTCGGTGCGGGAGCCGGACATCGAGGCCGTGATCGCGCGGATGTACGAGGAGCGGGCGAGCGCGTAGTGCCGGAGGCGGGGAAAACGTAGGCTGCTGTCCATGACCGACGATGCCCCGGAGCTGCGTGCCTCCGACGCCGACCGAGAGCGAGTCGCCGAGGTCCTGCGGGACGCCCTCGCGGAGGGGCGGCTGGACATGACGGAGTTCGAGGAGCGCCTCGACGCGACGTACCAGGCGCGGACCTACGGGGAGCTGGCGCCGATCACGCGGGACCTGCCGGCCGGGGGCGGTGCGCCGGGACCCTCGGTGTCGATGGTCAAGGAGCCCGCCGCACGCGGGGGTTGGGCCGAGCGGATCACCGGGGGCGCGGGATCGTCCTCGGGGGCCGTAGCCGTGATGTCCGGGTTCCAGCGCAAGGGGCGCTGGAAGGTACCGAAGCGATTCACCTGCTTCACGTTCTGGGGCGGCGGGGAGCTCGATCTGCGCGACGCGCTCTTCGCCGACCGCGAGGTCGAGATCAACTGCGTGACGATCATGGGCGGTGTGGGCATCGTCGTGCCGCCCGGCGTCGAGGTCGTCGTCCGCGGCATCGGCATCATGGGCGGCTTCGACAGCCGCGAGGACGGGGTGCCCGGCGACCCGGGCGCCCCGCGGGTGATCGTCTCCGGGTTCGCCTTCTGGGGCGGGGTGGGCATCGAGCGCAAGCCGGCGCGTGTCCGGCGCGAGGGCGAGGAGCGGGACGTCGAGGGGGCGGACCGGCGGATGCTGGGGCACGGGGACCTGACGCACGGCTGGGGGCACGACCAGCGGCGCAGGGACGCGGAGTAGACGCCCACGGCACCGGGAGGCGGAGCGGGTGCGCGTATCCGCGCGGCCCGTCAGAGCCGCGCCGGGGCCGAGCCCTTCAGGGCCGTCAGGTCGAACTCCCGCGCCATCCGCTCGTAGCCACGGTCGTTGGGGTGCAGGTGGTCGCCGGAGTCGTAGTCCGGGCGGAACCTGCGCGGGTCGTACGGATCGCGCAGTGCCCGGTCGAAGTCGACCACCGCGTCGAAGAGCCGCCCCGACCGGATCTCGGCGTTGATCTCCTGCCGTACCGCCTCGCGGTCCGCGCTGTATCCGCGGTGGCCGCCGAAGGGCATCAGCGTCGCGCCGACCACCCTGATGCCGCGCGCGTGTGCCTGGCGCACCAGGGTGCGCAGGCCGTCGAGGATCAGGCCGGGGTCGGAGACGGACGGCGAGCGCAGGATGTCGTTGACGCCGAGGTCGATCACGACGACCCGGACGTTCGTCCGGCCGAGCACGTCACGGGGGAAGCGGTCGAGGCCGCTGGGGTTGTCGGCGGGGCGGCCCAGACCGCCGGTCAGGACGCGGTTGCCGCCGATGCCCTGGTTGACGACGCCGTACCGGGGCACGTCCTTGCCCGCGTGGGCCGCCTCGCGCAGCAGGTCGGACAGGACGTCGGGCCAGCGCCGGTTGGCGCCCACGGTGGAGGAGTGGCCCTCGGTGAGGGAGTCGCCGAAGGCGACGAGGGTGCCGTCGGCTTCGTTGCTGAGCACGTCGAGGGCGGTCAGATAGCGCCAGGCCTCCACCTGTTCGGTGTAGGGCACGCCGGTCACGTCCTTGGTGTGGTCACCCTGGGCGGCGTACGAGATCTGCCGTACGCGCGCGTGCACGGTGACCGGGCCCGGCTCGGCCGGGGCGTAGGTGGTGACCAGGACGTCGCTGTCGTGCGGGATCGCGAGGCGCACGGCGTCGCTCATCACCTGCGCTCCCGGCGCGATCACCACCGTGGGCAGGCCGCTGAACGTCAGCTGCCGCATGCTCCGTGGCACCGCGGCCGGGCTGTCGTCGGCGGCGGCGAGGGCGATCGTGGCCCGCGTGACGGTCAGCGGCAGCCGGCCGTAGAGATTGGACAGCGTGATCCGGGCACCCGTACCACCGGCACTGGTGTGCACGACGTTGCGTACGGAGCGGTCGTGCAGGCCTGCTGCCTCGGTGCCGGGCTCGGCGGCCGACGGAGACGTCGACCAGGTACCGACCCAGGTGCCGGTGGAGGCAGGGGCGGCGGAGTTGTGCGGGTGACGGGGGCCTGCGAGCGCGCCTTGTGCGGTGCCGCCGTCGGCGGCGGCTCCGGCGTATATGGCGACCGACACGGCCATGATCAGTGAGACGACGGCGGCGAGCAAGGCATAACCGTGATGACGCCTGGTCATGCGGTGCGTTTCTCCTCGGGCGGAAGTGGAGCCCGAGGCTCCGACGTGATCACTCCATGATGCGCCATGGGGCGGGGGGAAGTTGCGCCGCCCCTCCCCACAGACGCCGGGAACTCTTGTCACGTTCCAGGAGTCGGTCAGGAAGGGACAATGAGGAGTGGAGGCTCGGGAACGGGTGGAGCGGATGGATCGTACGAAACCGGATCAAGCAGGTGAAACGGGCGCGGGTGCCGTAGAGCAGCATGCCCGACCGGGTGCCGCCGGTAATCGCACGGACGGCGGGCGCGGCGTGCCCGCGTCCGCCGTCCGGGCGATGACGACGTTCAGCCCGGCGGACGAGGAGAAGCGGCGCGGCGTGCGCCGGATGAAGCTCACCGCCACCGGCCTGCTGTTCCTCGTGGCCGTGGTGTACGTGCTGGCCAAATGGGCGCAGAACTCGGGTGCCGGCCCCTGGGCCGGCTATGTCGCCGCGGCCGCCGAGGCCGGCATGGTCGGCGCCCTGGCCGACTGGTTCGCCGTCACCGCCCTCTTCCGCCACCCCCTCGGCATCCCCATCCCGCACACCGCGATCATCCCCACCAAGAAGGACCAGCTCGGCGTCTCCCTCGGCGAGTTCGTCGGCGAGAACTTCCTCTCCGAGGACGTGGTACGGCAGCGGCTGCGCGCCGTCGGCATCGGCAGCCGCCTCGGCGCCTGGCTGGCCGAACCCCAGAACGCCGACCGGGTGACCGCCGAACTGGCGACGGCCCTGCGCGGCGCGCTCACCGTGCTGCGCGACTCCGACGTGCAGGCGGTGGTCGGCGAGGCCATCACCCGCCGGGCGGGCGTCCAGGAGATCGCGCCCGGCATCGGCAAGATGCTGGAGAAGGTCGTCGCCGACGGCGGCCACAAACGGGTCGTCGACCTGGTCGTCTCCCGTGCGCACGACTGGCTGGTGCTGCACAGCGACTCCGTGATGGACGCGGTGCAGGGCGGCGCGCCCGGCTGGACCCCGCGGTTCGTGGACCGGAAGGTGGGCGAGCGGGTCTACAAGGAGCTGCTGCGCTTCTGCGCCGAGATGCGGGACATGCCGTCCCACCCGGCGCGCGGCGCCCTGGACCGCTTCCTCTCCGACTTCGCCTCCGACCTCCAGTCCGACACCGACACCCGCGCCAGGGTCGAACGGCTCAAGGGCGAGGTGCTCGGCCGCGGCGAGGTCCAGGACCTGATCGCCTCCGCCTGGACGGCCGTACGCTCCATGATCGTCTCCGCGGCCGAGGACGAGCGCAGCGAGCTGCGGCTGCGCGTGCGGGCCTCCCTGCTCTCGCTGGGCGCCCGGATGGCCACCGAACCCAAGATCCAGGACAAGGTGGACAGCTGGGTCGAGGGCGCGGCCGTGCACGTGGTGACGACCTACCGCAGCGAGATCACGCTGCTGATCACCGACACCGTGGCGGGCTGGGACGCCGAGCACACCACCCGGAAGATCGAGGCCCACATCGGCCGTGACCTGCAGTTCATCCGCATCAACGGCACGGTGGTCGGCTCGCTCGCCGGGCTGCTGATCTACACGGTCTCCGGCATGCTGGGGGCGTGACCGGGACCGTACCGGCGTGACCTCCCGCTTCCGGGCGGGCGTGACCTCCCGCCTTCCGGGCATACGGGAGGGGGTCGCTCGACGGAGAGGGAGCCATGACAGCAGCAGCATCGTCGTCGCCGGACTCTGTGCCCGCCTCCACCGGAACCATCACCACCTCCGTACCGGCCCGGCTGGACCGGCTGCCGTGGTCCCGGTGGCACTGGATGATCGTGATCGGCCTGGGGACCGTCTGGATCCTGGACGGCCTCGAGGTCACCATCGTCGGCAACGTCGCCGGCCGGCTGGCGGAGGAGGGCAGCGGCCTCGACATCAGCGCCGCCCAGGTCACCGGTATCGCGGCGGCGCTGTACGTGGCGGGCGCCTGTTCCGGCGCCCTGTTCTTCGGCCGGCTGACCGACCGGTACGGCCGCAAGAAGCTGTTCATGGTCACGCTGGCGGTGTACCTGGCGGCCACGGCGATGACGGCCCTGTCCTTCGAGTCGTGGTGGTTCTTCCTCTTCCGCTTCCTCACCGGCTTCGGCATCGGCGGCGAGTACGCGGCCATCAACTCCGCGATCGACGAGCTGATCCCGTCCCTGTACCGGGGCCGGGTCGACCTGATCATCAACGGCAGCTACTGGCTCGGCGCGATCGGCGGTGCACTGCTGTCGATCGTCATGCTGGACACCGCGATCTTCCCGAAGGACCTGGGCTGGCGGCTGAGCTTCGCGCTGGGCGTCGTCCTGGGTCTGGTCATCCTGCTGGTACGCCGTCATGTCCCGGAGTCACCACGATGGCAGTTCATCCATGGCCGGGGTGAGAAGGCGGAGGCGCTGGTCTCGTCCGTCGAACGGGAGATCGAGCAGGAGAAGGGCGAGCCGCTGCCGCCGCCCGCGGGCGAGATCACCATCCAGGAACGCAAGAGCATCGGCTTCGGCCTGATCGCCAGGACCGTCTTCGGCCGCTACCCCCGCCGGGCGATCCTCGGGCTGTCCCTCTTCATCGGCCAGGCGTTCCTGTACAACGCCATCACCTTCGGCTTCGGCACCATCCTCAGCACGTTCTTCGACGTGCCGACGGGCAGCACCGGCTACTACTTCGCCGTCATCGCGGCCGGCAACTTCCTCGGCCCGCTGCTGCTCGGCAAGCTCTTCGACACGGTCGGCCGCCGGGTGATGATCTCCTCGACCTACATCCTCTCCGGCCTGCTCCTGTTCGGCACGGCCTGGCTCTTCGACCGAGGCTCCCTGACGGCGACGACGATGACGGCATGCTGGTGCGTGGTGCTCTTCTTCGCCTCTGCGGGCGCCTCCAGCGCCTATCTCACCGTCTCGGAGGTCTTCCCGATGGAGACCCGGGCCATGGCCATCGCCTTCTTCTACGCCCTCGGCACCGCGGCGGGCGGCATCAGCGGCCCGCTGATCTTCGCCGACCTGACCGAGTCGGGCGTCGTCGCCGACACCGTGCTCGCCTTCCAGATCGGCGCGGGCCTGATGTGCGCGGCCGGCCTGGTCGCGGTCTTCCTGGCGGTACGGGCGGAGCGGCGGTCCCTGGAGGACATCGCCACACCGCTGTCCGTGACGACGGCGGCCGACACGTCCGACGTCACCGCCTGACAACCCGGGAGTCGAAGCCATGGCCGTCCGCAGAATCGTCCCCGACTGCCAGGTGCCGTCCGAGGCCGCGATGGAGGGCAACCGGGACTTCTACGGCCTGCTCGGCCTGGAGGAGGTCATGAACCTGGGCTGGGTGATGACGCTGGCGTCCCCCGCGAACCCCACCGCCCAGCTCATCTTCCTCACCGAGGAACGGACCGCGCCCGTCGTCCCCGACCTGAGCGTGGAGGTCGAGGACGTCGACGCGGTGTACGCGCGCGTGCTTGCCTCGGGCGCGGAAGTCGTACGCGAACTGCGGGACGAGGAGTGGGGCGTACGGCGTTTCTTCGTACGGGACCCGAACGGGCGCGTGGTGAACGTGCTCACGCACCGGCGATAGGGCTCACGCGCCGGTCGTCGACCCCGGGCGGACGATCATCAGCACCGTCACCACCGCCCACAGCAGGTTGAAGATCCCGGTGAACATGGCCAGTCGCACGGTCGCCTCCCGCGTGCCGCCGCCCTCCACGAGGGCTCCCTGACGGGGCAGCACCAGGGCGACGAGCACGATCGCGGCCACGGCGGTCAGCACGATGGACACGATCAGCCAGGCGTCGCCGAGCACCCCCATGGCGCCCGCCGTGGCGAACCCGAACACGGGCACGACCACGCCGACGGTGGCGTAGACCCGGCAGATGCGGTGCAGCAACTGGACCGTCCCGGTGGCCTTCGGGTCGTCGGGCGCGGCCATCGCCCGGCGCGCGGCGGGCGGGAACATGCTCGCGGCGACGGTGACGGGGCCGATGGCGACGATCGCGGCGAGGACGTGGACGGCGAGAAGGAACTTGGTCACGGGCGTCGACGCTATGGGGGCGATGGATCACGGGGAAGTGGCGATAGTGACAGGCTTCGACGGATTCTCGCCAGGGGCTGGGCCGGGGGTCCGGTGAGGGCTGGGCAGGGCTCTTCGTGGCCGCTGCGGCCCAGGTCGGGGTCGGGGACTGACCGAAGGCGGGTGGGCGGTGGCTGACCGAAGGCGGGTCGGCGGCTGAGCGAAGGGCCGGTTGGCGAAACTCCGTCGTATGCCTACGATCTCGCCATGCACACCGTGGCCGTACTGGCGCTGGACGGCGTCATCCCCTTCGACCTCGCCGCCCCGATCGACGCCTTCGGCTGGGCCCGTCTGCCGGACGGCCGTGAGGCCTACCGGGTGCGGGTCTGCGCGGAGCGGGAGGAGGTGAACGCGGGGGCGTTCACCGTGCGGGCGCCGTACGGCCTCGCGGCGCTGGCGGAGGCCGACACGATCATCCTGCCCGGCGTCGGGGACCCGCCGCCGACGCTGCCGCCCGCCGTCACCGAAGCCCTGCGCGAGGCGGCCGCGGGCGGCACGCGCATCGCGTCGATCTGCGTCGGCGCGTTCCTCTTCGCGGCGACGGGCCTGCTGGACGGCCTGCGCGCCACGACGCACTGGATCGCGGCGGCGGATCTGGCCCGGCGGTACCCGAAGGTGACCGTCGATCCGAACGTCCTCTACGTCGACAACGGCCAGTTCCTGACGTCGGCGGGCGCCGCCGCGGCGATGGACATGTGCCTGCACATGGTCCGCAAGGACCACGGCTCGGCGGTCGCCGCTCATGCCGCCCGGATGTCGGTCATGCCGCTGGAACGTGAGGGCGGCCAGGCCCAGTTCATCGTCCACGACCAGCCCCCGGCCCCGGCGGGCGCCACGCTGGAGCCCCTGCTGGCCTGGCTGGAGGACCACTGCGACCGGGATCTGACGCTGGACGAGGTCGCGACGCGGGCCGGGATGAGCACGCGTACGCTCAACCGGCGCTTCCGGGAGCAGACGGGGACGACGCCGTTGCAGTGGCTGCACCGGGCGCGGGTGCGGCGCGCCCAGTACCTGCTGGAGACGACGTCGTATCCGGTCGAACGCATCGCGGCCCAGGCCGGCTTCGGCTCGCCCACGGCCTTCCGGGAGCGCTTCCGGCGGGTGGTCGGGACGAGTCCGCAGGGGTACCGCCGGGCGTTCAGGCCGCAGGCGTAGCCGCCCTGCGGCGCGCGAGGCTCACGCCCGCCGGTCGGCGACCGCCCAGGACGCGAGGGCGACGGCCCCCGCCACCCCGAACACGGCGGGCCAGGCGCCCACCTTCTTGGCCAGCGGGTGCGACCCGGCGAAGGCGGCGACGTATGCGGCGCCCAGCGCCCCGGCGGCCTTCCCGCCGGCCCGCCGCCGCCACTGCTGGGCGGCGGCCGCCCCGGCGGCGGCGAGTACGACCCCGCCGAGCTGCCGCTGCCCGGTCCAGCGTGCGACGCCGTACCCGCCGACGAGCCCGCTCGCGGCGACGAGTGCGCTGGGAACCCTGGCCATGTCCTGCCTCCTCAATACGGCCCCTACCTGCTGTGAGACTAACGCTCATACTCACCGAAGCAGCGAACCTGAGTCGGGACTTGTCAACTTTCCTCGGGCGAGCTATATAAGAAGCCGTAGGGCATCGCACCCAGCCTCTTCCGAAAGGAGTGACCCGTGATGCTCATGCGCACCGACCCGTTCCGCGAATTCGACCGCCTCGCGCAGCAGGTCTTCGGCCCCACCCGTCCGGCCGCCATGCCGATGGACGCCTACCGGTCCGGGGACGACTTCGTCGTCCACTTCGACCTGCCCGGCATCGACCCCGAGACGATCGAGCTGGACGTCGAACGCAACGTCCTGAACGTCCGCGCCGAGCGCCGCGTCCCCGCCCCCCAGGGCGCGGAGATGATCGTCGCCGAACGCCCCACGGGTACCTTCACCCGCCAGCTCTTCCTCGGCGACACCCTCGACACGGACCGCATCGACGCCTCGTACGAGGCCGGTGTCCTCACGCTGCGCATCCCCGTGGCGGAGGCGGCCAAGCCGCGCCGCATCCAGATCACCGGCGGCGACAGCCGCAGGCAGCTCAGCACCTGAGCGCGGCACCCGACGGTAAGCGTCCCGCAGGCACCGCACCCCGCCTGCGGGACGCCCCCGCGCCCACCTGGACTCTTCGACCGACCTGGCCCACCTGGAGGAGAACGCCGCACGATGACCGCACCCACGATGCCGCCCCTGACGACCACGCCGGCCCGCACCGTGACCTGGACGGAGCTGATCACGGCCGTACAGAGGGCGGGGCAGTACCCGACGCGGACCGAGGCGGAGCGCATCACCCGTACCGTCCTGTCCGCCCTCGGCCGCCACGTCACGGGCGACGAACGAGTGGCCCTGGCCCAGGCCCTCCCGGAGGAGGCGGCACGGGCCATCGCCTCCGAGATCCCGGCGCCCCACCCGCTCACCGCCCCGGAGTTCGTCGAGGCGGTGGCCGACCGCACGGCGGGCGCCACCCCGGCCACGGCCCGCTGGGACGTCAGCTCGGTCCTCGGCGTCCTGCCGCCGCTGCTCGGCGAGACCCTGGTGGACGACGTCCTACGTCAACTCCCGCAGGGCTACGCCCTGTTGTTCGGCCGTGCGGAGCTGGTACCGAGGCCGTAGGACCCTGCCGGCGGCCACCCGGGTGCGGTGGCCGTCAGCCGGCCACCTGGCCGCAGCCCCGGCCCGGTCCCGACGGCCCGCACGACGTTCACCCGACGAGTGCGGCGGCTTCCCGCCGAGCCCGCGCCAGCCATTCGGCCCGCACGCCCTCGCTCGAGTCGCTGACGGTACGGAACACCACACGACGCACGTCTGGCACTCCGACGTACGGCAGCACACAGGCCGCCCAGATCCGCTCCAACGGGTCCCCGAACGCACTGGCCTCCCGCTCGGCGGGAGTGTCGGACGTGTTCAGCACAAGCGCCCGCCCGGCCCGCATCAGCCCCACGGGCTCGTTCTCCGCGGCCGCCAACTTGTAGGCAACACCGGGCGCGAGCACCCGCTGCACCCACCCGACCAGCACGGCGGGCGGCATGCCCCACCAGTTGGGATGCACGAACACCAGGGCATCGAGCGTGCCGACCTCACGCCGGTGCGCCGCGACCCGAGGATCCCCCGCCTGTGCGGCTGCCTGCACGGTCTCGGTCTCCTCCGCGTCCAGCAAGGCCGGAAAACCCTCAGCGCAGAGATCATGCGCGACGACGTCACACCCCCGCCCGCGCAACTCCTCCACGACGGCCCCGAAGAGAGCGTGGTTGAGACTCCCGACCCGCGGATGCGCGAGATACACCCCGATACGCATGACTTGGCTCCCCCCAACTGGCACTGCCCGCTGGGAAATCATGACAGAGCACCCCATGGGGACAGACCGTCGGCGGGTGCACGCCTCGGCACGTACCCGCCGACAGTCCTGGTCGCCGCCTCACTGGTGGGAAAGTTTCAGAGCATCAGCGCGTACCGGTCTGCGGGCACGCGGACCGTGCCGTCGGCGAGGCCTGGGCGTGCGAAGAACGCAGCGGCCGGAAGTAGTGGGTGACCGCCCAGACGCCGATGCGGCTGCCGGCCCGGCACCCGGCCACGTCCGCGGAGCGGAAGTGGATCCCCGCCCAGACACGGGCGTCGATCATGTCCTCGTTGAGCCGGTGGGCGTGGTCGTAGTGCCGTGTCGTGCCGGTGGCCTCGGAGAAGAAGGTGAGGTCGAGGCGAAGGGTGCCGAGCAGTCCGCTCAGGGTCTGGGTCACGGCGCCTGCGACCGCGGCATGGCCGCTGACGTAGTCGGGGTGCGGTGGTGTGACGAGCAGCGGCTGCCACTGCGGGTCGGCCGCAGTCGCGGGGTTGCCGTCGGTGTGGGCGAGGTGGATGGCGGTGATCGGCCGCCAGCGTCCGTAGTGGAGTTTGGCGTCCCATGAGGCGACGACGGCGTCGGTGGCCGACGTGTTCGCCGCGGCGAACAGCCGTGCCGTCTCGGCGATCCCCAGGCGGTGCCGAGCCGTGTAGTCCCGGAGCGCCGCCTGGACCTGCACCGCCAGATTGCCGCCGAAGAACAGGGCGGTCTCGGTCTGGAACGCGGTGCGGGACGACCCGGTCCTCGCTCCCATGGCCTTCACCTCGTGCACGTCCCGGGCATAGCGGGCCGAGGACAGTGCGGGCGGGGGGCCAGGACGGACCTGGGTCGGGGACTTGAGCAGCATCGGGCGCAGCCTGCCGAGCCAGGGATCGATGAAGGGCTGGTGGCCGGGTGGGGTGGGCCGCCAGACGCCGGGCGCGGGCGGGGCGGTGAACTGCACTGGTGCACCCCGGCCGTCGCCTTCGCGCAGATCGATGAGGTGCTCGGCGGCCCGCTCCCCGAAGGCCACGCCCTGCGTCCTGGCGCTGCCCGCGGGAATCCTGGCGAGGGACTCGGCGTAGGCGGCGTCGAGCGGCGCCTGAGAGGCGGGGAAATAGGTGACCAGCACCCGGTGGGCCGCGGCCACGGCGGCCGCCTCGGGCGACGCGCCGGAGGGACCGCGCACCCGCCACTTGTACGGGGCGTAGTCGCCCCGGATGCCGACCACGGCGTTGTAGACGGCGGCCGAGACGAACCCGTGCCAGATGACTACCTGGCCTGAGGGGCGGGTGGCGCCGAGGTTGGCGCTGATGGTGTCGGTGGCGATCGCGTTCCATTCACGGATCGCGTCGGGGTCCGCCGCGGGCAGCGCGTGGCTGCCGGCGGTGGCTGGGGGACCGTTCAGGACGGTGACGAGGAGAAGGAGGAGTGACATGACGGCGCCTACGGCAGCCGGTCTGCTCGAAGTGGAAGCATGCATGACCGGCGTAACCGTGACACGCGCGGATAGTCACGCGGATGCGGTTCCCCGGTGCTGACGCCGCGCACCCGGCCCGCCGGGGAGGAGACCGGCGCCAACCGTACGGGCCCGGCGGGGCCGGGACAGGCCCCCGACACCGGGAAAGGTCCCCGACCTGGAGGAAACGGGCGGGGAGCCCCGCTCGTCCTCCCGTCACGGCCACGGCCGCGGCGCACACCGGGGGCGGTCGTCCTTACCCCTCATGCTGTACGCGCGCGGCAGCCTGCTCAGGCTCCGCTTTCTGGAGGGGGTCGCCTCCGGTCAGTTCACGGGACCTCAGGGAGTCAGCTCGGATCGATCGCCGTGTACGGAGCACGAGTGGCCCCACGGCTTCACGCAGGGCGGCGAGGATCCTGGTCCTGGGCCGGGTGGGGTTCTTGCCCAGACGGACCGGACGGCCGTAGCGGCGCCCCCGACTCCTCGTCCACCAAGCCGACCAGAAGGTGCCCGGCCGTGCGGGCGGCTTCTTCCAGCGCGGCACGGACGGCCCTGGTGACCAGTTCCAGCCGGGTCAGGTCGCGTACCGCGGCCAGGACGTGGGTGGAGTCGGTGCGCTGGGTGGTGCGCTCGCGTACGCGTCCGGCCTCCTTCAGGCGCGCGAGCGCAAGGTCGAGGAGACGGTCGGCGCGGTCGTCTTGGGCGATGCGCTCGCGGAAGTCGGCCAGCACACTTAAGACTGCGAGCGGGCTCGGCTCAGGCAAGGCAGATCACCTCTGAGAGAGGCTCTCGCTCTTCAAGGCGCGCACGAAGCAGGTCCACGTTTCGTGTCCCACCGTGACCACGGAACGCTCAGCCCTCTTGGAATCGCGTACAAGAGCGTCTGCATCAGTCAGCGCGCACTCCACGCACTCACCTCCGGCACCGTTGCTGTACGACGACTTGAACCACACCGGACGGCCATCGTTACGCGACTTCGCACTGCTCATCCTGCGTATTCCTTCAGAACGGACTTGATCAGCTGGGCGGACCGCTGTGGACTCAGAGCCGCGGCCCGCAAGCCGTCGAATGCCCTTGCGTACTCACGAACATGATGCTCGCCCTCCAGGTAAACGGCATCTGTGATTCCGTCGCGGTACACCAGTTCCGGGTCTTCCCGAGCAGGGAAGCCGAGCATGGTGAACGAGCCCGTGGCCGGATAGGTGCCCGAGTCGAAGGCAAGCACCTGCACCGTGACACTCGGCAACTCCGCTGCATCCAAGACGCGTTCGAGTTGGTCCCGCATCAGTGACCGATCGCCGATGACGTTGCGCACAGCAGCTTCATTCACGATGAACCACGTATCGGGAGCATCTGGTCCCGTGAGCATGGCCTGGCGCTCCAGGCGCACACGCACGGCTCTGTCGATGTCCTGAGCGGACATGTGCGCGCCGGTCGTGTGGAGTTCGCGGGCGTACGCCCCGATTTGCATGAGGCCGGGAATCAGCTCGCACTGGTACTGGCGGATGGTGGAGGCGTCCTGCTCCAGACCGATGTAGATGTTGAACCACTCGGGAACGCCGGCGCCGTGCACCTGCCACCAACCACGAGTCTTGGCCTGTCGGGCCAGCGACTTGAGGAAGTCGCGCAGTTCGTCACTGGTGCCGTAGAACCGGCACAGGGCGTCGATGTCGGATGGTTGGACCCGGCCGCTCCCCGTCTCCATCCGGTTGACCTTGGAGCCACTCCAGTCCAGAGCCTCGCCGACCTGGGCGCAGGTGAGGGCGCTCTTCTCGCGGAGCTTCTTCAGCTCGATCGAGAGACGGCGACGGCGTGCCGTCGGTGAGCCGGCCATCTCAAACCTCTTTCTCGTAACCGGCGTTCAGTCTCGCGCCAAGGGCTGTGCTTGCCAATCACTCAAACGTGGGAATCCCGTGGTGCACATTGCACGGCGGGATGGGCAGGCCTCATGCTAGCCAGCGATGCAACTCACCGTGAACATTCATGACGCTGAGTTGCTCGCGTCGCGAAGGAGTCATGGGGTGAAAGGGGTCGGCTTTTCGTGATCCAGGAAGCGTGCATGCAGCGAAAGCCGTGGGACGTGGCGTTCACGGCCGAGCCGGAGGAAGTGGCAGCCCTACGTCGCATCATGAAGTTGCACCTGGGGATCTGGGGACTGCACGAAGTCGCCGATGAGGCCCAACTCTGTGTCAGTGAGCTCGTGGCCAACGTCATCACGCACGTTGGCCACGGCACGCCCGCCACGCTGGCGGTCTCCATGAACGACTCCTACCTGCGCATCGAGGTCCACGACCCTGACACCCGGGCTCTGCCCACCCTGGTTCAGGCAGGAGTCGACTGCGAAGGCGGTCGCGGGATGGCCCTTGTCGCAGCGACTGCGGACCGCTGGGGAGTCGAACTGCGAGCCGATCGGAAGGTGACGTGGTGTGAGTTGGCTACGGGCCCTGCCGCCGGCTCTCTGCCCACGGGCAGTCTTGCTTTGCCCGACATGATGAGCGGCGACCCAGGTCCGCTCGGTTTGGCCTTGGTCGAGAAGGCCGCCGTCGACATCATCGCCGGCGTGCTCCACTGGCTACGGGCACATGGCTGTGACCCGGACGAGTTTCTCGACCGGGCACAGACACACTTCGAGGCGGAGACCGAGCCCTGGCTCAGCTGAAGTCGGCACTCCGCGCAGCGCCATGCGGGGAGCGCTAACGCGACTTCCGAGCGGGATCCCATTGCGGCTTCCGCCGAAGTGGAAGCCCGGGTCGGGCCCACACCCAGTGGGGCAGGCCTGAACCGCTGATGCAGCGGCCACACGCCTCACATGAGCTGATGCACAACGTGGCGCGCGGGCCACAGGGCTGCCCTCGCGATATCGCTCCACTACCTCGACGCCTGGACTCCCCGTTGCGGTGCCCGACGGCAGGCCGGATGTCAGTCGTCCAGTATGTGACTGAAGAAGCCCACCTGCGGCTCCTCCGGGGTGCCGATGAGCAGCGCCCGGTCCAGCAGGATGTTGTTGTGCTCGCAGCTCGTCTCGGGGAGCATCGCGCAGGCGTGGCATGCGGCCAGGTTCGCGCCTCCGGTGCCGGAGGAGCGCGACTCGACGCACAGCGGGTCGGCGGAGCACCAGGTGGCACGCCGCAGGGCCGAACGAAGTGCGTCGGCGAGACGAGCGGGCTCGCCCTGGGCCACCACGCCGCCGAGGCTCCCGGCAGAGTCGCTGGTCGCCGTGTAGATGAGGAAGCCGGCCATGGTGGCGTCCGTATAGAGACGCTCGCGCAGAGCCGCGGAGGGGTAACCGGCCTGCAGGCTCCACTCGTTGATCAGCAGGTGCGCCAGGGTGTGCAGCAACACCATGCGAGGTGTGGCGGGTGAGGGGGGTGCCTCAGCGGGGTCGGTTGCGCGTTCCCTCAGCATGCGGTCGTGGTTGGTACGCATGAGTTCCACACGAGCAGCCACTGCGACCGACTCGGCCCACTCGTCCAGCCGGTCCTCGTCGAGACGTACGAAGACGCCCTCGCCGTGCACCTCCATCGCCGGGAGCCAGTCGGTCGGCGTCAGGGACAGGGCGGCCTCGTGGCCCTCGGAACTCGACTCCGGGTCCGCGATGCGGGTGAATGCCTTGAGCGCCCGTACCTCGCGGAGGCGCTTGACCAGCATCGGCCTGTTCACGCCCAATGGAGCGAGAACTGCTGGGTTCGAGGCCGGCGGTTCACAGACGAACTGTTCCTCGCGTCCCTTGTCCCGCAGTGCGTTGCCGGAACTGAGCCGCTCGTACTCCTGCCGGCGGAGCGCCTGGTAGCGGTTCACCACGCCGGTGTCCGAGCCGCCCCCCGAGGTCGGGTCCACTTCCTGCTCGGCCTCCAGAAGTTCCATGACGGCGTCGGCCGAGACCGAGTCGTCGCCCCGGAATGCTCCCTTGAGGTAGATGTCGATCTCCATGCGTGACGAGTACGCGCGGAGGTTCTCCCAGTGGTCCGCCAGCCTGTCGGCGAGACCGTCGCTCCATGGCGGGATGGACAGGGCGGACTTCAGCACCGGCTGCCAGACCGCCGACGAACCGCGCTGGAGCGTACGGGGTGCCTGCGTGCAGAATTCGGCGGGGGCGTCCTTGAGCCAGGGACGCCTGCCCTCACAGCGCACCCCGAGGTCCGTCAAGGCCGAGCGGCGGAAGGCTCCCTCCATGGACACCTCCGGCACGCCGCACGTGCACGAGATGAGGATGGACCGCAACGACGCGCTCTGGCCGGAGAAGCGCATACCGAGCTGCCCGCCGCAGCGTCCGGTCACGCCGTCCTCGCGGTTCTTGCGGTGCAGCCACTTCCAGTAGGGGAAGTCGTCGAGATGCCCGTCCGCGCAGGCCACGACGAATCGAGACGGCACGAGCGGTTCGTCGTCGCAGTCAGTGCAGACGTTCTTGCCGGCGGGCGGGTTGAAGTCCCGCACGTGCTGCAGTGACTGGCACTTCGGGCACGAGTGCCAGAGCGGGAATCGCCGAACGCGCACGCCGTCCTTGCTCGTGTCCTCGGAGGCCGGGGGCAGCCTGAAGTGGCTGACACCCAGGACTCGGGCGAGGCGGTGCTCGTGGATGATCGGAGCTTCGTCCAGGGGCCAGCTCCGGTGGGCGTCGTCGATGCCGGACACAATGAACGACTCGTTGTCGACGGCGATCAGTGCCCCGACGCCGTACGTCGTGATCATCTGCGAGCGGCGGACGGAACCACGGCGGGGAAGCGCCAGGCGGGGTGCGGCCGAGTCGCCGTCGGTGCGTCGGCGGCGACGCGCGGGGGGCGGGGTCATCGGGATGCCTCCAGGAAGAGAGCGGACTCGGCGTCCACGTCGCGCAGGCTCCACAGGGTGGACCAGGGGCCGGCTTTCTCGGACTCGTCGTCGAAGGGGGTGAGCAGTGCGGGGGTGGGATTGCCGCGGCGGGGCTCGTACATCAGTCCGCCGTGACCGATCGCCATGTCCTTCCACCACTGGACGAATTCGTCGAAGCGGTCGGAGGTGTCCTGCAGTTCCTCCGACGCGATCCGCTCGACGCGACGCGTCAGCAGCGGCTTGATCTCGCCGTAGAGGCGGTCCTCGTATGCCTGGATGCGCCCGGCGTCGTCGTTCTCCCGGGCCTCGGGGATGAGGATGCGGGCAAGGGCCACCACAACGGCGTGCAGACCGCGGTAGCGCGACCGGTCGGAGAACGGCGTCACGGAGGTCGACTCCACCTCGCGATACAGCGCCGAATGGAAGTGCAGGAAGTTCTCGTAGTGCGAACGGTCCCGGGAACGAGCCGCGTTGAGCATCACGGCTACCAGGCCCGGATGGGCACGGCCCACACGGCTGGTGGCCTGAATGTACTCGGCCGTGGTCTGGGGCTGACCCATCACGGCCATCAGGCCGAGGCGGTCGACGTCGACACCGACGGCGATCATGTTGGTGGCCAGGAGGACGTCGCGCACGTCGGGGTCCGGGTAGCGCTTCTCGATCTCCTTCAGACGTGCAGGGATCAGACTCGCATCGACACGGCTGGTCAGCTCCGAGTAACGATTGGACGTGCGCACCTTGCTGCCGTCACGTTCGGCAAGGAGCCGAAGGTAGTCCTCGACGTCGTCGTTCACCTGAAGTTCGGCGGCCGAAAGAAGGCGAAGGCTGTTGAAGTAGCCCACCAAGGTCCAGTAGGCGTCCCGGACCTCGTCGCTCGTCTGCGTGCGCATCGCCTGGTGAAGCAGAGCCGCGTACGTGCGGATGAGAAGGGTCGACTGGCTGGTACCGGGAGCGAGCAGGCCCACGTAGCGGCGGCTGGCCTTGGTCTTGCGGTCGGTCTCCACGGCGAACCAGGAGTCCCGGGCATCCAGACCGGCCGGTGGGAACTGCCGTACCTTTCGGTCGAACAGGTTCCGCCCCTGATCGGCCGCGCGGCGGATGGTCGCCGTGGAGGCGATCACCTTCGGCCGGTCGGCGAGGGCGTCGACGGCCGTCTCGTACAGGCCGGTCAGGGTACCCAACGGACCAGAGATCAGGTGAAGTTCGTCCTGGACGATCAGCTCCGGGGGCGGAGTCGCGTCACCGTGGCGGTCCCGATTGAACAGCGCGGCGGTCTGCTTGCGCCACGGCATGGAGGCGAACTTGTCGACCGTGGCGATGACGAGGGTCGGGCGGGCCTTGTAGACGGTCTGGTCCACCAGGTGCACCGGCAGCCCGGAGGCGAAGTCACATTCGAGGCCGGGGCAGCGCACATCCATGCAGACCTCGTCCTGGTCCACCGAGTAGTTGTGGGCGTCCAGTGCAGTGCCGCACCAAGGGCAGGCGTGGAGCTGCACCGGATTCTCCGTCTGCAGGTTCTGTCCGCCACGCAGCTTGAGCAGCTTTTCTGAGGCTGTCTTCAGATCGTTCGGCGTGGCTGACTTACCGACCCACATCCCGATGGAGATGCCCTCGTCGCCCAAGCGGTCGGGGGCGCCCCTACGCATCAGCTCCATGGCGCAGATGAGGATCGTGGCGCGCTCGAACTGCTGGAGGGTGAGCAGGCGCAGCGTGTAGCGCATGAGCACGGTGACGCCGCCGCCATCGGCACCGCGGCGCAGCCGGCGAAGGAACGTGGTGAACGCGATCAGGCCGAGGTATGCCTCGGTCTTGCCACCACCGGTGGGGAACCACAGCAGGTCCGAGATCCCGCGGTCGGGATGGCTCTCGTCGGCGATGCCCCGCAGGCACAGGAGCATGAACGCGATCTGGAACGGCCGCCATCGCTGAGTGGCCAGGTTGGGTGTGCTCGTCCTGCCCGCCTTCACCCAGGCGCTGCGGGCACGCTGCTCCGCCATGGCTCGGTTGGCCAGTCGAAAGGCCTCCATGACCTCCGGTTCGTCCGCCAGGACGTCGATGCCCTCACGCATCCGGCCGAGAGCCTCGCGGCAGGCACGGAGCTGAGCGCGAGCGGCCTCCTCGTACGGGGTTCCGGCGAGAGCGGCGGCCTCCGCGGTCTTGGCCTCGATCCACTGCTCGTAGCCGCTCGCCAGCCCGTGCAACGCGGCGAGCACCTCGGCGTCGGAGCGTTCGGCGAGGCCGAGCATGCCGAGCGCCGAGCTGTCGATCTCAGGGTTGGAGTCGGTCAGCAGCACTTCATGCGTGGGCAGGAACTCGGAGCGGATCTCATCGATCGCAGCACGCTCTATGTCGGTCAGACCGACCGGCGGCGGCGTCCAGTCCCAATGGGCGGAGCAACCATGGCCCACCGCGAAGGTGGGGGCGTGGCGGTGCAGCAGGCGACTCGCGGCCACCTCGATGTCGGCAGCCGACCGACCGGCGGGGCGTTCGACGAAGGCGGACGCGCCGTCGGCTGCCCGGACCCGCAGGCCGGGCTGGAACAGAGCGAAGGCGTCTTGGAGTTCCCGCTCGCCCACGACCTGTGCGTTGATCAGCGTCGCCGTGACGGTGACCGTGCCGGTGGACACGTCCACCGGTCGGACGAGGACGTGCAGCTTCACCTCACCCGGAACGAGATCCGATTCTCGGACTCCGGGCCGTTTGACGTCGACCGGTGTGTCCGGCAGCTCCAGTTCCCGCCGCCGCCAGTGCTCCCGTTGGTCGACCGTGGTCCTTGCCTCCGCGCGCCGGGCGGACATCGGTCGGCCCTGGGCGTCAACCGGGTGGTACACGGCGGCTCGTGCGGAGATCACGATCTCGGCGCTGATCTCGGTGGCCACGGCAAAGGTGAGGCCCATGGCCGAGGGGCGTCGGTCGCCGGAGACGGGCGGCTCGAAGGTGCCAGAGACCTCCTCGGGACTGTCGCCGCTGAGCAGCGGGGCCGCATCGAGTTCCTCCTCCTCGGCTGCGTCCTCCGACAGGCGCCTCCGGGCCTCGCGGTCCGCGGCCCGAGGAAACAGCACACCGATCGGGTAGCGGGTGATAGGGGCGTCCTGCGTGAGGAGCTCGACCGGGTCGTCACCCGCCTCGACGTCCGGTCCGAGAAGCTCGCGGCGCAGCCGGGACACCAGTTCCTCGCGGACCCGGTAGTGCTCGGCGTGCGGGCTGGTCCCGTGCGTCATCCTCGTTCCTCCCCGGCGCGTACGCCGCGTCGATACCTTCCGATTCCGGTGATTCGAGGGGCCATCCACACCCCGTTGCCGCCGAGCCCCGCGTTGGCTCCGGCCGCCGTGCTGCCTGCCACCGTCTCCAGCGTGTCCACCCGCAGGCCGGCGATCTCGGCGGGCCAGGTGACATCCCACGAGCGAGAGATCATCTCCACCGCGTGAAGGTCCCGACGCAGGCGCTCGGAGGCCTCGCCGATGACGCGGTCGCGGTGGACCAAGTCGTACGGCGGGCTCTGGTCCGGGCCCCCGGGGAACGTGTGACGCAACCGCAGCGTCACAGCGTCACCCGGACGGACATGCCCCAACAGGTACGTCTGCGTCTCGACGGCGCCCATGCCCGGGTCGACCGAGCCAGGAGGCTCCTCCCGGTGGATGTCCTGGGGCATGGCCTGGATGCCGTACCGCTCGTACTTCTTCCAACCGCCCAGGTACCACCGGCCGGTGGGGCGGTGGCGCCGTATGCGGGAGGTGTCCGGTGCCGCGACGTGAAACAGGTCCTCGCGGGCCCGGGTCATGGCGACGTAGAGGGCCCGCGCCTCGGCCGGCACGTCGAGATCCTGGTGCACCTTCCGCAGCTCGGCGACGGACGGGGGCGACACCAGCACCACCCGGTCGTACTCCAGGCCCTTGGCCCGGTGCACCGTGGAGACGATCAACCGAGCCGTCTCCGGGTCGCCCAGATCGTCGGGGAAGCGGCCCTCGGCCACCAGCCGTCCGACGGCGGCCACGTCTACGACGCCGCGGCCGGTGCGTCGGGTCGCGGCACGCAATGACCGCCAGCACCGCTGAGGCTCCACGCCCGGAGGCAGCGGTATCTCCGCGAGCAGCTCCAGGAAGCGCTCCTCAGTGAGGGTCAACGACTGGGCAGAGCGCAACAGTTCGGCGACCCAGTACGGCACGGGTCGATCCTGCAGGGAACGTTTCAGTGCATGCTCCACCCCGTGCTCGTGCAGGAGTTCCGAGACGGCGAGCGCCTGACGGTTGTCGCGAGTCAGGATCGCGCAGGTGTCCGGGAACGCCTTCAACGCCTCGAGCGCGAACTCACCGGCCAAGTCACCGAGGTTCGGCAGGTCGAGAAGCCGGTCGCGCAGCTCGGCGTGGAGGCTCGCGGCCGTCGCCTCCTGGCGGTTCCCGGCGACAGCCAGGTTCTGCAGCCGGGATCCGAGAGCGAGAGCGGTGCGGGCTTCGGGGCTCTTGGCCCGGAAGTTCTCAGTCAGACTGAGCTCGACAAGATCGTCGTATGACGCTCGGAGCCAGGCGAAGAACCGGTCCGTCTCCCCGGCGCGTTCGGTCGGGTCGTCGATCTGGAAGCCGTAGATGCCCTGTGCGGAGTCGCCGACCACAGTGAAGCCGCACGAACGCTGGAAGCGATCGAGCAGGGTCTCCACCAAGTCCCTGCGGTCGCCCACGAGGTCCTGCGCCTCGTCGATCACCACATGCGAGGGAGCGCCCAGCTCACCGACCTCCACCGCGCCCCTCTCGATTGCGGCCGTGGCCGCGCGGATGCGTTCGTCGAAGCTGTGGGACGCCCACTCGTCGTCGGGGTAGGCCTGTACGAGCAGCTGGTATGCCCACGAGTCGAAGGTCTGGACCCGCACCCTGCGGGCCCGGTCGCCGTGGCGGGCGATCCGGTCCTGCAGGGTGCGGACGGCCGCGCGGGAGAAGCTCAGGACGACGATGTCACCGGCCTCGAGAGCCTCCTGGGGGTCTTCGTGTCCCACCAAGGCGTCGAGGCGCCGTACGACCGTGTGGGTCTTGCCGGAGCCGGCCCCCGCGGTGACGAGGAGGCGGGTGTCCCAGGGGAGGTCGACGACGGCCTGCTGCTCCTCGGTGAGCGGAGGGCTGTCGCCGTAGGGGTCGGTCACTTGCTGCTCCACAGGTGCTCGAACTGGGTGAAGGCGAGAGCGGTGTCGAAGTTCTGGACGTTGTCGCGGACGTTGAGGATCAGGCAGGTCTCCTTGCCACCGTTGAGGGGGCCGCGCAGGCCGCGCCCGATCATCTGCTGGTACACGTTGGGGCTGTAAACGGGGCGGGCGACTACAACGGCTCGAGTAGCGGGTGCGTCGAAACCCTGCGTGAGGACGCCATAGTTGGTGAGCACACGGGTGCGGCCCGCCCGGAAGTCGTCGATGCGGCGGCGACGGTCGCTGGCCGACGTGGTGGAGTCGACGGCCGAGGCCGTGATGTCCAGGTCGCGCAGCTTCGCAGCCAGGTACTTGGCGTGGTCGACCGACGTGGCGAACACCAGCACTGGCCAGTCCTCCGGCATCTCCGAGATCTCGGCCACGATTCTGGTGCTGCGGTCGTGGTCGTCGGCCAGTCGCTGCTCGGCCGCCCTGGACAGGATGCTCAACTGCTCGGCGCGCTGCTTCTCCTCACGGGTCAAGGTGATCGTGCCGCCTTGGAGAAGGCGGTGCTCTACCTCGGCCAGCACGCCGAGCCGCTGCAACTCGCCGTACGCATCGCCGCCCGCGAAGACACCGTCGTCGAGACGCCGGCCACCGAAGCGATTGATCAGGCGTCGCGTCTCGTCCTGGTTGGTGTTGCGGAACGGCGTCGCGGTGAGGCCCAGCAGGTGACGGTCGGTGCGGGAAGCCGTCAGGCCCAGGTGCGCGAGGATCTCCGTGTACCGAGGCGTGATGGCGGTGTGCGCCTCGTCGACGATGACGAGCGCCGCGTCACGCAGCCAGGCGTAGGCTTCGGCGGCGAGACAGTTGGGCTGCTGGAGCTTGGCGTCCGTGGCGACGACCAGCTGCGGTCGGTCGGTGACGGGGCCTGCCTCGTTCGTCGACCACAACCGGTTGATCGCCAGCGGCGTCTCGGCGCCGACCTTTTCCCACACGAACTTCCAGCTCTGTACGGCCTGTTCGCACAGCTCCTCGGTCTGAGCGATCCACACGATCGGCCCGTCGAGCCGGCCCACCTGTTTCACCCAGCGGATCACCGCCTCGGCCGTGACGCGCGTCTTGCCGGCGCCGGTCGGCAGGGACAGCATGCCGCGCTGCGGGACAATCCGGTCCAGCATGGTGAAGACGTTGGCGGCCAGGCGCTCCTGGTAGTCGTGCAGTCGCGGGAAGTGCCGCGGCCCGTCCACGTCGATCCGGGGTTCCAACGACGGCGCACGGAATCCGGCGAAGGCGTCGGGGAAACGGAGATCCGCCACGAAGGCCACCGCGGTGGAGGCACCGGTGAACGACGACGGGGCATGCGTCGGGTAGAGGCTCTGCAGGTCACGGGCGTGGACCTGCAGAATGCCATCTCCGTGCGCGTTGAACGCCATCTGCGCGATGCGGTAACCCTCGGGCTCGGCTCCGCCGTTCTCCGTGCGCTCACCGTCCATCAGTCCGGCCGGCAGGCGGTCCCGCAGGGTCTCGGCTCCCAGCAACAGCAGGAGCTTGGCCACCACGTCGTCGGCCTCGCGTACGGCCTTCAGCGCGTTCTTGACCTTCTGGTCCTCCTCCTGACGCTGCTGCGCCTCCAGAACCTGTCGGCACCCGGCCTCCCCCATACGCCAGTGAAGTTCACGGTCCACGGCCATCAGGGCCTCGAGCGCGTCGGCGGGCTCGAGCACGAGGATCGTGGACCCCTGCAGGCTGCTGTTCAGCGTCCTGGGACGCATGCCGTTGGGGGTGCGCGTCACCTCTTCGAGAACCTTGCACCGCTGCAGCGTGTACTGGTCCACCTGGGAACCGCCCCGCAGCACCCGCAGCGCGGGATACGCCTCCTTGAGCGGGACCGGCTCGCCCGCGGGCTCGTGCCGCGTCTCACGGCTGATCACGTCCGCGTACGGCAGCATCCCCCATCGCTTGACGAGCAGCGCGGCGTCCTCGGCCGACGCGGCCAGGAGGGCGGGCAGCCCCTCTGCGCGCAACGCGCGGTACTCCTCCTCGGAGGCGGCGACGGCGATCTCGCCGTCGGGCCGCGTGGCCCACTCGTCGCCGATGCGGCACCGGGTGAGCGAGTCGTCGGGGAAGGCCACTTCCAGACGCGTCAGCAGTACGTACGTGTTGCCGACGAAGACGTCGTCCTCGCTGTGCTGAAGCTTTTCCAGGAGTTGGTCCCAGAAGGAGTCGGGAACCTCCTCGACGCTCGCGGCCAGGCGCAGCTTGCGGGCCTTCTCGGCGCTGATGCGGGCGACCGGCAACACGTCGCTGTAGTCCGCGAGTCCGGGCCCGACCGCCTCGTTGACAGGGCGCAGTCCCTGCGAGGTCGGCAACAGGCCGTGCCGCTTGAGCATCCAGCGCATCGGTGAGGCCACGGCCCGACGTGTGCTGACCTGCGCCCCGACCTGCAGCGTCCAATTGTCGACGAGGGCGTCCTCGGGCAGCACCTTCAGGAAGTTGGCCCGGGCCTCGTCCGAGAGCTGGGGCAGCAGGTGCAGGGGTCCACCGATCGCCGCGCCCTCCAGCTTGATTCGGGCGAGGGTGGGGCGGGCGGCCTGGTCGGACAGAGTCGCGCAGTACGCCTTGTGCATGACCTCCCGGTACTGCCCGAACCACGGTTCGCTCTCGGGACGGTGTCCCCCCGTCGGCCGGTCGCGCAACCCCACCTCCCGGAAGAAGGCCATGTCGTCGGAGTGGAACCGGGTGTCCACGGCGACGGAGGGGTCCGATTCGGACGTCACGACCGGACCGGGCAGCAGGCAATCCCGCATCGGCCGGTAGCGCCCGTCCGAGGTGCGCACGTGCAGCGTCGACAGGGTTTCGGGCACGCGCCGGATCACCTCGTGCGAGAGGTGGCTGCTGCCGGCCTGGTGGAACAGCTCCCAGAACCGGGTCCATTCCTGCGGGCCGTACGCGGTGAAGCCCTGGTCCAGGACGCTGACGAAGCGACCGCGGACGTCGGCGTCGCGGACGCCGAGCACGGTCAGGGCGCCCGCCAGCGAGTGGTCGTCGGACAGCGCGGAGTCGACGTACACGAGGGACTCGCGCAGCCCGTCCTGGTCGGTGCGGCGGAACACCTTGCCGGCGACGGGAGCCACCATGCCGTGCTCCTCGGTCAGCACGAACCGTGCGGCGCGGGCCTCGTCCGCGTACGGCGAGTGCGACTGGATCATGTCGGCGACGATACGGACGGCGGTGGCGGACGCCTCCGCCGTGCCGTCGGCAACCAACGCCTCCAACCAGTTCCGCACCGAGGCGCGTCCGCGCTTGGCGGCCTTGAGGATGTGCTCCACCTTGCCGGAGCGCAGGTCCGTGGCCTCCACGGACGGATGCAGCCAGTTCGTGGGCCGGCCGGGGTACGAGTTCCACAGCGTCAGCCAGCGGACCAGCGACTTGTTGTCCTTGCCGAGCGAGGGGTGGATGTTCAGATCGCGCGGCACCTGCAGCCGGCCGTCCTGGTCCGGCAGCGACGGACGATGGGACGTGGCCTCCCAGATCCGCTCGGTGAGATAGAGGTCGGCCCAACTGACCGTCTCCGACTCACGGTCACGGCCGGGAAGCAGCGGGAGATACGCAGCAGGGTCCTCGGCAGGAGCCAGTTCGGGCAGCGACTCGACCACCAGGCGCGCGGCCACACGGATCATCTCCCGGTTGAACGGAGAGGCGTCCAGCAGATTCTGCCGGTCTTCGTTGGTCTTCCAGGCTCCGTTGAGGATTCCGCTCAGCGTCATCTCGTACTTGGTGGGGAAGAACGACCAAAACCTGCCCCGGCCCCTTTGGTACGACAGGAGACCGGACTTGCCGTCCTTCGTGTACTCGGGCACGGCCCACGAGATGTCGAGGGCGACCCGGTCGTGCAACTCGCCGGCACTGGAGCGCGCGGCGGTGGTCGGTTCGTGGGTGAGGGTGAACACCCGCCAGCGGCTCGACGAGGGGTGCCGGCCTGGGCGCTCCTCTCGTACGGTGTGCAGCTCCCGTTCGCGTTCGACGGTGAGGGTGCGGCGTATGACGGGACGGGGGCGGCGGTCCTCCAGGACCACCTTGGCCACGTGTGGCGAGAAGAGCTGGAAGCCGACCGGGAATTCCTCCCGGCCGGTGGCCGACGCCCCGCCGTGCATGTCCTGGCCGAGCCGATCGGCGGCCCCGTCGAGCAGCGGGAGGCGGACAACCGTGGTGGCCCAACCCAGAAGCTCATCGAGCACGGGGTCGGCGGCGCGCCCCGCTGCCTCGTCCAACGGACGGGCCATGCGCAGCACCGGCGCCTCGAACTCCCCACCGAGGCGTGCCGTGACCCCGGGAACGGCACGGATCTGCGCGTACGCCCACTCGCGGTCGAAACCGAACGAGCCTGTGCGGCTGAAGAATTGCGGGGCATCGGTCACGACAAGCACGGATTTCACGCCGACCCCGAAACGTCCGATCTGGCCGCCGCGTTTCCGCGACATGCTCATCCGGAGGATTGTCTCGGCCCCTTCGGGGGTGACCGGCGTTCCCTCGTTGGCACAGTAGAGATGGGTCTCCGTGAGAACGACGTGTGTGCTACCACCGGGCTCGGCGGCGATTTCGTCGGCGGCGTTCTGGACCAGCTCGAAGAGTTGCCGGTCACCGTATCCGCCCTGCGTAATTCGTCTTTCTCCGTTCGCGTGCTCCGGAATGAGGCCGGGATCGACCGCGTAGGTCTGGAGAACGCGGGAGGACTGTTCGATCACGGTCTTGAGCACGGGGGTCAGTTCGGGAGACACAGGGCTCCGATCCTGGGGCGACGACCTGGTGGGCAAGAGGACGAAGAGAGGGCCGCACGGTCGGACGGTGCCGAAGTGACGGTATGTCAGGTACCGAACTCCATGCGGGTGATGACAGTGACGCGGCCTCAGTGGAGACGGTTCCGGAGACGTGCCGCGTTTTCCTGGCGAAACCGAATGTCTACGTCGGGCGGGGCGTCAGCATTCTGCAAGGCGGCCTGCACTTTCCGGTCAGCGAGTAGCCGGTATCGGCGACTGGAAGAGGGCTGGAAAACGGAATCAGGCACGCGGAAGCGGACCCGCACGCCAATGTCTGTGATGCCGTCGAAAAAGGTGACGAAAAGAAGACGGCGCACTTCTACCAGGACGTCGGAGAATTGTTTCTTCCGAGGCGGGTGGGGCCGCTGAAGGGACCGTACCCGGCCGGGGAGAGCATGCGCAAGGGGGTTCGAGCGTCGAATTCACGACTGGCGAAAGGGGCAATGGGGCGCATTAGGGGTGAATCTTCCATGAGGTCAAGTTCCGACGACCCGGATGCATGTCAAAGCTCGTTTGACAGGGGGTGTGCTGTCAAACGGGCGGGTAGGGTGGTGCCGTCCGATCGCACATGGAGCAGGACCCGAGAGCAGGTGACCGTGGAAGCAGGCGAGGACTTCGGTCCATGGCTGGCGCGGCAGTTGAAGCTCGCCGACATGACGCAGACCGAGTTGGCCCAGGCAGTGGACGTGACGCGCGCGGCCGTCTCGGCGTGGATCACCGGACGGGCGACCCCGCGAACCGAGACGATCGAACGCATCGCCCGCGCCCTGAACACCGATCTGGCCACGGTGCACACCCGCACCACCGACACCCAGGCCGGCCTCCCCGTGGGCTGGTACCACCGTCCCGGACATGCGGACGGCGGGCGGGAGTTGGGCAACGCAGCCGCGTTCGCCTTCGATGCCGACGTGTCGGTGCTGGCGCGGGAGACCTGCCAGAACAGCCTCGACGAGCGACTCGCGGCCAACGGGCGTCCCGTGCGGGTCCGTTACACCCTGCACGAACTCACCGGGGAGACCCTCGCGAGGTTCCGAGAGGCCATCCAGTGGGACGAGCTGTACCCGCACTACGAGGCAGCCCGCGCGCAGGACCAGAAGGTCGGCCGGGTCATCGACGCGGGGCTGCGTGACATGTACGAGCACGACCGACTCGTTCTGCTGCGGGTGGACGACTACAACGCGGCGGGTCTGACGGGCGACGATTACGACGACGGGCGCTTCGCGGCGGTGGTGCGGCGTCAGCTCGACAGCCACAAGTCCGATACGTCGGCAGGTGGTTCGTACGGCCTGGGCAAGGCCACCCTGTGGGCCACCAGCCGACTCGGGCTGGTGCTCATGAACTCCACGCTGTCCGAGCCGCACGAGGGCCGAACCGAGCGACGGCTCATCGGCCGCCTGGATCTTCCGTGGCGTCTGGTCGACGGCGAGCCGTGGGCCGGCCCCGCGTGGCTCGGGCGACCTGACCCCGAATCACCAGGAGCCCGCGTGGTGCGCTCCTGGTGGGCGGACGAGGAGACGGTCGCATCCCTTCACTTGACACGAGAGAGCGGCGAGCCAGGGACGTCGTTCCTGATCGTGGGGGCCCACGACGTGGCGAGCCTCGTTGACGACAATGCCGCACTCGAGGGCGACGAGGGGGAGGACGACGACAGCATTCAGCGGATGCATCGACGGCTCGTCCGAGCCTTGGGCAAGAACTTCTGGGCCGCAATGACGGGCGGGGGGGACCAACTACCCCTGCTGGAGGCTTCCGTGCGCACCCTGCGCAACGGCGATGTGGTCATCGCCGAGCAGCGCGTGGATCCCGCGGTCGCCCAACCCTCCCGGACCCGCGCCCTGAAGGCGTTCCTGGACGGTACGACTGTGGAACGGCTCACGGAGTCCGGACAGGTCGCCCAGACCACCGTGTCCCTCAACCTCCCCGCCAGGGACGGCGGACGAGCCTCTCAAGGAGAACACTGTGCCGTACTCCTGGTGACGGACGCCGAGGACGCGGACGGCAAGCCGAACCGTGTCACGGCGATGCGCGGCAATCGTATGACGGTGCGGGATACCACCGTTCCCGGCCTGCCGTTGTCCACCAACCCGTTCCAAGCGGTGTTGCTCACCGGTGCGGCGGCGGGTCCGCAGGCTCCGTTCGCCGCCGAAGCCGAGGAGTTCCTGCGGGCCGCCGAGCCCCCGGAGCACAACAAGTGGGGTCAGACCGAGGAGCTGACGCTCACCTACTCGCCCTCGGCTTACCGGCGGATCGCCTCCCTCACTCGGGAGACCAACGCGGCGATCAGGGAGTTGGTGGCTCGACCCAAGAAGCGGGCCAAGGCCGGGGGAGGCCGGCTTGCCGAGAAGGTGACCGTCGGCACGGGGAAGACCAGAAAACCTCGTCTGTCGGCCGCGACGCTGCCCGTCCTGGAGGAGCTGGACGCCCAGGTACTCGACGGCGGGGCCTGGCAGGTGATCGGCGAGATCAGGATCCCCGCCGGTGGACACACGTGGCGCCTGGCCCCCGTGGCCAAGTTCGACGTGCGCTCCGGGCCGCGTCCCACCATTGCGTGGGCCGAGCTGGTGGGGGTGGACAACTGCCAGGTGGTGGACGGCACTCTGCGTTTCGCTGAGAAGGCCCGCTCAGCGACCTTCCGCGGGACGACCGATCCCGCAACACATGCCGTCAGCTCGAAGCTGAGCGGTCTGGTCGTCGAACTGCGCACCGGTGAAGGGGAGTCGCTGTCGTGAAAGTCTTTCCGTACCCGCGGTTGCGCGGCACGGTCTCCCTGCGTGTGGATGCTGTCAAGGTCAAGGCGCCTCAGCAGCCGCGCGAACAGCTCGACTCCCGTGCGCGCTCCGTGACGGAGCGAGTCGTCGCGCTCGGTCTGGCGGAGACGGAGGACTGGGAGACTGCCACGCTGACCGTCTCGGCGACGATTCCCTCGAAGGCTACCGAGCCCGGTGGCCCGTGGTCCGACGTCGTGGTGGTCGCCGTGCTGGCCGACCGGACGACCAACACGCGTGTCACGTCCCGGCTCGTCCCCGAGTCGGAAGGCGGACGCGAGTGGCGCGGCGAACTCAGGGTGCTCCGCGCCGATCTCTTCGAGCGCGGCACGCTGACCGTCCAGGTGGTGGCCACGGTGGACGGGGTACCCGGGCGGATCATCGCGGAGGCGACCGACGACTGGGTCGTCGACGCCAGGAGCGATGCGCCCGTACGCGAGGAGACCTTCGACATCAAGGAGGTCGGGTTCGCCAAGGGGCCGCGCTGGCTGCAGAACTTCGTGGACGTCCCGTGGATCGTGAACGCCTCGGGCAAGCTCCCCACGGTCCACATCAACACCGACTTCGAGGGCATGACGGACGTCTTGAACGCCGAGGGTCGGGGGCCCGAGGGCCTGGTCAATGAGCTGATGGTGTCCCAGATGGCCGCCGACGTGTGGATCGCGGTGTTCCACTCGGCCATCGGCGACCTGGAGATCGAGGACGACGGCACCCCGCTCTACCCGTACGGCTGGCGGGGCGAGGTGCTCAGGGAGATGCTGCCCGACGTCGTGCCCGACCGGACTCTCGAGGACGCCCTGCGTGAGGTGCACCGCCGGCGAGTGGGGGCGACCGGATGGACCGAACTGCAGCCGCGGATCCAATACGCGGCCATGCGCAGGGCCGGTGTGCCCGCAGCGCTCACGGAGACGGTACGCGGCCTGGACAAGCTCAAGCGTGAGGACGAGGCATGACCGAGAGACCCGATCACCTGCCCGAGTACCTGGCTCGCCTCGCCGACGAGAACGCGGCGCGGTTCATCGGCGACGGTTTGTTGTCCGGGAAGGACAGTGTCCCGGCGATCGCCCTCAACCAGGCGGCCGAGCCATTGCCCGAGAGTCCTCGCCTGCGACTTCGCGCGCTGCGTGACTTGATCGACGACGCGATGTACATCTACCGGGACGACAGGCCGACGCAGGCGGACGCCTGGCTCGCCCCACGCCTCCACGCGATCCTTCGCCTGACCCGGGCGGAGGCCGCAGACCCCTCGCTGTGGAACTACCTGGCACTCGGCGTCGCCCCCGACTTCGTGGTCTGGCGGCACCGCTCCGAATCGAAGAAGATGGTCAACGCCCGGTACTTCAAGGGGCCGTACCACAAGCAGGCCTTCGCCCGTCTCTGGTGGTCGGCCGAGCTGTTCCGGAACGGGTCCGACTACGAACCGGTCGTCGTGGCCTGCGGCAACCAGGACATGCTGAACACGGTGCTCAGACTGGACGTCATCGACCACCGGCCCACCGCGCAGGCCCTGGTCGGGCTGTTGCGCCGGGAGGTCGTCCGGACGGGCCGGGAGGCGAACGCACTGGGCAAGGCCGTCAACACGGCGGCCGCGACCCTGATGTACGACGTGATCGCGCCGGACGTGGAACGGGACGCCGGGGCTCTGCGGAGATGGATCGACGAGGCGGAGGCCGGCATCTCGGTGCAGCACCGCCCGCTTCCCGTCGGACCCGCCGAGGAAGGCGCTCCGCAGGACTCGGTGGAGCGTCTCACGGACCACTTCGCGGAGCTGTTCGCGGACGCGCCCGTCCGGGGCAAGGAGGAGAGCCAGGTGGAGGCGGAGGAGGACTGATCGCTGCCCCTATGGGCGGGTAGGGCGCCAGGACCTCAGCGCCTCGATGGCACGCTTCTTGCGCTCCTCGTCGAGCCCCAGCGCCGTGCACAGGACATGGACGGCCAGGAGCGGCGGAATCGCGTTGCCGATCTGCTGCGCGCGGTCGGTCCCTCGCCAGGGGTACTTGGCTGGGAAAGTTTGCAGCAGTCCTGCCTCGGTGAGCGTCAAACGCTCCTGCTCCGGACCCAGCTCAGGTTCGCCGTCGTCGTCGATGCCCTTGAGTTCGAACACCTTGTTGCGGCGCACTTTGCCGGTGACAGTGGCGGCCGGCATGTCGGAGGTGCGGAGCCCTCGCTTCTTGGGGTCGCCTCCCGACCCGTAGTTGGAGCGAACAACGAAGTCCGTGGATCGGGTTTCCTGGAGCGCGTCGCGCATGGAGACCCATGGATCCGGTCTGCGGCGCCGGGCCGGAGACTCGAAGAGAGTGCTCTGCTGGACATCACGGCTCGGCGTTGCGGGGTCTTGAGCGGGGAGGCGCTCCACTCCCTTGCGATAGCGCTGATGCGTCAGCAAAGGGAACTCGATGTCCTCGCCTCTGGTCCCCCGGTAACGGGCGATCAGCACCGCCCGGCGCCGGGTCTGCGGCACCCCGTACTCCTCGGTGTGCAGGATGTGGCAGCCGGCGTCATAGCCCAGCTCGCGAAGGATGTCGCGGTACTTCTTCCAGACGGGCAGAACGGTGGGCACCTGCTCCAGCACCACCGCCTCGTAAGGAGCGGCCTTGAGCTTCTTCTCGACGATCCACCGCAGGGGTTGGAGGACGAGCCCGGTGCGCTCGTCGGCCCACGACAGTTCCTCGGCTCTCCGGTTCACCTCCGCCCAGGCACGCTCCAGAGCCTTCACACTCTGACTCTGTCCCACGCGCTCGGCAAGGTCCTTCACTTCTTCCAGAGCCTTGTGGCCCTCACGGTTGCCCGCCACGGAGTACGTCTGGCAGGGCGGACCGCCGGTGAGGACGCGTGCCGAGGCGACCTCGGAGTCGAGAGGGTTAACCTTCGCAACGTCTGGTTCCCTGGTGGTGCGCAGGCCCGCGGCGCGACGCGTCGCTCGGGTTGATTCGTCCCATTCCACGCCAATAGCGGGCAAGCCGAGCATCTCGGCCGCGATGTCCAGGCCACCCGGTCCCGCGAAGAGGTCCGCGATTACGGGCTTTTCCTGGTTTGCGTCCGGATGAGGTGCTCGGGTCATGAGGTGGAAGTGTAGCCAGCGTGGCATCCCGGGTACCGTCCAAGGCGTGCGGTCGGTCGCGAGACCGCAATTCCCGATGTGAACTGGCGATTCTCCCATCAGGAGCGAAGTGCCCGGGCGAGGGCCAGGCCGAGTGCCTCGCCCACCGGCGGCGGAGAGGCGTGGCCGACCTGCCGGTACCGGGCCGTCTTCCTGCCGGTGATCTCCCAGTCCAGGGGAAAACTCTGCAACACGGCTGTCTGGTCCACGGTGAGTCTCACCATGCCGTCCTTTCCGAGTTCCGGTGCCCACACGAAGTCCGGCCCCGGGATCTCGTCGCCCAATGAGTGGGCGTTCACCCCCAGCCGCTCCCACTTCCTCTTGGATCCGGCCGGTCCGAGGTCCGCCCCGCCGCGGTTCTTCGATCCACCGACCAGCGTGGGAGCCACGGTGGTCGCCTGGGCCACCCAACGGTCGGCGTCCTTCCAGCCGCGCGACCGCATGGAGGACGCCAGCGCCTCTCCGACCGAGACATGGTCCGTCACGGTGGGGGCCGGTGGCCGGAACGAGGGGAACCACTGCTTCTTGATCGCCACGAGGACCCCCTGCCGGCGATCCTGCGGCACTCCGAAGTCGGCGGCGTTCAGCACGAACCAGCTGAACTCGTAACCGAGGTGCTCCAGTTCCGCCCGGGCGAACTCTCGGAAACCGCGGAACCTGTCCGAGTGGGCCAGTGTCGGCACGTTCTCGACGAGCAGCGCGCGCGGTCCTACCGCATGGGCGAGGTAAACGGCGGCCCTCAGCAGCCCTTCCTCCTCGCCCGACTCGGCACGGGTAGCCGTCGCGTTGGACTTCACCCGCGGCAGTCCCGCGGACAGCAGATCCACGTCGTAACTCTGCGGGTGCTCACTCGGGTCGAAGTCCAGAAGGTCCGCTTGGAGCACGGTCCAGTGCGGACGGTTGGCCCAAAGGGTTCGGCAGGCGTCGTCGTCCTGGTCGAGCAGCAACCTCGGCTCGAAGCCGGCCTGCTCCAGTCCCAGGGCGAGCCCGCCCGCGCCCGAGCACACGTCCACGAAGGTCAGCCCGCTCATCGATTTCCCCGCGCCGGCTCGGCCCTCTTTCGCTGCACCGCCGCTGCGATGCTCAGTGCCACAGTCTCGGCCGCCTCGTGTTCCCAAAACCGCAGTACCGTCCACCCCTCCTCGGTGAGGTGCCCCGTGGTCTCGCGGTCGCGGGCCATGTTCTTCTCGAGCTTTGTGCGCCACCAGTCGGCGTTCGACTTGGGTCGGGTGGCGTGCTGTGGGCAGCCGTGCCAGAAGCAGCCGTCGAGGAAGACCGCGATCTTGGCCTTCGGGAAGACGATGTCGATCGTGCGACGGCTCATGCCGGGAACTGGCGCGTTCACGCGGTAGCGCAGCCCGGATGCGTGCAGTAGCCGCCGTACCGCGACCTCGGGTGCCGTGTCGCGGCGACCTTGGCGACTCATGCGGATGGAGACGGCGGGTGAGGAGGGGACGGCATCTGGCACGGATTCATTCTGCCGGCGTCTCGGTGACGTTGGTCCTGTAACCGTTCCAGGGCGTTGGAATGAGCGTTGGCCGCAAGGTGCCCATGGCCGCCCGGTTGTTTTGAGGGCGGCGGTTCCGGGGCGAGGGTCAAGAGCGCCCTTCGGGCGTCGGCTTCGCCGATTCCGCTTCGCTCCACTCTTGACACTCGCCCCTCCACCGCGGGGATGCATGCGGCCGGGCGGCCCAGGGGCGGGGTGGCGGGGACCGGCGGGGCTGGGGTGCTCACCGTCGCCGGGTGCCGGTGGGTGGGGTGAGGGGCCGCGAGAGGGGATGAGCTTTGTGGTCCCGTTCAGCTCCGCCGTTGCGGGTTTCCTGTCCTCAGCGTCCTCAGCTCTCAGCCTTCCGCGCCGTGACACTCCCCATACGCCCGCCCCGACTCGCACCAGCAACCCGCCCCCGTCTCCGGTGGCCAGGCCACCGCCCGTCCCCGCGCCGCCAGGGTCGTCGCGTACTGGGGAAGCAGGGTCGCGTCGTCCGGGGTCGTGCCCTCCGATGCCGCGAAGGCCTCGTAGGAGGGGACCGTGCCGGTGACCACGCCCAGGTTGGGTGTGCCGGAGGCGGACAGTTCCCGCAGGGACGTCTCTATGGTCGACAGGTGTTCCTCGTGGGACGGGTACTCCGCGGACAGGGCGGGGTACGCCGAGAGGAGTTCGGTCAGTTCGCCCGCCGGCCAGTGCAGGACCGCCACGGGGAAGGGGCGGGACAGGGCCTCCCGGTAGGCGCCCAGTTCGGCGCGGAGGCGGGAGATCTCCGCCTCCAGCTCCGCCGGGTTGTCCGAGCCCAGGGACCACACGCGCTTCGGGTCGTGGAGTTCGTCCAGGGAGACCGGCATCGAGTGGAGCGTGTCGGCCAGGGTGTCCCACTCGTCGTGGGCGAGGCCCAGCATGCGGCGTACCCGGTGGCGGCCGAAGAAGAGGGGATGGACGGGCTGCGGGGGACGCGCGCCGTCCGTCGTGAGGAGGCGGGTGGCCTCGGTGAAGACCTCCTGCGCCGTCTCCAGCTCGTCGTGCGCTTCGAGGGCCTCGGCGACGATCACCCAGGGGGCCGCGTCCCGCGGGGCCGCCGTGCGGATGCCGTCGATGATCGCCCGGGCCTCGGCCTCGTGGCCGTACTCCCAGAGGTTCGAGGCCTTCAGGGCCCGGACCAGGTACGGGTACTCCAGGCTGTCCCCGGAGGTGAGCAGGCGGTCGTAGAGCGCGGTCGCGGCGGGGCGGTCGCCGGACAGTTCGAGGTGGGCCGCGGCCCGCAGCAGCAGGGCTTCGGCGTCCTCGGGGTACAGGCCGGCGGTTCGCTCCAGGCGGGCCGCCTCGGTGGTGTGGTCGACGTTTTCGGCAGGCGTGTCGGGGCGCATGGGGGACACCGTACTGCCGAGCGGTGACAAAGGAGAGTCTGGTCCCCGGCCGCCCGCAGGACCTCGCCGCCCGGCTGCGGCACAGTGAAGGTATGGATGACAGGGACACCGGCCTCGCCGGGGGCCGCCCGGCCACTCGGCTGCCCGCCCAGGACCTCGAGCGGGCCCGCCGTTTCTACTCGGACAAGCTCGGGCTCGACCCCGTCGACGAGCGGCCGGGTGGGCTGCTGTACCGGTGCGGGGGCGTGGAATTCGCCCTGTTCGAGTCGGCGGGGGCCTCGCCGGGCACCTTCACGCAGATGGGCTGGCAGGTCGACGACGTCGAGAGCGTCGTTGCGGCTCTGAAGCGGCGCGGTGTCGTGTTCGAGGTCGTCGACCTGCCGGGGCTGCGGACGTCGCCGGACGGGATCGCCGAGGTGGAGGGGCATTACCCGAGCAAGGGAGCGCGCGGGGAGCGTGCCGCATGGTTCCGGGACAGTGAGGGGAACCTGCTCGGGATCGGGGAGCCCGTCGTCTGAGCCGCCCGGATACCGTGGGCGAAAGGCCCGCCACGGGTCTGGAGACCTCACGCCCCGCCGCTTATCGTGCGGGCGGCCCGTCCCGTACGACGGTGGAGGAGGCGTCCGCCCATGCGCGTGCCCGTCGTGCAGCACACCGGCAGGCGGCGCAGCGCCCGGCGCCGGCGTGCGCTGTGGACGGGTGCGGAGGTCCTGGTCACCGCCGGGGTCGTCGTACTGCTTCTCGTGGTCCACCAGCTGTGGTGGACCAACCGGCAGGCCCGGCAGGGAGCCGAGCGGGAGGTGGCGGCGCTGGAGCGGGAGTGGGGAGGCGGCACGCCCGGGCGGGGTCGGGAGAGTGACCCGGCCGGTGCCGGTGCCGGTGCCGAGGCCGGAGAACCCCCGGCCCGCGGGCGGGCCCCGGCCCAGCCGCACGTCCCCGCGGGACCCGTGCCCTCCCACGCCTACGCGATCCTCGCCGTCCCCCGCCTGAACCTCCGCGTCCCCGTCGCCGAAGGCATCGGCAAGCCCGACGTACTGAACAAGGGGTACGCCGGTCACTACCCCGGCACCGGACAGCCGGGACGGGCCGGGAACTTCGCGCTCGCCGGGCACCGCAACACCCACGGCGAGCCCTTCCGCCACCTCGACCGGCTCGGCGACGGCGACCGGATCGTCGTGGAGACACGGTCCGCGGTGTACACGTACGCCGTCGACCAGACCCTCCCGCAGACCTCCGCCCGCGACACCGCGGTGATACGGCCCGTGCCGCGCAGCCTCGTCCACCCCGGCCGGGGCTACCGCGGTCCCGGGTACTACATCACCCTGACCACCTGCACGCCCGAGTACACGTCCAAGTACCGCCTGGTCGTGTGGGGAACGCTCCTGTCCATGCGCCCGCGGTGAGGTATAAACGAACGGACACGCGAACAGCGGCGACAGCGCGAGGGAGGGGAGCCGGGATGATCCGGAAGTGCGCGAGGCCGCGCCCCGCCGTCCTGCTCCTGATCCTCTTCCTCGACCTGGCGCTGCTGGACGTCGGCTCCCTCTCCGCCACCGTCGCGCTCGCCGCGACCGCCGCGGCCGGGTCGGCGCTCGCCGTGTGCACGCTGCTCGCCGCACGCTGCGCGCCCGCCGTGCTCCCCACGCGGGTGCGCACCGCCATCCGCGACCGGGACCGCCGTACGGCCTTCCTGCCGCAGTGCGACCCCGACGCCAAGGGGCGCACCCGTCCCCGAGCGCCCGGACACGCCCTCCTGACGACCGTCGCGTAGGGCACGCCGCACCACCCACCCGCACCACAGCGTGACCCCGCGCGGGTCGTCATGCCGCCATTCCCTGTTCCGGCACGACGAGACCCCTGACGGAGGGCTCACCCATGTCCGTTTTCGCCGACCTGGTCGGGCAGCTCGCCGAGTTGCTCCAGCCGCTGTTCCACGCCTCCGCGGCCGCCGCCGCGATCGTCCTGTTCACCGCGTTCGTACGGCTGCTGGTGCTGCCGCTGTCCCGGGCGTCCGCGCGCGGGCAGAAGGCGCGCACCGAGTTGCAGCCGAAGATCGCCGAGCTGCGCAAGAAGTACCGGAAGAACCCCGAGCGCCTTCAGCAGGCCGTCCTGGAGCTGCACGCGAAGGAGAAGGTGTCGCCGCTGGCCGGCTGCCTGCCCGGTCTGCTGCAGTTGCCCGCGTTCTTCCTGCTCTACCACCTGTTCTCCAACCCCACGATCGGCGGCGAGGCCAACGCCCTGCTCGGCCATCAGCTGCTCGGTGCGCCGCTGGGGGACCGGTGGCTGGACGCGCTGGGCGACGGCGGGGTGTTCGGGGCGGCGGGCCTGGTCTACGTCACGCTGTTCGCGCTCGTCGCGGTCGTCGCGGTGTTCACCTACCGCCGTACGCGGCGGACGATGGCCGCCGGCCGTCCCGTGCCGGACGAGGGTGAGCAGCTGCCGGGCCTGGGCGCCGTCACCAGGGTCATGCCGTTCATGTCCTTCTTCACGCTGGTCACCGTGGCGGTGGTGCCGCTGGCGGCCGCACTCTACGTGGTCACCAGCACGACGTGGAGCGCGGTGGAGCGGGCCGTGCTGTACCGGTGAGGGCGCCCTCCCTACGGTCCAGTACGTGAACGGGGTATTGCGGACTGGACCGCCACCTTGGAGGATCGACCAGTCCTCCGATGGCTGCACACGTCGGCGGGCGCCCCACGATCGAGGGAGATTGTGACCATGAAGCTGCTGCGAGTCGGAACGGCCGGGGCGGAACAGCCCGCGCTGCTCGACGCCACAGGCGTGCTGCGGGACCTGTCCGGACTCGTGCCGGACATCGACGGTGCGCTGCTCGCCGACGACGCGGCGCTCGACCGGATCCGTGCGGCCGCCGACGCCGGGGAGCTGCCCGCGCTGGACGCGGCGGGGCTGCGGATCGGGCCGCCGCTGGGGCGCATCGGCAAGATCGTGTGCATCGGCCTGAACTACCACGACCACGCCCGGGAGACCGGCGCCGAGCCGCCCGCCGAGCCGGTGGTCTTCTTCAAGGCCGCGGACACGGTCGTGGGCCCGAACGACACGGTGCTCGTGCCGCGGGCGTCCCGGAAGACCGACTGGGAGGTGGAGCTGGCGGTCGTCATCGGCCGTACGGCCCGCTATGTGGAGTCGGCCGGGGAGGCGCTCGCGCATGTCGCCGGGTACGCGGTGGCGCACGACGTGTCCGAGCGGGAGTTCCAGATCGAGCGGGGCGGCACCTGGGACAAGGGCAAGAACTGCGAGACGTTCAACCCGCTGGGCCCGTGGCTGGTGACGGCGGACGAGGTCCCCGATCCCCAGAAGCTGTCGCTGCGGCTGTGGGTCAACGGGGAGCTGAAGCAGGACGGGACGACCGCGGAGCAGATCTTCTCCGTGGGGGAGGTCGTGCGGTACGTGAGTCAGTTCATGACTCTGTATCCGGGCGATGTGATCAACACCGGTACGCCCGCGGGTGTCGCGATGGGGCAGCCCGAGCCCAAGCCGTATCTGCGGGCCGGGGACGTGGTCGAGCTGGAGATCGAAGGGCTGGGGCGGCAGCGGCAGGAGCTGAAGGACGCCTGAGGGCGGGGGCGCACCCTTGCGCGGTGGGGGCGCACCCTTGCGCCGGCGGTGGCGCACCCTCATGCGGGGGTGACGCACCGTCCGGGGGACCCTCGCCGGGGCGGCGCCCCCCGGCTGGGTCGCCGCCCCCCGGCCGCCGGAGCCCGCGCCTTACGCCAGCAGGCCGGCCAGCCTCCGCCAGCCCTCCCGCGGGAGCGTCTCCCTGGGCCCGGCTTCGACCACCTGGAGTGCCACGTGGTCCGCGCCCGCCGCGTGGAACGCCGCGACGCGCTCCCGGATGCTGTTCTCGTCGCCCCACGCGAACACCGCGTCGATCAGGCGGTCGCTTCCCCCGTCCGCCAGGTCCGGCTCCGTGAAGCCGTGGCGCAGGAAGTTGTTCGTGTAGTTCGGGAGCGCCAGATACATGGCCAGGTAGTCCCGGGCCACACCGCGGGCCCGGTCCGGGTCCCGCTCCAGGACGACCTTCAGCTCGGGAGCGAGCAGCGGGGCCTCGCCGAGGATCTCGCGGGCGTACGCCGTGTGTTCCGGTGTGACCAGGTAGGGGATCGCGCCGGCCGCGCGGTCCCGGGACAGTTCCAGGGTCTTCGGGCCGAGCGCGGCCAGCAGGCGGCGCTCGGCGGGTACGCCGGCCGCGTCCAGCGCGTCGAGGTAGGTGACGAGGGCCGAATAGGGGCGCCGGTACTGTTCCGCGAGCTTCGCGTGGCTGACGCCGAGACCCAGGACGAAGCGGCCGGGGTGGGCGGCCTCGAGGTCCGCGAAGGCCGCCGCGCTGTCCTTCGCCTCGTACTGCCAGATGCTCTGGATGCTGGTCCCGACGGTGATCCGCGACGTGGCGCCCACGAGGAGGGCCGCGTGCCGGGCGGCGCTGTTGCCGCCGAGCCACACGGCGCCGTAGCCGAGGTCCTCCAGTTCGGCGGCGGCGTCCGTCAGTTCGCCGCGCCGGGAGGGGTCCTCCGCGCGCAGGCCGACGCTCCAGATGCCGTACCGTCCCACCCGTTCCTTCAGCGAGGCTGCGGGGTTGTCCACGTCCATGGTGCGATCCCTCCGGTTGCCGTGACGGCCGTGACAGCTGGGCCAACCGGAGGGCCGCTCGGGATAATCCCGCGGACTCAGGCCTGATCGCCCAGAAGGTGCTCCAGCGCCTCCACCACGATGCGGTGGTCCTGGAGCTGCGGCAAGCCGGACACCGTCACCGAGCCGATCACGCCCACGCCCTCCACGGTGATCGGGAAGGAGCCGCCGTGCGCCGCGTAGGTGTCCGGGTCCAGCCGGGAGGACTCCTCGAACGTCGTGCCCTTGGCGCGGAAGCGGGCGCCCACCAGGTACGACGCGGATCCGTACCGCTCCACCACGCGGCGCTTGCGGGCGATCCAGGCGTCGTTGTCCGGGGTGGAGCCGGGCAGGGCGGCGTGGAAGAGCTGCTGGCCGGCGCGGTGGATGTCGATGGCGACCGGCGCCTGCCGTTCCCGCGCCAGCTCCACCAGCAGGGAGCCGAGCGCCCAGGCGTCGTCGAAGGTGAAACGCCGGAACACCAGGCGGCGTTCCTGGGCTTCCAGCTCCTCGACGGTGGGCGTGAGTTCGGGGGTGAGCTTCGGGGTCGTCGCGCTCGCGCGGCTGTGTGTCACAGGGTCACCGTCACTCCGTCGCGGGCCGAACGGCGGGCCGCTTCCAGTACGTCGAGGGCGGCGGCCGCCTCCAGGGCGGTCACCGGGTTGGGGGCGCCGTCGCGCAGGGCGGCGGCGATCCGCGCGTAGTAGGCGGGGTAGTCGCCTGGCAGCGTGCGCACGGGTCGGCCGCCACCGCTCAGCGGGGACTCGCCGGAGCCGACGCGGCCCCACAGGGACTCGGGTTCCGTGCCCCAGTCGGCGGTCGTGCCGGGACGCCGGCCGTCACGCAGCGCCGCCTCCTGCGGGTCGAGGCCGTACTTGACGTAACCAGCCCGCGAGCCCAGCACCCGGAAGCGCGGGCCGAGTTGGGCGGTGGTCGCGGAGACGTAGAGGTGGGAGCGGACGCCGTTCGCGTGGGTGAGCGCGATGAAGGTGTCGTCGTCCGTCTCGGCGCCCGGGCGGCGGATGTCGGCCTCGGCGTGGACGGAGGTGGCCGGGCCGAAGAGGACCAGGGCCTGGTCGACGACGTGGCTGCCCAGGTCGTAGAGCAGACCTCCGATCTCCGCGGGGTCCCCCGACTCCCGCCAGCCGCCCTTGGGTTGCGGACGCCACCGCTCGAAGCGTGACTCGAAGCGCCATACGTCGCCCAGCTCACCCTCGGCCAGGAGGTGGCGCAGCGTCAGGAAGTCGTTGTCCCAGCGGCGGTTCTGGAAGACGGACAGGAGCAGGCCGCGCTCGTCGGCGAGGGCGGCCAGCTCGCGGGCCTCGGCCGCGGTGCCGGCGACGGGCTTGTCGACGACCACCGGCAGGCCGGACTTCAGGGCTTCGGTGGCGAGGGGGACGTGCGTCCGGTTCGGGGACGCGATGACGATGAGGTCCAGTTCGCCGGCGCGCGCGAAGAGCTCGTCCGGGCTGGCGGCGACCCGCACGCCCGGGTGCTCGGCGCGGGCCTGCTGCTGCCGCTCCGGGTTCGAGGTGACCACCGTGTCCAGGGCGAGGCCCTCGGTGGAGGCGATCAGCGGGGCGTGGAAGACGGAGCCCGCGAGGCCGTAGCCGACGAGGCCGGCGCGGAGGGGCGGGCCAGGGGGTGTGCCAGTCATGCATCCACTTTCGCAACGCTGTTGCCAAAGTGCAAGCGGAGGGGACAATAGGAACGTGAACAGGCCGAACACCACCAATGGAGCGGGCGCGGGGCGGGGCGCGCGGCCCGATGTGCGACTGGGGGCGAACCTGCCGGCGGTGCGCAGTCACAACGCCGCGCTCGTCCTCGAACTCCTGCGCAGGGCAGGGACGGAGGGGGTCAGCCGGCTGGAGCTCGCCGAGCGGACCGGACTGACACCCCAGGCCGTCAGCAAGATCACCGCCCGGCTGCGGGACGAGGGGCTGCTGACGGAGGCGGGGCGCCTCGTGTCCACCGGAGGCAAGCCGCGGACGGTGCTGCGGCTGGTGCCGGGCGCCGGGCATGCCGTGGGGGTGCACCTGGACCGGGACGAACTGCGCGTGGTGCTGGTCGACCTGGCCGGCACGGTGGTGGAGGAGCGGCGCACGGAGATGGACCTCGGGGCGGGGGCGGAGGTCGTCGTGGGGGACGTGGCCGGGCTCGTCACGGAGGTTCTCGGCGGTGCCGGGGCCGCCTGGGTGTGCTCGCTGCTCGGGGCCGGAATCGCCCTGCCCGGTCCGCTGGACCATGTCCACGGGGTGCTGCACCGGGTCACCGGGTTCCCGGAGTGGGACGGCTTTCCGCTGCGCGAGGTGCTGGGGCGGCGGCTGGGGCTGCCGGTGGTCGTCGACAAGGACACCAACGCCGCCGCCCTGCGGCTGGCCGTGGCGGGTGGGGGCGGATCCTTCGCGTACCTGCACTTCGCGGCGGGCCTCGGGTGCGGGCTGGTGATCGGGGGCGCGGTGCACCGCGGGGCGCGGACCCTGGCGGGGGAGTTCGGGCACCAGGTCGTGCAGCTGGACGGGCCGGTGTGCGGGTGCGGCAACCGCGGCTGCCTCGAGGCGCTGTGTCTCGACGCCGTGGCACGCGGGGACGTGGCGGAGGCGGCGCGCGTCCTGGGGGTCGGCGCGAGCAACCTGGTCGCACTCCTCGACGTGGACTTCGTGCTGCTCGGCGGCCGCGTCGTCGCGGCCGAGCCGGAGCTGTTCGTCCGCGGCGTCGCCGGAGTCCTGGACGAACGCGCCCAGCGGACCGGGGAGGACGCGGTGCCGGTCCGGATCGCGGGGGGCGGGCGGCGCGTGGTCGCCGAGGGCGCGGCACAGCTGCTGCTGGCGCCGTTGTTCGGGCGGGGTGGGATGTGAGGGGCCGGCCGGCGCGCCCTCGGCAGGCCGGCTGCGCCCAAGGCCGTCGCCGGCCTCACCCCTCCCGGCCACGCACCGGCCCTCACGGAGCCGCCACCGCCACCGTCCCGGCCTGCGGAGCGGACCGCCGACGGCCCCGCCGCCGGCGCACGGACGCCATTCAAATACCGGTATAGTTTTACCGGTATAGTTGTTGGTTCCGCGAGGAAAGTGGCACATGATCGAGATCCTGAACCCCTCCCCGCTGGCCCGGGCGAAGGACACCGGCGCCCTGGTCGGAGACATCCTGCAGGCACTGAAGGGCCGGTGCGTGGCCGGCACGAACCTCCTGGACATCGACCGGTGGGCCAAGGCCATGATCGCCGAGGCGGGGGCCTCGTCCTGCTACGTCGACTACGCGCCGTCCTTCGGACGCGGCCCGTTCGGCCACCACATCTGCACGGCAGTCAACGACGCGGTGCTTCACGCACGCCCCTACGACCACACGCTCGCCGACGGCGACCTGCTCACCCTCGACCTCGCCGTCTCCAGGCGCGGCACCGCGGCGGACGCCGCCATCAGCTTCGTCGTGGGCGATGCGCGGCCCCCGGAGAGCATCGCGATGATCGAGGCGACCGAGCGCGCACTGGCCGCAGGGATCGCCGCCGCCCGCCCCGGAGCCCGTGTCGGCGACATCTCCCACGCCATCGGCACGGTGCTCGGAAAAGCCGGGTACCGGATCAACACCGAATTCGGGGGCCATGGCATCGGGTCGACGATGCACCAGGACCCGCACGTCGCGAACACCGGGCGACCCGGCCGTGGCTACACACTCCGCCCCGGACTGCTGCTGGCGCTGGAGCCGTGGGTCATGGCCGACACCGCCGAGCTCGTCGTCGACGCCGACGGATGGACGCTGCGCAGCGCGACGGGCTGCCGGACGGCACACAGCGAGCACACGATCGCCATCACCGAGGACGGAGCCGAGATCCTCACGCTGCCGACGCCGTCGTAGCCGCAGGGGCGCGGTGGCCGATCTGCCCGATCGGGCGGACCTGTTGGGCCGTACGGCGCGGTGTTCTCGCCGAGCCGCAGGCGGGTGGCGCGCAATGGAGACATGCGACTGTGCACGCCCGTCTCCCTCTGCCTTGCCGCAGCCGCCACCCTCCTCGGTGGAGCCGCCTCGCCCGTGCACGCGGTTCGCACGGAGGTATCGCCGGTGCACACGCTCCCCGCCTCCGTGCCGCCGGTGCGCACACCGTCCGTCCCGCCGGCGCACAAGCCCGCCGCGCGCGCCCTGCGCGCGGCCCCCGCGCCCCAGTGCGCCGCAGCGGACGACCGGCAGTTCCCGATCACCACGCGCATCGTCGGCGGGCCGGGGTCCTACGACGCCGGGGGCGGGTTCGGGACCTGGTCCATCGAGCTGGGCAACACCACCCGCAGCGCCTGCACCGGCATCCACCCGGTCGTCGTCCTCGTCGACGGCGAGCGGGCGCTGAAGCCCTCGCAGCCGCGGCTGGAGTTCTACGAGGGGGCGCGTCCCCGCGCGGTGCGGTTCGAGCGGACCGACCGGGACGAGCTGGTCGGGGTCTTCGGCGAGGGGTTCGCGGGCTTCGCCGTGCAGCCGGGGCAGACCCTCACCGTGCGGGTACGGCTGGCGTTCACCTCCGACGCCGTGGCGAACGACGTCACCGCAAACGCGGCCGTCGTGCAGCGGCGCGAGGACGACGGCGACTGGGTCGGGCAGTCGAACGACTACCGGTTCCGGGTGCGGGCGGAGTCGGCTACGGAGACGGAGGGCAGCGCCGAGCCGGACGGGGACGACCCCTCCGCGGCGGCGTCCACCGCCCCCGACAGCGGTCTCTCCTTCGCCGACGAACTCGCCCGCACCGGCCTCACCACGCCCCGTGGCGCTCTCGCCGCGACCTCCTTCCTGCTGATCGTCACCGGTGGAGCCCTGGTGATGGTGCGGAGGCGCCGCTGAGCCCGGGTGCCGCCCGTGCGACGATCCCTGCGTGGACTACCCGAACGACCAGGCCCCCGGCGCCCCCGTCCGCTACGGCATCCCGGAGCACGGCCGCATCCCCAAGTACTACGCGGTCAAGGCGCGGCTCGACCGGCTGATCGAGGACCTGGGGGAGGGCGGGCTGCTGCCCACCGAGCGTGATCTCTCCGAGCGGTACGAGGTCGCCCGCGAGACCGTGCGGCAGGCGATCCGCGAGCTGGTGCTGGAGGGCAAGCTGCGCCGGCAGGGGCGGGGCACCGTCGTCGCGGGACCCAAGCTGGAGCAGCCGCTGTCCCTGGCCAGCTACACCGAAGGGGTACGGCGCCAGGGCCGCACCCCGGGGCGAAACCTCGTCACCCTCGACCGCTTCCCCTGCCCGGACGGTCTCGCCGCCGAGACCGGGCTGCGGCGCGGCGAGGCCGTCTGGCACCTGGAGCGCCTGCTGCTCGCCGACGACGAGAGGGTCGGCCTGGAGAGCACGTACGTCGCGGTGGCCCGGGTGCCCCGGCTCGACGTGGACTTCGACCCGGACTCCTCGTTCTACGCCTGGCTCAAGGACCAGGGCATCGGCTTCGGCGACGCCGACGAGCGCATCGAGACGGTGCTGGCCACGCCGCGCGAGGCGCTGCTCATCGGTACGCCGCCCGCGCTGCCGATGCTGCTGATCCACCGGGTGTCCAGGGACACGGAAGGGGAGCCGCTGGAGCGCGTGCGGTCCCTGTACCGGGGCGACCGGTTCTCCTTCACGACGCATCTGAGGGGCTGAACCGCCCCGTCCGGATGACCTCTCGAATTATCACGAACAGATAACGGGTCTAGCCCAAACTTGATGGCTCGTTCACGCTCTCGTTGTCAGCCGGACCCTTCCGGTTCCCCGAGCGCGAGGAGCGTGGCGGACGTGAGAGTGATAGTCGTCGGAGCCGGCGTGGTGGGCACCATGCACGCCTGGCATGCAGTGAACCGTGGCCATGAGGTCGTACAGATCGAGCGCGAGGCGGAGGCTCGCGGCGCGTCCCTGCGTAATTTCGGCCAGATCTGGGTGAGTGGCCGCGCGGGGGGCGAGGAACTTCAGACCGCCCTGCGGGCCCGTGAGCTCTGGGAGGAGATCGGCGGCCGCGTCCCGGCCCTCGGCTTCCGCCCGAACGGTTCCCTGACCCCGGTCCGCGGCGACCTGGAACTCGCCGTCGCCGAGGCCGCCGTGGCCCGCCCGGACGCCGCGGCCCGCGGTTACAAGCTGCTGACCCCCGGCGAGGCCCGCGCCCTGAACCCCGCCCTGCGCGGCGCGTTCACCGCGGCCCTGTACTGCGAGCGCGACGCGGCCGTCGAGCCCCGCACCGCGCAGCTCGCCCTGCGTCAGGAGCTGCTGAAGTCCTCGCGCTACAAGTTCCTGCCCGGCCGCGAGGTCCGTGACGTCATAGGGACCAACGCCGTCCGCGACGACCACGGCGACGTCCACCAGGGCGACGTGGTCGTGCTCTGCACCGGCGCCTGGCTCGGCGGGCTGGTCCGCGAGCTGGCCGGACCCGGCCTGCCGGTCCGCCGGGTCCGGCTGCAGATGATGCAGACCGAGCCGCTCGGCGAGCCGCTCACCACCTCGATCGCCGACGCCGACAGTTTCCGCTACTACCCCGCCTACCGCGGCGCCGCCCTCGACGAACTCAACGCCGGGCAGCCGCAGCCGGAGACGGCGGCGGAGCACCGTATGCAACTGCTCATGGTGCAGCGCGCCGACGGCGGCCTCACCATCGGCGACACCCACGAGTACGAGCACCCCTTCGCCTTCGACACCCTCGAGGACCCCTACGACCACCTCACCGGTGTCGTCGAGTCCCTGCTCGGGCGCCCGCTGCCGAAGATCCGGCGCCGCTGGGCCGGGGTGTACGCCCAGTGCACCGACACCACCCGGGTCGTGCACCGGCAGCAGGTGCGCGACGGCGTGTGGCTGGTGACCGGGCCCGGTGGGCGCGGCATGACCTGCTCGCCCGCGATCGCCGAAACCACCGCGAACGAACTTGACTGGTGAACACCATGACGAACCCGACCACCGACATACGCCTCGTCGTCCTCGACATGGCCGGCACCACCGTCGCCGACGGCGGCCTCGTCGAGCGCGCCTTCGACACCGCCGCCCGTGAGCTGGGTGTCGAGCCCGGCACCCCCGGCCACGCCGGCAAGCTCGCCTACGTGCGGGCCACCATGGGCGAGTCCAAGATCTCCGTCTTCCGCCACCTGTTCGGCACCGAGGACCTCGCCCGGCGTGCCAACACCGCCTTCGAGAAGGCGTACGGCGAGCTGGTCGACGGCGGGCACATCGCCCCCGTCCCCGGCGCCCGCGAGGCCGTCGAGGAGCTCCAGGCCGGCGGCCGCACCGTCGTCCTGACCACCGGCTTCGCCCGGGTCACCCAGGACGCCGTCCTCGCCGCGCTGGGCTGGCAGGACCTGGTCCCGCTCACCCTGTGCCCCGCCGACGCGGGCGGGCGCGGGCGGCCCTTCCCGGACATGGTGCTCCAAGCCTTCCTGCGGACCAAGGCCGCCGAGCACGTCCAGCAGGTCGCGGTCGTCGGCGACACCTCGTACGACATGCTCAGCGGCGTCCGCGCCGGAGCGGGCCTCGTCGCCGGGGTCCTGACCGGAGCGCACGACGCCGGCGCGCTGCGGGCGGCCGGGGCCGGCCAGGTCCTGGACAGCGTGGCGGACCTTCCGGGAGTGCTCACGTGAGCAGCGGCATCCGCTTCGACTCGGTCACCGTCGCCTACGACGGCAACGTCGTCCTCGACTCCCTGAACCTCACCGTCGCCCCCGGCGAGGTGATGGCGCTGCTCGGGCCGTCCGGCTCCGGCAAGACCACCGCGCTGCGCGCGGTCGCCGGGTTCGTGCAGCCGGTCTCCGGGCGGGTCTTCCTCGGCGAGCGGGACGTGACCGGCCTGCCGCCGTACCGGCGGGGCATCGGGATGGTCGTCCAGCAGTACGCCCTGTTCCCGCACATGCGGGTCGAGGACAACGTCGCCTTCGGGCTGAAGGCCCGCAAGGCCGCCAGGTCCGCGATCGGCGGCCGGGTCGCCGAGGCGCTGGAGATGACCGGGATGGCGGCATACGCCCGCCGCTACCCGCGCGAGCTGTCCGGTGGCCAGCAGCAGCGCGTCGCCATCGCGCGGGCGCTGGCCATCCGGCCCGACGTCCTGCTGCTGGACGAGCCGCTGTCCGCCCTCGACGCCCAGCTGCGCTCCGGCATGCTCGCCGAACTCGCCCGGCTGCACCGGGAACTGCCCGACGTGTCGATCCTGTACGTCACCCACGACCAGGTCGAGGCGCTGACGCTGGCCGACCGGATCGCCGTGATGGACAAGGCGCGGCTCCAGGCGTGCGGCACCCCGCGCGAGCTGTACCGGGCGCCCGCCGACGAGTTCACCGCGTCCTTCGTGGGCAACGCCAACCTGCTGCCGGTCACGGTGGGACAGGGCGGCGTGGCCTTCGGGGGCACCGAGCTCAAGCTCGACACCGCCTCCGCGGCGCCGGGCGCGCGGGCCACGCTCTGCGTACGCCCCCACCTGGTCGGGCTCGGCTCCGGGCCCAACCAGCTGGCCGGGACCGTCGTCGAGATCCAGTGGCGCGGCGCCACGCACCGGCTGTACGTCGAGGTCGACGGCCACCGGGTGCTGGCGGACCTGCGGGAGCTGCGGGACCCGCCGGGCCTCGGGGACACCGTCGCCCTGCACTTCGCACCCGAGGACGCGGTGCTGCTGCCGGCGGGGGTGAGCGGCCATGGCTAGCGCGGCGATCAGGACCTCGGCGGCCGGGACCGGGGCCGGCCCCCGCAAGGCGGCTGCCTGGATCTGGGCCCTGCCCCCCGTCGCCCTGCTGGCGCTGTTCTTCCTCTACCCGCTCGCCCTGGTCGTCCAGCAGTCCCTCCAGCCGGACACCGGCGGCACCTCCGTGCAGCCCTACGCCGACGTCTTCGCCTCGGAGGCCTTCCGCGAGGCCCTGTGGACCACCGTCTGGCTGGCCGTCGCGGCCACCGCCGGATGCCTGGTCCTCGGCTTCGTCCTCGCGCTGGTCATCGCGTTCGTGCCGTTCCCCGGCGCCCGTGCGGTGTCGAAGTTCATCGACGTCTTCCTGTCCTTCCCGTCCTTCCTGATCACGCTCGCCCTGCTGTTCATCTACGGCTCGGTCGGCATGGCCAACGGACTGTGGACCGACGTGACGGGCTCGGCGCAGGGACCCTTCCAGTTCCTCACCACGCCCTGGGGGGTGCTCCTCGCGGAGATCACCTACTTCACGCCCTTCGTGATCCGCCCCCTGCTCGCGGCCTTCTCCCAGCTGGACACCGCCCAGCTGGAGGCGGCGAGTTCGCTGGGCGCCCGGGCGCCGCGGATCATCCGGCGGATCATCCTGCCGGAGGCGCTCCCGGCGCTCGCCGCGGGCGGCAGCCTCGTCCTCGTGCTCTGCCTCAACGAGTTCGGGATCGTGCTGTTCACCGGGGCGAAGGGCGTCACGACCCTGCCGATGCTCGTCTACAGCAAGGCGATCCTGGAGTCCGACTACCCGGGCGCGTGCGTGGTCGCCGTCGTCAACGTCCTGATCTCCGTGGGCCTGTACGGCCTGTACCGGGTGGTGAGCCGTCGTGCTGGTGCATAGCCGCAAGGCGAAGTGGACCGTGTGGGCGGTCTTCCTCCTCCTCTTCCTGCCGCTGTTCGCCCTGCCGCTGCTCGTCGTCCTCGGCGCCTCCTTCGCCACGAACTGGTCGAGCGTCCTGCCCTCCGGCTTCACCACCGGGCACTACTCCGCCGCCACCCGCGGCGAGGCCCTGAGGGCCCTCACCACCAGCCTGCTGACGGCGGTCACCGCGAGCGTGCTCGCCCTCGTCGCCGGCACCTGGGCGGCGCTGGCCGCCGCCGCCCTGGACAAGCGGTACCGCAAAGTGATGGACGCCCTGTTCGTGCTGCCGGTCGCCGTGCCCTCGGTGGTCGTGGGCCTGGCGATCCTGGTCGCCTTCTCCCAGCCGCCGTTCCTGCTCAACGGCACCCGCTGGATCGTGATCGCCGCCCACACCGTCCTGGTCACCGCGTTCGCCTACCAGTCGGTGTCCGCGGCGATCGTCCGCCTCGACCCGGCGTACGAGCAGGCCGCCGCCTCCCTCGGCGCCCGGCCCTCGTACGTCCTGTGGCGCGTCAGGATCCCCCTGCTGCTGCCCTCCCTGACCGCCGCCGCCGGCCTCTGCTTCGCCCTGTCCATGGGCGAGCTGAGCGCCACGATGATGCTCTATCCGCCCGACTGGACCCCGCTTCCGGTCCTCGTCTACGCGGCCACCGACCGCGGCGCCCTGTTCGCCGGGTCCGCGATCGCCGTGGTCCTGATGGCGGCGACCCTGCTGGTCCTGCTCGCCGTCTCCAGGATCCGCACCAAAGCGTCCTACCGATAACCCCGCGACCCGCCCTGTCACTCATGCAAGGAGTTCACCTCGCCATGCCCGGAAAGCAGCTCAAGCCGATCGCCGCCGTGCTCGGCAGCCTCGCCCTCGCCGCCTCCCTGTCCGCCTGCGGCGGCAGCTCCGCCGCCTCCGACGAGAAGATCGTCACCGTCTACAGCGCCGACGGCCTCAAGGGCGAGAACGGCGACGGCTGGTACGACCAGATCTTCAAGGACTTCGAGAAGGAGACCGGCATCAAGGTCGAGTACGTCGAGGGCGGCTCCGGCGAGATGGTGCAGCGCGCCGTCCGCGAGAAGCGCAACCCGCAGGCCGACGTGCTCGTCACCCTCCCGCCGTTCATCCAGCAGGCCGACAGCAAGGGCCTGCTCCAGAAGTACGCCCCGAAGGGCTCCGACCAAGTGAGCGGCGCCGACAAGTCGGCCGACGCCACGTGGACGTCGGTCGTCAACAACTACTTCGGGTTCATCCACAACAAGAAGGAGCTGAAGCAGGCCCCCACCACGTGGGAGGAACTGCTCGACGCCAAGTACAAGAACAAGCTCCAGTACTCCACGCCCGGAGTCGCCGGCGACGGCACCGCCGTGCTCATCAAGGCCATGCACGACTTCGGCGGCGAGCAGGCCGCCATGGACTACCTCGGCAAGCTCCAGGCCAACAACGTCGGCCCGTCCGCCTCCACCGGCAAGCTCGCGCCCAAGGTCGACAAGGGCGAACTGCTCGTCGCCAACGGCGATGTGCAGATGAACTTCGCCCAGTCCAAGTCCATGCCCAACCTCGGCATCTGGTTCCCGGCCCGCGAGGGCGGCAAGCCCACCTCCTTCGCGCTGCCCTACGCCGGCGGCCTGGTCACCGACGCCCCGCACAGCGAGAACGGCAGGAAGCTCCTCGACTACATGCTGAGCCAGAAGGCGCAGGCGCAGGTCAGCGAGATCGGCGGCGGCTTCGCGGCCCGCCAGGACGTCAAGGCCACCGACGCCAACGCGATCGCCCTCACCAAGCTCATGGACGGCGTCGAGATCTTCGAGCCCGACTGGAACGACATCGGCGAGAACCTGACGAAGTACGTCGACTCCTGGAAGTCGGCGACCGGCAGCTGAGCCGACCCGCACCACCGAACAGCATCGCCCGGTACCCCAAACCTGTCCACGACGGCCCGCGTCCGTTTCCGTTACACCGCGGGCAACAACTGGTACTGGGTGATCGACGGGGTCAGGATCACCCAGTCCTGACTACGCTGGGGGCGTCGGTACGCCGCGGTTCCGGCGCCCCCGCCTTTTCGCACCACGCCAGGAGTGATCGACGCACATGGCAGAACGCAAGCCCATCGACTCATGGCTCACCGACATGGACGGAGTGCTGATCCACGAGGGCGTCCCGATCCCCGGCGCCGACTCCTTCATCAAGAAGCTGCGGGAGTCCGGCAAGCCCTTCCTGGTACTCACCAACAACTCCATGTACACCCCGCGCGACCTGCACGCCCGGCTCCGCCGGATGGGCCTGGACGTGCCGATCGAGAACATCTGGACGTCCGCGCTGGCCACGGCGAAGTTCCTGGACGACCAGCGGCCGGGCGGCTCGGCCTATGTGATCGGCGAGGCGGGCCTGACCACCGCGCTGCACGACATCGGGTACATCCTCACCGACCACGAGCCGGACTACGTCGTCCTCGGCGAGACCCGCACGTACTCCTTCGAAGCCATGACCAAGGCCGTCCGGCTCATCCTGGGCGGCGCCCGATTCATCTGCACCAACCCGGACGAGACCGGCCCCTCCACCGAGGGCCCGCTCCCCGCGACCGGCGCCGTCGCCGCGCTGATCACCCAGGCCACCGGCCGCAAGCCCTACTTCGCGGGCAAGCCGAACCCCCTGATGATGCGCACGGGTCTCAACGCGATCGGCGCCCACTCCGAGACGAGCGCCATGATCGGCGACCGGATGGACACCGACGTGCTGGCGGGCATGGAGGCCGGCATGCAGACCTTCCTGGTCCTCACCGGCCTGACCCGGCCCGAGCAGGTCGAGGACTTCCCGTACCGGCCGTCGAAGATCGTCGACTCGATCGCCGACCTCGTGGAGCGGGTGTAGCCGCGCCAAACCATCTGCCGGTCGTTTCGGGGTGAAAACCACCCGGACGGAGGAGCCCCGCCCCCGCTGAGGATGCGGGGGCGGATCGTGCGGGGGAGTCTCCAGGAGTCTGGAGGTTCACGATGGGTTCACTGCGACTCACTCTCTGTACGGTCGTCCTGGCTGCCGCCGCACCCCTCACTCCGGCGGCACACGCGGCGGACGACGGTGTCTCGGTCAGCCCCTCCGTCCCGTCCCCCGGCAGCGATCTGGGGCTTCGGGTGACCGGCTGCACGGGCAGGTCGGGTGCCGCCACCTCGGCGGCCTTCGTCAGCGACGCCCGGCTCAGCGGCTCGGGCGGGACGCTGACCGGCGAGACCCGCATCCGCTCCGCGCTGGGCCGAGAGCACTCCTACGAGGTCAAGGTCACCTGCGAAGGCGAGAACGGGCCCAAGGCGATCACCGCCCCGCTCACCCTCGCCGGCGCCGCGGCCTCCCCGCCGGACGTCGCACCCCCGTCCGGTCACGCCTCACCGGTCGCCCCCGTCAAGGCGGGGGGCGGCGGCACCGCGGAGCTCGCCGCCGAGGACGCCCGGCAGACCGGCCCCAACGCGGCGCACGCCGTCACCGGACTGGTCCTGGCCGGGGTGGCCGGTGTCGCCGTCATGGGGCTGCGCAGCCGCCGCAACCGCAGGACGGGTTGACCGGTCATGTCCTCCCGGGAAGGTGTCACCGGCACCGGACGGCTGGCCACGGGCGTGGTCTGGGCGCTGCTGCTGCTCGGGCTGTGGCTGTGGGGCCGTGAGGTGACCGACGTACGGCACGGATTCACCACGCCCGCCACAGGCGACATGGCGGCGGCGGGCCGCCCGCCCATCGCCGCCCTGCCGCCCGCGGCCGAGCCCCTGAAGGGCGCGCGGCCCCAGCGCCTCGACATCCCCGGCCTCGGCGTCCAGGCGCCGGTCGTGACCCGCGGGCTCGACGCGGACGGGGCGCCCGACCCGCCGCCGTACGACCAGCCGGGAGTCGTCGGCTGGTACGGCGCCGGCGCCGAGCCGGGCACGGCCGGCACCGCGCTGATGGTGGGTCACGCCGACACCGGGACGCGCCCCGCCGTCTTCCACGGACTCGGCGCCCTGCGCCCCGGCCAGACCGTCCGGGTCGTCCGGGACGACGGCAGGGTCGCCGAGTTCACCGTGGAGGACGTCACGGTCCTCGGCCGGGACCACTTCGACGCCCACCAGGCCTACGGCGCACGGCAGCCGGGGCGTGCCGAGCTGCGGCTCATCACCTGCGGCGGCACCTTCGACCGGGCCACCGGCAGCTACACGGCGAACGTGGTCGTCTCGGCGTACCTCACCGGAACCGCTCTGTAACAGCTCGCGGCCAGGCCCGAAGGCGACCTCGTGGGAGCAACGCGGCGTATGTCAGGATTGAGCCTTGCAGACCGGTGCACCCAAGGGGGAGTTGGATGTACGGCAGCAGGGGGGCGGCCGGAGTGCGTGCGACCGCGGTGGTGCTGGGGGCGGCACTGCTCATCGCGGGTTGCGCGTCCGGCGACCAGGACGACGGCGGCACGGACGGCGGCGACGGCGCCACCGGTGCCGCGATCACCCAACAGCCCAAGGAGACCTCGCCGTTCTGGGTCAACCCGCACGGGAACGCGGCCGAGCAGGTCGCCGACTACGCGCGGGACGGCAGGAGTGCCGAGGCCGACGAGATCCGGAAGATCGCTCAGCAGCCGACCGGTGAGTGGATCGGCCCGGAGAACCCGGAGCAGGAGGCGCGCGGCTTCACCGAGGCCGCCACCAGGGCCGACCGCACGGCCCTGCTCGTCCTCTACAACATCCCGCACCGCGACTGCGGCCAGTACTCGCAAGGCGGCGCCGCGGACGGCAACGCCTACCGCGCCTGGATCGACGGCGTGGCCCGGGGCATCGGCGACCGCTCGGCGACGGTGATCCTGGAACCCGACGCGCTGCTGCACCTGGTGGACGGCTGCACGCCGGGCGAGTTCCACGAGGAGCGGTACGCCCTGCTGACGTACGCCGTCGGCAAGCTCAAGTCCCAGCGGAACACCAAGGTCTACCTGGACGCCGGCAACGCCGGCTGGGGCCACCCCGACCAGATCTTCGAACCGCTGAACAGGGCGGGCGTCGCCGAGGCCGACGGGTTCTCGGTCAACGTCTCCAACTTCTACTCCACCGCGGACTCCGTCGCCTACGGCAAGGAACTGTCCGCCAAGGTCGGCGGCAAGCACTTCGTCATCGACACCAGCCGCAACGGCAACGGCCCCTACACACAGGGCGACCCGGACGAACGCTGGTGCAACCCGCCGGGCAGGGGGCTGGGCGAAACCCCGACCACGAAGACGGCCGACCCCTCGGTGGACGCCTACCTCTGGATCAAGCGCCCCGGGGAATCCGACGGCGAATGCAAGGGCGGCCCGAAGGCGGGCGCCTGGTGGCCGGCGTACGCCCTGCGACTGGCACGTGCTTCGACGCCGCGGACGAGCTAGGGCACCCTCACCCACCGCGCCTCACTGGGCGTCCCCTCGGTGTCGGTGACGAAGAGCATGTACCACCCCGACTGCACCAGGTTCCTGTTGCCCGGCACCGTCACCGTCACCTCGTCCCCGGACACGGAGAAGTCCAGCGCGATCGAGCGCTGATCCACGTCCGTCACATGTGTCGAGGCACTCGGCCGGATCAACCGCACCCGCCTCACCGACGACGCGTCCCGCGAGGTGAACGTCGCCGACCCCCCACGCGCGACGGTCCGCGGCCCGCCACCGAGCGAGGGCCGGTACCCCCGGTACAGATAGGGCGGCGAATAGATCTCGACCCGCTGCTCGAACTCCCCGGGCCTGGTGTTCGCCGCGTCCCCGAACAGCGAGTCCGACCCGAAGAACATCACCCGACCGTCGGGCAGCAGAATCGACCCGGCGTGGTAGTTCCGACCCACCAGCGGGTCGGCCACCCGGTCGAGTTCGTTCGTCGACGGGTCGTAGAGCCGCGCCTGAAGGATGTTGGAGCCGTCGCGCCCGCGATAGTCCCGCGAGCCCCCGGAGACGAGCACGCTGTCGTCCGGGAGGATCGAGGCCTGCGGATAGCGGGTGCCCTTGTCCAGCGACGGCCCGTCGACGAACCGGGGGCGGGCCGCCTTCAGATCGGCGATCCGCGTCCGCTCGCTCGCCAGCCCGGACTCCCCGACCCCACCGCCCCCGATCACCATGTACCGCTCGTCCTGGGCGGGCGGCAGCAACACGGTGCTCGCGGTCTCCAGCATGTTCGCGTCGCTCATGCCGGGCACCTCGGTGAACCTGTTCGTCTCCACGTCCCAGATGCCCGGATCCCGGCCCACGTCGTCCGGCCCGTACCCCGCGTTCGCCCCGGAGTAGAAGATCTTGCCGTTCTGCATCAGGAACAGCGCCGGATACGTGGGGAACTGGCGTTCCTTCGGGGTGTAGCTCCACTCCTTGGTCCCGGGGTCGAAGACCTCGTTCTTGCCCGGCACCAGCTGCCCGATGTCGTCCAGCCCGGAGACGCTGAGGATCCTGCCGTCGCCCAGGGTGGTGAGCGTCGGATACCAGCGGGCCTCCTTCATCGGATCGACCTTCACGTACTTCTCCGCGACGGGGTCGAACTCGTAGGCGTCCCGGATCCCCTGGAAGTCCTTCTTGTCCAGCGCCAGCTTCTGCGCGATGCCGTACGTGTTCCGGGCGTCGGGCCCGGTCAGCCCCCGGACGCGGTAGTTGTCCTGGGTGCCGGTCTCGTACTTCGCGCCCTCCCTCGCGGCCTCGACGTAGATCCGCCCGAATCCCGGGTCGTTGCGCAGGAACCGCCCGGTCGCCTCGTCGAAGACCTTCTTCGCGCGCGGCACCAGCACCGGGTCCTTGGAGACGAAGGTCCTGCCGTTCTCCTTGCCGGTGAACCAGGTACCGGCGGGCAGTGTGATCGGCTTGTCCGGGTTCTCGTTGTAGACGATCATCAGGCCACCGGCCTTCTTCACGTCGCCCTCGAGCTTCTCGTAGCGCTTGGTGCCCCCTGCGATCAGCAGATTGCCGTTCGCCAGCTGCGTGTGCCCGGTGCAGAACAGGTCGGCGGGCGTCGGGATCTTCTTCACCGTGCCCCTGACCGGGTCCCAGAGCCGGGTGTCGAACCTCTTCGCGTCGAAGTTGTCCTGGTCGTTGCCCGAACCCGCCACCAGCAGCACCTTGCCGGTGTGCAGCAGCGCCGCGTGAATGGTGTTCTGGCGGTACTCCTCGGGGAATTCCACGATCTCCCAGCGGCCGTTCTCCGCCTTGTACCCGGGTCTGTCGATCCGGTACCGGTGGTACTTCTCGCTCCCGACCCGATAGAGCCACGGCCCGTTCATCCCGGCCACCGCGAGGACCACCGCCGTACCGATCGCTAGCCGGCGGACGCGGCGGCGGCCGGCGCGCTCGTTCACCGGGCGACTCCGTGGACCGGCGTGGGCGCGGGCACACCGTGCGCCGGCGTCGGGGCGGGCACCGCGTCCTGCGGCTCGGGGGCGCCTGCCGCGGGCCGCCGCTTCGCCTTCCGCAGCTCCCAGCGCCAGGCGAACACCGGCGTGGCGGTGACCAGCATCGCGAACGACGCCCAGGTGATCATCGCCGGGTGGGAGTGCCCGAAGTGGTGGCCGGCGGCGATCGAGGCGCCGAAGACCAGGATGAAGTACCAGTGGTAGCGGAAGGTCCCGAACCAGCGGTCCGGGCTCGCCGAGTCGCCCTTGGGCGTGACCACGAACCTGCTTCTGCGCCGCAGCGCCGCGTCGCACAGCGCCTTCGCGTACAGCGGCGCCGACAGCGCGGACATCACCATGCCGGCCACTCCGCCGGAGCCCTCCGGTTCGTGCGGCGAGACGTTGTGGCGGCGGTTCCAGACGTACAGGCCGATCTGGAGGGCGGAGGCGTTGCCGTAGAGCATCAGCCAGACCGCCGGGTCGATGTTCACGCCGGAGGCGCCGAGCCCCAGGAACAGCGCGCAGCTCAGCGCCGCGAGTATCCAGTTCAGGGCCGACATCGGGTAGAAGATGATCATCATCGTGTAGTTGAAGAGCTTGGCCGGCGGCAGCGAGTACCAGCCCTTCCAGTACTGCTTGAGGATCGTCTCGTAGGTCCCGCGTGACCAGCGCATCTGCTGGGTGAAGAAGTCCGTCCAGGCGCTCGGGCCCTCACCGACCGCGAGCACGTCCGGGGTGTAGACCGAGCGCCACTTCCGGCCTGTGGCGGGGTTGCGGTGCCGGTGGATCTCGAAGCCGGTCGCCATGTCCTCGGTGATCGAGTCGTACAGCCCGCCGATCTGCTGGAGGGCCCTGATCCGTACGGCGTTGGAGGTGCCGACGAACATCGGGGCGCCGTAGCGGTTGCCGGCCCGCTGGATCAGCGCGTGGAAGAGGAACTGCTGCGACTCGGCGGCCTTGGTGACGAACGTGTCGTAGTTGCCGTAGACCTGCGGGCCGATCACGAAGCCGACGTCCGGGTCGCGGAAGAAGCCGAGCATCCGCTCCAGGTAGTTCGGCAGCGGTACGTGGTCGGTGTCGACGGACGCGAAGAAGTCGTAGGCGTCGCCGTGCGCGTCGAGCCAGGCGTTGTAGTTGCCGTGCTTGGTCCTCGCACGGTGCGGGCCCTTGGCCTGGTTCCACCTCGCGACGCCCTTGCGGGAGAAGTGGTGCACACCGAGGCGGGCGCAGACCTCCTTGACCTCGGGGTCGTCGCCCTCGTCGAGCAGCCAGACATGCATCAGGCCCCGGTGGCGGATCCGCACGGCCGCCTGGAGGGTCCTCGTCACCATCTCCAGCGGTTCCTTGCCGGGCACGAAGGAGGTGAGGAAGGCGACCCTCGTGCCGGCCTCGGGCACCACCGGGACCGGGTCGCGGGCGACGAGCGTGGCGTGTGCGTTGGACAGCACGTTCATGCAGCGGAAGAACTCGATCAGTCCGATCGCCACGAGCATCACGACGTCGAGCGCGGGCAGGAAGTCGTGGGCCGGATGGTCACGTTCGGTCCAGTGCGCGGGTTGCAGCAGCCAGATCAGCAGCACCAGCGAGAGCAGGGGAGCGGCGGCCAGCATCAGGGCCACCCGCACGCGGTGCGGCTCCTGGGAGATCAGCGAGCGGTACCTCACCCGGTACGGCACACCGGGATCGGGCTCGGTGAGGGGGCCGGCCAGCCGGCTGTAGTGCTCGTAGTCGTAGCGCGGCAGGTTCCTCCTGAGCCGGCGGAACGTCCCCGTGTGGCCGGTCCGGTGCGAGCCCGCCCGGAGCCGGGTGGTCTGTGACGGGTCGGAGTTCTGCCGTGCGCCCGTCGGCGTCGACGTCATGAGTCATCCCCCCACACGCGGGTCGGCACCGCGTGTCTGTCGGTCCCTTCACCTGCCCGGGTCCCCCCTGGGCCCGCACAGGCGCGCGTCCGGTCGCGTGGCTGCCCCCTCGGCATCGCCTCATGAACGGGGCCCCCTCCCCGCATCACCGGCAACCGGTTCCTATCCCCCCAATTGGCGCGTATCCGCAGCCGCTTGAGACCAGGGTTCTACGCCGTTCCGCATGATCGCAAGACGGGATACACGGTATTTACCCGTTATACGGGCTCATTCGGACGCAAGTTGGCGTCGGTCGGGGCGCTTGAGTGCAGTCGCGTACGAATGTGGTGGAAGTGGTCTCTGATCGCCTGCTCGGCGCGTCGTGAATCTCCGGAGCGGACCGCGTCCAGGATCTCCCGGTGCTGCCGGCTGGTGATCCGCGGATCGCGCGGCACCTCGACGAGGTCCCTGCTCACCCGGTGGAAGGCGTCCCAGAACGCCTCCAGCACCTCACTCAGGAGCACGTTGTCCAGCCCCCGGTAGAGGGTGGCGTGAAAGGCCCGGTCGGTCTCGGCGAGGCCGGCCCCCCGCGCGGCCCGCTGGTCCATGCCGTCCACGAGCGCTTCCAGCGCGACGAGGTCGGATTCCGGGAGCCGTCCCGCGAGCCGGGACACCAGTCCCGTCTCCATCGCCTCCCGCAGTTCGAGGAGCTGGAGCAGGCTGTCCTCGCCCCGGTGGTGCCCGGCGACCGTGCGGAAGGCGAGACCCTCGACCATCGGGGCGAAGGACATCCGGCCGACATAGGTGCCGAAGCCGTGCCGTATCTCGACGATCCCCATCGCCTGGAGCGCCTTCAGCGCCTCCCGGACCGAGTTCCGGCCGGCCCCGAGGAACGCCATCAGCTCGGGCTCGGTCGGCAGCGGCGCCCCGGAGGCAAGCCGGCGGTCGACGATGAGCTTCTTGATCCTCTCCTGGAGGTCACGCGCTGCCATGGCCAGAGGGTAACCGGCCATAACCGGGGAGGACCCTGCCTCCGCCCATGAAGAAGGCCCCTCACCGATGTGAGGGGCCTCGCTTGTCGAGTGCGCCGCCAGGGACTCGAACCCCGGACCCGCTGATTAAGAGTCAGCTGCTCTAACCAACTGAGCTAGCGGCGCCTGCTGACATCGTTAACTCTACATGACCTTCGCGAGTGCTCCCGACCACCACGGGGCGGCCCGCCGGGCCCGGGGCGGGGGGCCGTACATCATTCGGACCGTCAACATGCGCGCCCGGAACACAGTTGTGAAACTGATCAACGTGCATAGGCCCGGAAATTCTCGTCTGGAGTGTGAGGGGAATCGCATGGAGACCCCGGTATTCGAGGAAATCGATCCCGCGAGCGACTGCGACTGCCCCGGATGTGCCCACTGGCGCCGCCTGCTCCCGCGTTCCGCCCCCCACCGCCGCTTTGCCCACCCCGCCGCCCGTCGCGCCCTCGCCCTCGCCGCCATGACCTCCGCCGCTCTCGGCGCCGGGCAGGTCGCGCCCGCCGTCGCCGCCGTCCACGCTCCCCTGCGGCCGGGCGTTCCCGCAGGTGACGAGCCCGGGACCCCCCAGGGCGGGACGGCCCCGCTGCACGGCCCGGCCGGGACGCCGGTCAAGCCGTCGGACGCGGGGAAGACGCCCGAGATCACCCGGGAGGAGATCATCAGGCGCGCCCAGAAATGGGTCGACGCGAAGGTGCCGTACAGCATGACCTCCTACTGGTCGGACGGTTACCGGCAGGACTGCTCGGGCTTCGTCTCGATGGCCTGGAGCCTGCCGCAGAACGAGTGGACAGGCTCTCTCCACACCTTCGGCACCCGCATCGCCAAGGCGGAACTCCAGCCCGGCGACATGCTGCTGTTCCACAACCCGGACAACCCGCAGAACGGCTCCCACGTCGTGCTCTTCGGCGGCTGGACCGACCACACCCGGACGTCCTACATCGCCTACGAGTCGACCAGCCCGCACGCCCGCCGGGCGGTGACCCCGTACGCCTACTGGAGCAACTCCGCCCGCTACGTCCCGTATCGCTACAAGGGCGTGGTGGAGACCCCGCCCGCGACCCCACCGGAGACCCCGCCCGTGACCCCTCCCGAGACGCCACCCCAGACCCCGGCAGTACCCCCGGCCGACGCGCAGCAGGGTGACAAGCGGGCCCCGGCGCCCCACGCCGGGCCCGGGCAGCCCGCCTCGCACGGCGTGCCGGGCTACCCCGGGCGAGCCATGTTCCGGCCCGGCGCGAACAACCCGTACATCACCCAGCTCGGCAGGCAGCTGGTGAAGAAGGGGTTCGGCAGGCACTACCCGAACGGGCCGGGCCCGCGCTGGGGCGAGGCCGACCGGCGAGGCGTCGAGGCCTTCCAGCGCACCCAGGGCTGGCGGGGCGGCGCCGCCGACGGCTTCCCGGGGCCGGAGACCTGGCGCCGGCTCTTCTCCTGAGCCGCTGATCCCCTACGTACGCATCTGGCGCGGAGGCTGGAGACACGCATGACCACGACCACTCCCCAGACCCCCGACCCCGGGGGAGCGGAGCAGACCCCGCCCGCTCCGGCCCGCCCCAACCGGGTGATCCACACCGAGGCGACCACCGAGATCCCCGTCCACCTGCTCTTCCGCGACGACCCGGACCCGGTGTCGGTGCAGCTGCGGCCGGCCGTGGTGAGCCGCCGGCAGGGCACGGGCGAGCAGCCGCGGCTGCGCCGCCCGGGTGCGGCCCGGGCCCGCCCGGTGCCGCATGTCGACCCCGATCTGGTGGAGCGGCCCGCGCGGGTGATGCCCGCGACGGTGGGGGTGCTCGCCGGTGCCGCCGGGGCGGCCGGGTGCGCGGTCACCTCGTGGTGGGCGGGCACGATGCCGCCGGCGGTGGCGGCGGCGCTGGGGCTGCCCGCCGCCGGGGCCGCTCCCGGTCCGGCACTGTGGGCGGCGTACGCGGGGGCCGGGGCGCTGGGCCTGTTCGGGTTCGGCGGCCTGGCGCGGGGGCGGACCGGGCGGGCCTGGGTGCTGGGCATGTTCGGGCGCTACCGCGGCACCGTGCGGCGTACCGGGCTGATGTGGGTCAACCCGCTGCTGCTGCGCCGCAGGGTCGACGTACGGCTGCGGCACTGGCGCAGCGAGCCGATGCCGGCGGCCGACGGGAGCGGGGTCGCGCTGCGGGTGGTGGTGCTGGTGGTGTGGCGGGTGCGGGACACCGCGCGTGCGGTGCTCGCGGTCGAGGACCACGAGACGTATCTGCGGGTGTGCGTGGAGGCGGCGCTGGCACGCGTGCCGGTGGAGATGCCGGGGGCGGCCAAGCCCGCGGTGGACGCGGCGGGCGACGCGCTGACCCGGCTGGTGGCGGCGGACGCGACGCCGGTGGGACTCGAGGTGTTCTCGGTGCAGCCGGTACGGGTGGAGTACGCCCCGGAGGTGGCCGACGCGATGCACCGCCGCCGGATCGCCGCGCTGGACGCCCAGCACCGGGCGAGCGTGCTGACGTCGGTGGTGGACTCGGTGGAGGACACGGTGACCCGGCTGACCATGCGAGGGCTGGTGGCGCTGGACGACCACGAACGCAAGGTGCTGGTCAAGGACTTGACGGTGGCCTTCTGCGCGGGCCGGGGAGAAACAGGCCATTGATTGGTATGGACATGTTCAACACGCGGCAATAAACTCTGCCTTGGTCTAGACCTGCAAGCTCAGTGAACTTCCCCCACGTTCTCCAGGAGCGGCAGTATGCGCAAAAAGACCAAGTTGTCCGCCGCGATGGTGGGTCTGGCGACCACCGGTGCCCTGGTGCTCTCCTCCGGCGGAGCCAGCGGCCACGGCTACACCGACCTGCCCATCAGCCGGCAGAAGCTGTGCCAGAACGGCACGGTGACCAACTGCGGCAACATCCAGTGGGAGCCGCAGAGCGTCGAGGGCCCGAAGGGCTTCCCCTCCTCCGGGCCGGCCGACGGACGGATCTGCTCCGGCAACAACACCCCGTTCGCCCAGCTCGACAGCCCGCGCACCCCGTCGGGCGGCGCGTGGCCGGCGACCAAGGTCAACGGTGGCCAGAGCTACACGTTCCGCTGGCAGTTCACCGCCATGCACGCCACGACCGACTTCAAGTACTACGTCACCAAGCCGGGCTGGAACCAGAACCACAACCTGGCCAGGTCCGACCTCAACCTGACCCCGTTCCTCACGGTCCCCTACAACGGTCAGCGTCCGCCGCAGACCCTCTCGCACAGTGGCACCCTGCCGTCCGGGCTCAGCGGCCGGCACGTCATCGTCGCGGTGTGGACGATCGCCGACACCGCCAACGCGTTCTACGCCTGCTCGGACGTCACGTTCTGAGCACACCCCCGGAACGCGAAGGAGCCCCCCGCTCGCGCGAGGGGCTCCTCTGCTGTGCGCCGCCAGGGACTCGAACCCCGGACCCGCTGATTAAGAGTCAGCTGCTCTAACCAACTGAGCTAGCGGCGCGTGACTCCCGCCGTCCGCGTTCCGCGGCCGACGACGTAGAAAATACTACCCGGTCCTCGGGGGTGCTCCTGACCACCGCCCAGGCGGCCCTAGATCGCCAGGGAGAGCAGCACCGGGGTCGCGTTGCGGTTCAGGGTGTCCGCCGCCTGGCGCAGGCGGTGGGCGTGCTCGACCGGCAGTGACAGTGCCAGGCAGCCCACCGAGGAGCCGGCGGTGATCGGGACGGCCGCGCAGACCGTGCCGATCGCGTACTCCTGGAGGTCGAGCACCGGCACCGTGGGCGGCTGGGCGTCCAGCCGGGAGAGCAGCACCTTGTCGCTGGTGATCGTGCGCGAGGTCAGGCGGGCCATCTTGTGACGGGCGAGATGGTCGCGGCGGCCGTTGTGGTCCAGCTGGCCGAGCAGGCTCTTGCCGACCGCCGTGGCGTGCGCCGAGTAGCGGAAGTCGACCCACTCGTTGACCGCCGGGGTGGCCGGGCCCGCCGCGTACTGGGTGACCTGGACCTCGCCGTCGACGTAGCGGCTGATGTAGACGGCCGCGCCGACGGAGTCCCGCAGCCGGTCGAGGGTGCGCTGGAGCTGCTCGCGCACGGCCGCGTCGTGCTGGTGCGCGGAGCCGAGGCGGGCGAACGCGGCACCGGTGACGTAGGCCCCGTCGGCGTCCTGGTCGACGTACCCCTCGCGGCGCAGCATCCGCAGCAGGCCGGTCAGCCGGTCCGTGCGCAGGCCGGTCCGGCGGGCGATCCCGGTGACGGTGACACCGGCGGAGTGCCGTGCCACCGTCTCCAGGACGCGCAGCGCGTCCTGCGCCGAGTGGTACGGCGCGGTCGGCTCGTGCTTCAGCGCCACGGTGTCCCCCTGCGCTCGCTCGCTTCCGTCCTGGGCCTGCTCTCGCTCTCCACGATAACCGGCAAGAGGCCGGTAGTGAGCGGCAGTTGACGAGATCACGCCCCTGCCAGCAGGGGCGTAACCGGATGGCATATGCCGCCGGGATGCCCCGCCGCCCGGACCTCGGGTGACGGTACTGGCGCGTAGTGTGACGGAGCGGAAAAAATCACAGCACCGCGCTCAGGAATTCCCGCGTCCGCTCGTGCTCGGCGTCGCCGAAGATCTTCTCCGGCGGGCCCGACTCGATCACCCGCCCCGAGTCGAACATCAGGACCTGGTCGGAGATGTCCCGGGCGAAGTTCATCTCGTGGGTCACGCACAGCATGGTGATGTCCGTGCTGCGCGCGATGTCGCGCAGCACGTCCAGCACGCCCGCGACCAGTTCCGGGTCCAGCGCGGAGGTCACCTCGTCGAGGAGCAGCACCTGCGGGCGCATCGCCAGCGCCCGCGCGATGGCCACCCGCTGCTGCTGCCCGCCGGACAGCTGGGACGGCTTCGCGTCGCACTTGTCGGCGAGGCCCACCAGTTCCAGCAGCTCCCGGGCGCGCGCCTCCGCCTCGTCCTTCGACAGGCCGAGCACGGTGACCGGCGCCTCGGTGACGTTGCGCAGCACGGACATGTTCGGGAACAGGTTGAACTGCTGGAAGACCATCCCGATCTTCTTGCGGATCTCCCGGACCTGCTTCTCGGGCGCGGGGAAGAGCCGGTCCCCGTCGACGGTGATCGTGCCCTCGTCGGGCTTGATCAGGGTCATCAGCATGCGCAGGATCGTGGTCTTGCCCGATCCCGACGGCCCGATCAGGGTGACGTGCCGGCCCGCGTCGACCGAGAAGTCGAGGTGGTCGAGGACGAGGTTGTCACCGAACCGCTTGGTCACCTGCTCCAGGCGCACCAGCGGGGTGGCGCCGGTGGGGTTGCCGTCGGCGGGCTGCTTGTTGGTCTCAACGGACAAGACGTCGCTCCAGGGTGCGCAGAAGTACGGAGGCCAGATACGAGACGAGGACGAAGGCCACGCCGATCACGGTGATGGGCTCGACGAACCGGAAGTGCTCCTGGGAGAACAGCCGCGCCTGCCCGAGCATCTCCAGCACGGTGATCGTCATGAGCAGCGGCGTGTCCTTCAGCATCGAGATCACGTAGTTCCCGAGCGCCGGGACCACCCGGCGGACCGCCTGCGGCAGGATCACCACCTGCCACGTCCGGACCGGAGGCAGGCTGAGCGCCGTCGCGGCCTCCCACTGCCCGGCCGGCACGGCCTCGATACCGGCCCGGTAGACCTGCATCGTGTACGTCGAGTAGTGCAGGCCGATCGCGAAGACACCGGTGGTCAGCGCGGAGAAGGTCAGGCCCCACTCGGGCAGCACGTAGAACAGGAAGAACAGCTGCACCAGCAGCGGCGTGTTCCGCACGAACTCCGTGAACGCCCCGACCGGCCAGCGCACCCAGCGGGTCGGCGTGCGCATCAGCAGCGTCCACACCAGCCCCAGCAGGAACGAGATCAGCGAACCCAGCACCAGCGCCTGCAGCGTGACGAGCAGGCCTTCCCAGAACTGCGGCATGAAGTCGCGGACGGCTCCCCAGTCCCAGTTCATCGGGCCACCCCCGCCTTGAGTCGGCGCTCAAGACCGCGCATCAGGCGGGTGAGCAGGAACGCGATCACGAAGTAGATGAGCAGTACGTAGGTGTAGATCTCCGCGCTCTCCTGCAGCGCGAGCCGCACCAGGTTGCCGCTGAACGCCAGGTCGCCCATGCCCATGACCGACACCAGGGCGGTGCCCTTGAGCAGTTCGACCAGCAGGTTGGAGAAGGGCGGGATCATCTCCGGCACGGCCTGTGGCAGCAGGATCAGCCGCATCCGCTGCCACGGCGTGAAGCTGAGCGCGATTCCGCCCTCACGCTGCGCCGGGTCGACGGAGTTCAGGGCGCCGCGCACGATCTCCGAGCCGTACGCCCCGTAGGTCAGCCCCAGGGCCAAGGTGCCCGCCCACAGCGGCACGAGCTGCCAGCCGAAGGCGAGCGGCAGCACGAAGAACACCCAGAAGATCATCACCAGCGCCGAGGTGCCGCGGAACACCTCCGTGTAGAAACCCGCGGCGAAGCGCACGATCCGCAGCCGGTGGGTGCGCGCGATCCCGACGGTGAAGGACACGGCCGCGGCCAGCAGTGCGCTGAGGACCAGCAGCTGGAGGGTGGTCCAGGTGCCCGTGAGTACCAGTTCCCAGAGTCCCGAGGTCATCCGCCGCACAGCTCCTTCGCGGTCAGCTCGGTCATCTCGGTCCGGGTGAAGCCGAACGGCCTGAGGATCCGGAAGACCTCGCCGCTCTTCTTCATCTTGTGCAGCTCCACGTTGAAGGCGTCCCGCAGTTTCGTCTCGTTCGGCCGGAACGCGAAGGCGCCGCCGGCGAGTTGCGGCTTGCCGTCGATGATCGGGGTGAAGGGCCTGGTCGCCTCCGCCTTCGCGGAGCCCCGCACGACCATGCGGGAGGTGACGGCGGTGGCTGCGAAGAAGTCGACCCGCCCGGCCTCGACGGCGTTCAGCCCGGCGACCTGGTCGGGGACGATGAGGATGTCGCCGCGCCGGTACCCGGCCTCGACGGCGTGCTCGATCTGGGCGTAGCCGGTGCCGGTGGCGATCCGCGCCTTCCGCGCGAACGCCGACCTGTAGTCGCGCAGCCCCATCGGATTGCCCTTGCGCACGACGAACGCGTCGGGCATCTGGTAGTCGGGGTCCGCGAAGATGACCTGCTCGCAGCGTTCCGGGGTGACGTACATCCCGGCCGCCACGACGTCGAACTGCTGGGAGTTCAGGCCGGGGATGAGCGAGCCGAACTCGGTCGGCACGGGCTGCACCCGGTCCACCCCGAGCCGTTTGAAGATCGCCTCGGCCAGCTCGGGTGCCTCGCCGGTCAGTTCGCCGTTCTTGTCGATGTACCCGAACGGGATCTCGCCCGCGATGCCCAGGCGTACGACACCGGCGGCCCGCATCCGGCCGAGCAGGTCACCGCCGTTCGCGTCCGAGGCGGTGGCCACGCGGCTGCAGCCGGCGGCGCCCAGCGCGCCGAACGCCGCGACCCCCGCGAGCAGCGACCGGCGGGCGGGCCCGGAGGCGGATCCCGCGGCGGGTTCGGATATGTGGTCGGTGTTTCCAGTCGGGCTTCTGTGTGGTGGAGCCATGGGCGCGCGGCTACCCGACCGCACGCGGGTTATGCCGACCTTTCCAAGCCCCGCACCGACGCGGGCCCGGCGGCAAGGCCCCCTTGACCGCGCCGCCCCCGGGCACTCCCATGGAACCCATGGCTGATCGCTACATCGAGGTCTCGCTGGACAAACGCGCCGTCACCTGCACGGCCCGGCTGCTCGACGACCGCGCGCCGGTCACCTGCGCCGCCGTCTGGGACGCCCTGCCGCTGTCCGGCGACGTCTACCACGCCAAGTACGCCCGCAACGAGATCTACGCCCTCTTCCCACCCTTCGCGGCATCCGAGCCACCTCTGGAAAATCCGACCGTAACCCCCATTCCGGGCGACCTGTGTTATTTCGCCTTCGCCGGTACGGAGTTGGGCACCAAGGCCTACGGCTACGACCGCGAGGTCCGCGCCGGTACGACCCTGGTGGACCTGGCGCTCTTCTACGAACGCAACAACCTGCTGCTCAACGCCGACGTCGGCTGGGTCCCCGGCATCGTCTGGGGCCAGATCGTCGAGGGCCTGCCCGCGATGGCCGAGGCCTGCAACGACCTGTGGCGGACCGGCGCGGCCGGGGAGACGCTCAGCTTCCGGCGGGCCTGACCCCGGCGGCGGCACCCGCCTCGTACAGGGCGTGGGCCGCCCGCAGCACCAGGTCGTCCCGGTGCCGTGCCGCCACCAGCTGCAGCCCGATCGGCAGGCCGTCCCCGTCCGTCCCGACGGGCACGGTCGCCGCGGGCTGCTGCGTCATGTTGAACGGGTAGGTGAACGGGGTCCAGCCCGTCCACCGCCGGTGCCCCGAACCCCTCGGCACCTCGGCGCCCGCCTCGAACGCCGTGATCGGCAGGGTCGGGGTGAGCAGCAGGTCGTAGGTGTCGTGGAAGCGGCCCATCCGGCGGCCCAGATCCATCCGGACGTCCACCGCGGCCAGATAGTCCAGCGCCGAGCAGCGGGCACCCTGCGCGCAGATCTCCCGCAGCCCCGGGTCCAGCAGCGCGCGCTGCTCCGGCCCGAGGCGCTGGGTGACGCGGGCCGCCCCGCTGAACCACAGCGTGTGGAAGGCGTCCACCGGGTCGGTGAGGTCGGGGTCGGTCTCCTCGACGTACGCGCCGAGTTCCGCCAGCCGCTGCACCGCCCGCCGTACCGCCGCCGCGACCGCGGGCCGCACCGCCACCTGCCCGCCCAGCGAGGGCGAGTACGCCACCCGCAGCCCGCGCACGCCGCCCGCCAGGCCGTCGGTGAAAGGTGCGGACGCCGGCGACAGCGCCGACCAGTCGCGCGAGTCCGGGCCACCGATCACGTCCATCAGCAGCGCCGCGTCCGCCGCGTCCCGGGTCATCGGCCCCACGTGCGCGAGCGTCCCGAACGCGCTCGCCGGGTACAGCGGCACGCGCCCGTACGTCGGCTTCAGCGCGAAGATGCCGCAGAACGCGGCCGGGATGCGCACACTGCCGCCGCCGTCGGTGCCGAGCGCCAGCGGTCCCGCCCCAAGCGCCACGGCCGCCGCCGCGCCACCGCTGGAGCCGCCCGCGGTGCGCGCCGGGTCGTACGGATTGCGCGTCACCCCGCTGACCGGCGAGTCCGTGACGCCCTTCCAGCCGAACTCGGGTGTCGTCGTCTTGCCGAGGAAGACCGCGCCGTGCTCGCGCAGCCGGGCGACGGAGGGGGCGTCCTCGTCCCAGCGGCCGGCCGGATCGACCGTGCGGGAGCCGCGCAGGGTCGGGGCGCCGCGCAGCAGCAGGATGTCCTTCACGGTGACCGGCACCCCGTCGAGCAGCCCGTCCGGCTCACCGCGCCGCCAGCGCTCCTCCGACTCCCGTGCCCGGCGCAGGGCGTCCTCGGCGGTCAGCCGGACGAAGGCGTTCACCTCCGGCTGGATCGCCTCGGCCCGCTCCAGCGCCGCACGGGCCACCTCCACGGGGCTGAACTCGCCCTTGCGGTAGCCGTCGAGGAGCCGTACGGCGGTCAGCTCGGTGAGCTCGGTCATCCACCCTCCCAGGAACGTCAGTGTCCGGGTACATACCCACGCTGTTTGTCCACCACGTTCGGCAGCGGCCGGCCCGCCTCCCACGCGTCGTACAACTCCACGAACTGCGCGCCGAGTTCGTCCCGCCAGCCCGCCGTGTCGCCGCTCATGTGCGGGGAGACGATCAGGTTCGGCACCTGCCACAACGGGCTGTCCGGCGGCAGGGGTTCGGCCTCGAAGACGTCCAGGGCCGCGCCCGCGATCCAGCGCTTGGCGAGCGCCTCGGCGAGCGCGTCCTCCACGACCAGCTGCCCCCGTCCGACGTTGACGAAGCGGGCGGACGGCTGCATCATCCCGAACCGGCGGGCGTCGAACATGCCCCGCGTCTGCTCCGTCAGCGGCGCCGCCGAGATCACCCAGTCGGCCCGGGACATCAGCCGGTCCAGGTCGCCGGGGCCGTGCACGCCGGTGCGCGGGGTGCGGCCGACGAGAGCGGTGGTGACGCCGAGCGCCTTGAGGGTGCGGACGATCGCCCGGCCGATCGGGCCGGAGCCGACCACCACCGCGCGGCCCCCGGTGACCTTCTGCGACTCGCGGTGCCGCCAGATCCGCTCCCGCTGGAAGTCCAGCGTGCGCGGCAGGTCCTTCGCCATCGCCAGCACGAGGGCGGCGACGTACTCGGCGATGGGCTGGTCGAAGATGCCGCGCGCGTTCGTCACCACGGTGCCGGACGCGGCGAGTTCCGGACACATCAGGTGGTCCACGCCCGCGCTCGCGGTGTGCACCCAGCGCGGCCGCGGCCCGTCGCCCGGCCAGGCCTCCCGTACGGCGTGCGAGGTGAAGTCCCACACGAGCAGCACATCCGCGTGCGGCAGCCGCTCGGCGAGCGCCGCGGCGTCCGTGTGCTCGATCCGGGCGCGGCCGGTGAGGCGGCCCAGCCGGGGGAGCGGTTCGGCGTCCAGGACGAGCAGGGTGGGGGTGGGCATGAGCAGCCGTTTCTCCAGCCGTTCGCGGGGGCGGGCCGACCGCGGGCGACGGCCGGTGACGACATGTCAACGGGGTTTAACCGCTTGTTGACCTGGGAGTGATCCGGACGGATTGACCACGCTCGCACCCGAACCTACCGTCGTCAACACGGGCGTTCCCCACGATCCGTTGCCCACTCGTCTCCGAGCGTGAGGCCGGTGCCTGCCATGGATGTCGCTTTTCTCGGCGGACCGGCTCCGCAACGCGGAATCGGTGTCGTCGCCCCCTTCGACTTCGCGCTGGACCGCGAACTGTGGCGCTGGGTGCCCGACGAGGTGTCCCTGCACGTCACCCGGACCCCCTACGTGCCGGTCGAGGTGAGCCTGGACCTCGCCCGCCTGGTCAGCGAGCACGAGACGCTGAGCGAGGCGGTGCGCACACTGAACGCCGTCGAGCCCGAGGTGATCGGCTACGCCTGCACCTCGGGCAGCTTCGTCGGCGGCATGATCGGTGAGCGCGCCATGTGCGAGGCGATGAGCCGGGCGGGCAACGTGCCGGCCATCACCACCTCGGGTGCGCTGCTGGAGGCGCTGGTCGAGCTGGACGTCCGGCGGGTGGCGCTCGTGACGCCCTACACGGTGTCGGTGACGCGGGCGTTGGAGAGCTATGTCGCGGAGGCGGGCGTCGCGGTCACCGGCTGCGCGTTCATGGGGCTGACCCGGCACATCTGGAAGGTGCCGTACCGCGAGGTCGTGGACATGGCCAGGCAGGCCGTGCACGGCGCCGCCGACGCCCTGTTCATCAGCTGCACCAACCTGCCGACCTACGACGTGATCCCGCAACTGGAGGCCGAGCTGCGCATCCCGGTGATCTCGGCCAACCAAGTGACGATGTGGGCGGCACTGCGCCGGCTGGGTACCCGTGCGGTGGGGCCGTATCAGGCGCTGATCGATCCGGCGGCGCGCACCGGCCCCGTACTGCCGGGGGACACCCCCGGCGCCGTAGTGCCGGAAGAAGAGCAGCAGCAGGAAGGCTGGACATGACAGCACTGGGATTCCTCTACCCGGGCCACTCCGCCGAGGACGACTATCCGCGCATCGAACAGCTCCTGGGCAGCGACATCCGGGTCGACCTGGTGCACACCGACATCGGTGAGGACGCCCATCGGGTGGACGCCCTGCTCGAAATGGGCGCCCCGGCCCGTCTCGCGGCCGGCGTCCAGGAGCTGCGGCACGCCGGTGCCGATGCCGTCGTGTGGGCGTGCACGAGCGGCAGCTTCGTGCACGGCTGGGAGGGCGCCCACGATCAGGTGCGCACCCTGGCCCAGGCCGCGGGCATGCCGGCGTCCTCGACGTCCTTCGCGTTCGTGCACGCCGTACGGGAGGTCGGCGCCGGGCGGGTCGCGGTCGGGGCGACCTACCCCGAGGACGTGGCCCGGCTCTTCGTGGACTTCCTCGGGGCGGCCGGCATCGAGGTGAGCGGCGTCCGCAGCTCCGGGATCATCACCGCGGCCGAGGTGGGCACCTGGGGCGAGGCCGAGGTCTTCGCGCTGGCCCGCGCCGCCGACGCGCCCGACGCGCAGGCCGTGCTGCTCCCGGACACGGCGCTGCATACGGCGGCCCACATCCCGGCTCTGGAGAAGGAGCTCGGCAAGCCGGTCCTGACCGCCAACCAGGTCACCGTCTGGGAGGCGCTGCGGCTCGCGGACCGCCGGGTGAACGCACCGGAGCTGGGCGCCCTGTTCACCAGGGAGCCGATCGTGCAGGTGTAGGGGCCCGGGACGAGGTGGTTGCCCGGTACAACCTTGTCGCGGTCAGGGCGGTCTTGATCCCGTGGACCCCGCGCCGCACCTCGGCGCGGGGCACTGAACCGGGAGAAGAACCATGCGAGCCACCGCTGTCCGCCGTACCGCACTGACCGCTTCCGCGGCAGTCCTCGCCCTCGTGGTCACAGCCTGCGGTGGAGGCGACCAGGCCGGCGCGGAGGCCGGCGGCAAGGAGGCGAAGGGCGGCGCCGGGTCCACCGGGGCGGCGGCGAAGGCGCTGACCGCCGCCGAGCTGGACAAGCTCGCGCTCGCCACGGCCGACCTCAAGGACCACCAGGTCAAGAAGCCGGGCAAGGCCGACCTCTTCGACCCCGCCACCCTCTCCGTCGAGCAGGCGCAGTGCGAGCCCGTCGCCCGGGCGCTGTCCGCCCTGCCGACGGGCGAGCCGGCGGCGAGCGCCCAGCGGCTCGTCACCCAGAACAGCAAGGCGGCCGGCGAGGGCATGCCCTCGATGGAGGAACTGGCGGAGATGACGGAGGAGGAGGCCGAGGCGGCCATGCTCGACTCGCTCGACATCACCAAGACCATGACCTCCCTCTGGTCCTACGACGCCGACGGCGCGGAGCGGAACCTCGCCGCGCTCCGGGCGGCGGGCCAGAAGTGCGCCGGGGGCTTCTCCATGACGGTCGGTGGTGAGAAGCAGCAGGTCACCAAGGTCACCGAGGAGAAGCTCGCGGTCGGCGAGGACGCCGTCGCCTGGACGGTGGGCACGAAGACGGACGGCGGCACCCCGGCGGAGACCAAGGTGGTCGTCTTCCGGCAGGGCACCACCCTCGCCGGGTTCTCGTCCTTCAACATCGCGGCGGCCGGCCGGGGCGAGGAGACCGGGCAGCCGGCCGCGGTCATCGACGCGCAGGAGGCCAAGCTCCGGTGATCCAAAACGGGAGAACCCCGGCCCGCCGAGGCGGAGCCGGGGTTCCTCGCTGGAGCGCCGGGCAGGCCTTGCACCTGCATCTCCCCACAGGAAGCGGGGCGTCTTTCCTTGGACCACCAACGCACTGCCTGCCGACGGGGACTGACCCCTGGGCAGGCATGATGATCGTACCGCAGCTCCCGGGCGCGCGCACCCCGCGCAGAACGCGGGCGGCACAGGGCTCCGTGCCTGATCCGCGGGCCGCGCCGGGCGCCGGGTAGGTTCACGCTGGGTACCCGGTGGGCGCTCGGTGGGCATCCGGACGGGAAGCGAGGGCGGCGGCGTGGCGGACCGGTGGTTGTCGGAGCGGGCCTGGGCGGCGGAGGCCGCCGTGTCGGACGGGTTCGACCTGTCGGAGTGCGTGCGCGAGCCCATCCACCTCCTGGGCGGCATCCAGTCCTACGGCTCCCTGCTCGCGGTCGACCCCGCCACCGGCCTCGTGGAGGTGGCAGCGCAGAACACCGGCGTGATGTTCGGGGTGGAGGCCGCCTCGCTGGTCGGCGGGCCGGTCACCCGCGTGCTGCCGGCCGCCCACTACGACGAGGCGGTGCGCGGGACGTCCGCGGACGACGAGGTGCCGGTCGCCTTCCCCGTGGTGGCCGGCCAGGGGTGGCCGACGGACGGGCAGGTCGACGTGTCCGCGCACCGCCGGGACGGGCTGCTTGTACTGGAGTTCGAGCCGCGCACCGGCCACGCGCCCGGCTTCTCCACCTTCTACCAGGGCATCCGGCGAGCCCTGGCCCGGCTGCGGGGCGCCGGCACCGTCGCCGACTGCTGCCGGATCGCGGCCCGCGAGATGCGTGCGCTGACCGGCTTCGACCGCGTGGTGGTCTACCGGTTCGATGAGGAGGACGGCCCCGGCGAGGTCGTGGCCGAGGACGTCACCCCGGGCTGGGAGCCCTGGCTGGGGCTCTGGTTCCCGGCGACGGACATCCCGCCACAGGCCCGGCGGCTGTACCGGGAGAACTGGATCCGGGTGATCTGCGACGTCGAGGACGCCACCGTGGGACTGCACCCGCCGGTGCGCGCGGCGACCGGAGCGCCGCTGGACCTGTCACAGGCGGCCCTGCGCACCGTGTCCGGCTTCCACCTGGAGTACCTGCGCAACATCGGGGTGCGGTCGTCGATGTCGGTGTCCGTCCTGCGGGAGGGGCGGCTGTGGGGCCTGATCGCCTGCCACGGGGCCGATCCCGTACGCCTGCCGCCCGAGGTCCGCTCTGCCTGCGAGATGTTCGGCACGGCCTTCTCCCTGCAACTCGCCCTGATCGAGGAACGGGAGCGGGCGGACGCCCTGAGCGAGTCGGGACGCCGGGCCGCGTCGGTGGCCCGGCTGCTGGAGCACGGGCTGGAGGACCGGTTCGCCGAGCATGTCCGGCCGGTGGCCGACCTGTTGCGCGCCGACGGCGTCCTGCTCAGCCGGGGCGGCCGGATCGTGGCCGGCGGCACCGGCTTCCCCGAGGACCTGGTGCGGGCCCTGGGCGGACGCGCCGCCGCGCTGACACCCGGCGCGGTGTGGGCGACCGACCGGCTGGCGGAGGTGCCGGCCGGGGAACTGGCATGGGACGGGCCCCAAGGGGAGGGACCGGCGGGCGTGCTGATGGTGGCGCTCAGCCGGTCGGGGGACTTCCTCGCCTGGTCGCGCGGGGAACGCCCGGCGCCCCGGCAGTGGGCGGCGGACCCCGCGACCCCGCTCCGGGTGGGGCCGCGCGGCGAGCGGCTGACGCCGCGCGGGTCGTCGGCGGTGTTCCGGGCGACGATGCGCGGCCGGAGCCTGCCGTGGTCCGCCCGCGACGAGGCCGCCGCACGGGAACTGTGGCGGCTGCTCACCGAGTTGGTGCTGCGCCAGGCCGACGCCGTGTCGGCGCTCAACGACGAGTTGCGCACCACGAACCTGGACCTCGACTCCTTCGCCCACGTCGCCGCCCACGACCTGAAGGAGCCGCTGCGCGGCATCTCCAACGCGGCGACGTTCGCCATCGAGGACGCCACCGGCCTGGACGACACCACCCTGCGCAGGCTGCACACCATGCGACGGCTCGCCGACCGTATGGACTCGCTGCTGAACTCCCTGCTGCACTTCGCCCGGCTGGGCCGCGCCGGACTGCGTGTCGAGGAGGTGGACCTGGGCGGCGTGCTGGACGCGGCGGTCGAGGTGGCCGGCCCGCGCCTGGAGGAGGAGCGGGTGACGCTGCGGCGCGGCCCGCTCGGACGGGTGACGGCCGACCCCGACCGGCTTCACGAGATCCTGGTGAACCTTCTGGTCAACGCCGCCAAGTACGCCCGCGACGGCGCCGACCGCTGGGTGGAGGTGTCCGCCGGTCCGGGGGAGGCGGGAGAGACCGTGATCGTCGTGCGGGACAACGGCATCGGCATCGCTCCGGAACAGCAGCAGGAGGTGTTCGAGCTGTTCCGGCGCCTGCACGGATCGACGGAACGCGGCGGTGGCACCGGCGTGGGCCTCGCCGTGGTGAAACGCATCGTCGAGCGGCACGGTGGCCGGATGTGGCTGGAAAGCACGCCCGGCCGGGGCACGGCGTTCTCCTTCACGCTGGGCGGGACTGCCGCCAGTAGTCGACCGCGCCCTTGAGCACGGTCCGGAACAGCGCGAAGTTCACCGGCTTGTAGATGTAGCTGTCGGCCCCCGCCGCGTAGCAGGCGTCGACCTCGCCAGGGGAGGTGGACGAGGTGAAGACCACGACCGTGACGTCCCGCAGCTCGGGCCGGGACCGGATCGCCGCCAGCACGGCGTGCCCGCCGGCGCCCTGCATGTTGAGGTCCAGCAGGATCAGCCCCGGCAGCTCCTCGCGCGCCAGCAGCGAGTCGACCACGCCGTCCCCGCGGCTGACGAACTCGGTGCGCAGGCCGGGGTGGGTCTGGCGCAGGGCGCGTTCGATCGCCTCGGTGTCCTCGGGGCTGTCCTCGACCACCAGGACGCTGCCCTGGTCGATGCGTCCGGCGTCGGCTTGCGGCTTCACGGCGTCCCTTCCAGCTGTACGACCAGTACGGCGGTGTCGTCGTTGCCCGTCGCGCGGAACTTCGCCGCCCGGGCGATCAGCTCGGCCGCCGGGTCGGGCCCTTCGGCACACTCGCGTACGGCTTGCGGCAGCAGGTCCTCGAACATGACGCCCTCCGCGGAGCGCGCCTCGGTCAGGCCGTCGGTGAACATCACCAACGTGTCCCCGGGGCGGAGCTGGACCCGCGTGGGCTCGGTACCGATGTCGGGCAGCACCCCCAGGAACACCCCGGCGCCCTCGATCTCCTCCACCCTCCCGTCGGCTCGCCTGACCATCGGCCGGGGGTGCCCGGCGGTGACGATCTCCGCCGCGCACTCGCCCTGCCCGGTGGGGGTGAGCAGCGCGACCAGAGCGGTGACGAACCGGCTGGCCGACTGGCCGCGCAGGGCGGCGTTGAGCCGGTCCAGCGCGCGGGCGGGCGGGGTGCTGTCCTCCAGCAGGGTGCGCAGGGTGTGCCGGGCCAGGCCGGTCATGGCGGCGGCCTCCGCACCGCGCCCGCACACGTCCCCGATGACCAGGGCCAGGCGGCCGTCCCGGTCGACGACGGCGTCGTAGAAGTCACCACCGACGTCCAGGGACGCGTCGGCGACCTCGTAGGCGGCGTGCAGTGCGGCGGCGGGCCACTGCGGCAGCGCGCTGGGCAGGAGCTGGTACTGGAGCAGCTCGACATGGCGGCGGCGCTGCTCGTAGGCGGTGGTGGTGTCGATGGCCAGGGCGGCGCGCAGGGCGAGGTCGTCCAGCAGACGCGCGCTGGCCACCTCCGAGCTGTCCCGGTGGTAGACGAAGGTCAGGGTGCCGATCGCCTTGCCCCGGGCGCGCAGCGGATTGACGGTCACGGCTCGCACCCCGCGCCCCGGCCCCTCGGTGCCCGCTCCGAACGGCCCGCCGGTCAGGCCGTTGCCGGTGAGGACGACGCTCTCCCCGTCGTCGACCGCGCGTCGTCGCAGCGCCGCCAGCCAGGGGTCGTCGCGGGCGAGGTCCTGGAGCCACGGCTGCACGGAGGCCGCGACGTGCGCGGACGCCACCGGAGCCAGGTGCCCGTCCGGCCGCCGCAGATGCAGGACACAGCCCTCGGCGACGGCGGGCACCGCGAGCCGGGCGATGCGGCCCAGGGTCTCCTCGACGTCCAGGCTGGCGTCCATCTGGAGCGATGCCTCGGCGAGGAAGGCGTCCTCGATCTGCCGGCGGTCGTGCGCGCGGTACTCCAGGATGCGGCGATGACTGGCCACGAGGATCTCGGCCACCTGGACGAGCTTGCCGGCCAGCCCGGCGTCCGGGTCCGGCCGCTCGGTGAGCCCGGCGGAGAACGACGCCCAGTCCCCGTCGCCGTTGCCCAGCCGGAACCGGGCCTCCAGCGCCCACCGGGCGCCGGCGGCCGCGAGTTCCGCGGCGTCGGGTGCGAAGTCGTCGTCGGCCGCCGACAGGTCGTGGACGTGCACGACCGGTTCGGCGCAGGTTCGGCGCAGGGCCGCGCGGCCACGGGGGAGGCGGGCCTTCGGCCGGGGCCCGCGACCACCGTGCCCGCGGGCCCGCCGGTGGTCTCGGGAACGGGCCGGCCCACGGTCGCCCTGCGCAGGTAGAGCAGCTCGCCCCCGTGCCAGCGGGTGCCGGTCACGGCGACGACGCCGGGCTCGGCCAGCACCTCGGCGTAGACGTACCGCGCCATGTCCGTGACGTCGGCGATGTCCTGAGCCACCTGCCACATGCCGTGCAGGCGTGCCGCCCAGCCGTCGTCGCCGGGCTCACGGTGCGCGCTCGTACCGGTCAAGGCCTGATCACCTGCCCATGCCTCCCACGCCGCGCCCCACCTCCTCACACGGTACTGCCACCGGCTCGGCGATCACGAGCGGGACGACGGCCCCACCCGCATGCACGCCGGTCAGGACTCCGGCCAGGAATAGCCCACCCCTGCCTCCTGTTGTTCTCGGGGCCAACGTCACCCCACCCAGGAGGCCCCACCGTGTCCGAAGGCGCCACAGAGGAGATCCGGGGCACAGCCCACGGCACCGCCCCCGTCCCCCTCTCCGTCCTGGACCTGGCCACCGTCGGCGCCGGCAGTACCGCCACCGAGGCCCTGCGCACCAGCGTGGACATCGCGCGCCTCGCGGAGCGGCGCGGCTTCCACCGCTACTGGGTCGCCGAGCACCACTCCATGCCGGGCGTCGCCTCCTCGTCCCCGGCCGTGATCCTCGCCCACCTCGCCGCGCACACCGGCCGCATACGGCTGGGCTCGGGCGGCGTGATGCTGCCGAACCACGCGCCCCTCGTCATCGCGGAACAGTTCGGCACCCTCGAAGCCATGGCCCCCGGCCGCATCGACCTGGGCCTCGGGCGGGCCCCCGGCACGGACGGCGCCACCGCGGCGGCCCTGCGCCGCACGGACCGGCTGAACGAGGGCGCCGACGACTTCCCCGAGCAGCTCGCCGAGCTGACCCGGTTCCTGGACGACGACTTCCCCGACGGCCACCCCTACCGCCGTATCCACGCGGTCCCGGGCCCCGTCCAGGCCACCTCGCCGGGCGGCGTGCAGTCCCCGCACCGCCCGCCGGTCTGGCTGCTCGGCTCCTCCGGCTTCAGCGCCCGGCTGGCCGGCCTGCTCGGCCTGCCCTTCGCGTTCGCGCACCACTTCTCCGCGCAGAACACCCTCCCCGCGCTCGACCTCTACCGGGAGTCCTTCAGGCCGTCCGCCCTGCTCGACGAGCCGTACGCCCTCATCGGTGTCGCCGCGCTCGCCACCGAGGACGACATGGAGGCCCGGCGCCAGGTCCGCGCCGCCGCGCTCAGCATGATCCGGCTGCGCACCGGACGACCGGGCCTCGTGCCCACGCCGGAAGAGGCCGAGGCGTACGAGTTCAGCCCGCTGGAGGAGGAGTTCGTCACCTCCTGGAACGCCAACGTCGTCCACGGCACCCCGGACGAGGTGCGCGCGGGTCTGGACGACCTCCACAAGCGCACCGGCGCCGACGAGTTGATGCTCACCGCCAACGCGCACACCGGCCAGGTCCGGCTGCGTTCCTACGAACTCGTCGCGGACGCCTACGGGTTGCCGACCGTCTGACCGTAAGGACAGGCCGGCAGTTCGGAGATACGGTCGGGCGGCACCGGACGGGAGTACAGCCACCCCTGCCCGGTGTCGCACCCGATCCGGCGCAGCCGGCCGGCCTGCGAGGAGGTCTCGACGCACTCGGCGGTGACGGTCAGCCCCAGCCGGTGCGCCAGCTGGATCATCGCCTCGACGATGACCTCGTCGGCCGGGCTGGCATGGGTGCCCGCGTCCTCGTACTGGAAGCCCCGGACGAAGGACCCGTCCAGCTTCAGCACCGACACCGGCAGTCTGCTGAGATAGGCGAGGTTGGAGTAGCCGGTGCCGAAGTCGTCGATGGCGATGCGGACGCCCATGTCGCTGAGCGCCTGCAGGGCCTGCAACGGCCGGCCCGCGGAGCCCATCACCGCCGACTCCGTGAGCTCCAGCTGGAGCAGCTGCGGGGCGAGGCCCGTCTCGCCGAGGATCTCGGCGACGTCCGCGACCAGGTCGGAGTCCCAGACCTGGCGTACGGCGACGTTGACGGAGACGAACAGGGGCGGCTCGTCCGGGCGTTCGAGCTCCCAGCGGCGGGCCTGACGGCAGGCGGTGGCGAGCACCCAGCGGCCCAGCGGGACGATCGCGCCGTCCTCCTCCGCCAATCCGATGAACCGATTCGGCGTCAGCATGCCGAACTGCGGGTGGTTCCAGCGGACCAGCGCCTCGACCCCGCTGAGCCGTCCGTCGGCCATGCCGACCAGCGGCTGGTACTCCAGGACGAACTCGCCCCGGTCGATGGCCGGACGGAGCGTGGAGGCGAGCGCCTGGCGGGTCATGCGGTGCGCGTTGCGCTCGGGGTCGAACAGCGTCCAGCGGGACTTGCCGTCCGCCTTCGCCCAGTACAGCGTGGTGTCGGCGGCCTGCATCAGACCGGTCGCGGTGGTGCCGGCCGCCTGCCGTTCCACGACCCCGATCGACGCCGACAACGACAGCCGCTGACCGGCCAGATCGAAGGGTTCCTGGAGGGCCGTGAGCACCGACTCGGCCAGATCGGCGAGTTGCTCGGTGCCCGTGGAGTCCTCGACCAGCAGCGCGAACTCGTCTCCGCCGAGCCGGGCCACCAGCGGCGCGCTGCCCCTGCCCCAGCCGGCCTCGTCCGCGCAGCGGCCCAGCCGCTCGGCCACGGCCGCGAGCAGCCGGTCCCCGACCCGGTGGCCGAGGGTGTCGTTGACCGCCTTGAAGCCGTCCAGGTCCAGGTAGCACAGGCCGATCCGGCCGGTGCCGCCGCGTTCGTACGACTCCATGTCGAGGGCGGCCGAGAGGCGCTCGAAGAACAGTGTGCGGTTGGGCAGCCGGGTCACCGGATCGTGCATCTGCAAATGCCGCAGCCTGCCCTGGAGTTCACGCCGTGCGCTGATGTCGGCGGCGGACAGCAGCACGCCGCCGGTGCCGTCGCGCAGCGGCTCGACGGTCACCTGCACCCAGACGCTGTGCCCGTCGGGGTGCTTCAGCCGCCGGCTGCACCGCAGTCTGGCCTCCCGCCCCCGCAGCAGCTCGCGATACGCGTGCCAGGTGCGGGCGTCGGAGGCGAGGTCGACCAGGTCGGCGGCGACCCGCCCGCCGAGTTCGCCGGGACCGGCGCCGAGCAGGTCGGTGAGGGCCGCGTTGGCGCTGACCACCACGCCTGCGCGGTCGACGACGGCCATCGCCAGCGGTGCGGCGGCGAAGGCGGACCGATAGGAGTCGGAGGCGTCGGGCCCGGTACCTCGCGACGCCTGATGATTACTGTCTGTGACGGCTGGCCCGATGAGGTCTGCCGCGGGCGCCGGCCCTTCGGACGTTCCGCTCACCGCTCGCTCCCGCAGTGCACTCGATCTGCTCGATCTCTGCTCGATCTCTGTCCGGGCAGGAAAGGGTCAGGAAAGTGTGCCGATCATAGAGGGCCGCTCCCGCCGCTCGCAGCCCACTGTCCAGTGTCGCGGAACACGCGCGGAACGACCCGCTCTCCCGACAGATCGTTTCTGCCCGTCTGAGGCCCGGTTCTCCCGCGTCCCGGCCGATTGTGACGGTCCGTGAGCGGTTCGGGGGTGTCGGCCGGTTTACGTGACCCGTTCGGGGTCAGGCACCCTCACTCGTCCGGTGCAGGCAAACAGGGCATACAACAATAAATTCACACAGTCTGGATGCGGTGTCCCGCGAACCGCATCCGGAGGTCCATGTGCCGCGCCAGCTGCCCCTGGGGGAACGCACCCGTGAGGCCTTCCAGGGGCTCGGCCGCGTCGCCGCCCGCCCCCGACTGCGCAGCACCGCGGCCGTGTTCACCACCTTGTCGGCGGTCGCGGCCACCTCCCTCATCGCCTGCCCCTCCGTCGCGGAGCCCTTCGCGGCCGGACCCTGTGCTCTCACCCGCACCCAGGCTCATCACTCCGAGGGCCTGGACACCTGGAACGCCGCCTACCCCCGGCCGGCCGGCACGCTGGACGCGGTCATGGTCTTCCTGTCCTTCCCGGACTCCCGCCCGCTGACCACCCCCGCCGAGCTGAGCGCCGACCACTTCCCGGCCACCAGCAGCTACTTCGAACGCGCCTCCTACGGCAAGTTCCGCCTCCAGCCCCACGCGGTGCCGCACTGGATCCGTATGCCGAGGCCCTCCACGGCGTACGCCATACAGCGTGACTGGGCCGCGGCGCACCGGTCCGCCTATCTGCGTGACGCGCTCGCCGTCGCCGACGGCCAGGTCGACTTCTCGCGCTACGACGTCGTGTACTTCGTCGCCGACCCGCACGCCCCCGGCGTCGACTCGGACGCCACGAAGGTCGTCAACCTGGACACCCCGTTGCGCGCCGACGGCACCGAGATCCGCCGGATCGTCACGGTGTTCGAGAACCATCCGCCGGACCGGCTCGTCCTCGCCCACGAGACCGGCCATGTGTTCGACCTGCCGGACCTCTATCACCGGCCGGACGACGGAAAGGGCGACTGGGACACCCATGTGGGTGACTGGGACCTGATGGGCAGCCAGTTCGGGCTGGCCCCGGATCTGTTCGGCTGGCACAAGTGGAAGCTGGGCTGGCTGGAGCCCCGGCAGGTGGTCTGCGTGCAGGGCGGCCGGCCCGTACGGCTGACGCTGGAGTCGCTCGGCGCGGCGCCCGGAGTGCCGGCCACCGCCCCGGCCGGTGCCCCCGCCTTCGGGCTGGGCCGCGGGACCAAGCTGGCGGTGGTGCGCACCGGGGCCGACAGTGCCCTCGCCATCGAGGCCCGTGGCTCGGTCGGCAACGACCGGGAGAGCTGCCGGCAGGGCGTCCTCGTCTACCGCGTCCACGCCGGCGCCGAGTCCGGCGGCGGCCCGGTCCAGGTGATCGACGCCCACCCGTACACGGAGGCGTGCTGGGAGGGCTCGGTCTACCCGCCTCTCGCGGACGCGCCGGTCGCGCTGGGGGAGAGCTTCACCGTGCCGGGTACGACGGTGCGGGTGGATGTGGAGGGGCGCACGGCCTCGGGAGGGTGGACGGTGAAGATCACGAACGGGTGACCTCACGGCCGACGGTCACGGGTGGCCGACGCCGGGGCGAGACCGAAGGGGCAAGGCCGCACAGGAACGACGATGGCGGGACGGCTCGCGTTTCCGCGAGCCGTCCCGCCATCGTCATCGTGCGCCGCCAGGGACTCGAACCCCGGACCCGCTGATTAAGAGTCAGCTGCTCTAACCAACTGAGCTAGCGGCGCCTGCTGACGTCGTAGACCTTAGCACCCTGGTCGGGGGGAGGAAAAATCGATATCCGCACCGCTGAGCGGGCCGCCCGGACCGCCGCCCAGAGCAGGATTTCCGGGCCGGGGAGCCACGGGTGACGGGTGTCGGGGGCGACGAGCCAGCGGGAGCCGGCCGCCGCCTCGGGTTCCCTCGCGGCCGGGGCGGGGACGGTGACCGCGTCGCCCGTTCCATGGCACAGGAGCGGCGGGACGGCGGCCGTCCGGCCCGGTGACCCCGCGCCCGCGGACCCCCACTCCTCCCAGTCCAGCAGCGACGGCAGCCGCTGGGCCGTACCCGGCGCGGCGAACAGCAGCATCCGGCCCCGGAACACCGCGACCGGGCCGGAACCGGGACCGTCGTCCCACAACCGGTCCAGCATCCGGCGTCCGAAGATCGCGGGAGCGCTCACGACGTCGAAGGCGGAACCGCAGGGCAGCACCACGGGTGCGTCCGGCCGCTCCTCCCAGAACGCGAGGGTGCTGCGCGGATACGTTCCTGCCGAGGCGAGCCAGGCCGCGCCGTCCGTGGTCAGTGTGCTGCTGCTCATGGCAGCTACAAGTACCGGGAGTGAACACCCCATTTCCCTGGGTTGCCGGAAACCGGGACAGGAGGGGGTGAGAAGGGGTACCTTGCCCGGCTGGCATATGCCGGGAGGGTGGACCCTCAGACGGGATCCGGGCCCCGCGCGTCGACGCCCCGCAGCAGATCGCGGCCGAACTCCACCATCTTCTTGGCGTAGTCCTCGGTCCACTCGGCCTGCTCGGCGATGTCCGCCGGCGTCAGCCGGTCGAACCGGCGCGGATCGGCGAGCTGGGCCGCCGCCATGGCCTGGAACTCCACCGCCCGGTCGGCCGCCGCCCGGAACGCCTGCGTCAGTTCCGTGGCCCGGGCCAGCAGCCTGCGGGGGTCGTCGATCGACTCCAGATCGAAGAAGTGCTCCGGGTCCGAGGCCGCCTCCGCGGGCTCGAAGAGCAGGGGCGCGGGGCGTAGCCGCGGTTCGTTCCGACGCGGCGTGGGCTCCGCCATGTCCTCATCTCCTCCTCGTACGTGTCCGACGGCACCATCCGTCCAGGGTGGGCCACCCTCAATTCTCTCGCGCCCGCGCAAGGGCGCCCTGAGGCCAGGAGTCCGGTGCGTGACCGCAGGCCGTGACGCCGCTCATGGTCGCCACCCCACCCGGTGCCCGGCCAGGTGGGCCAGCACGGCGTGGTTGGCCTCCCACCCGTCCGGAAACTTGACCACCGTCCCCAGCTGGACCGGCTCCGTCGACGGGTAGTCGTCCAGGAGGTCGCTCACACCGGCCCGGCAGACCACGATGCACGCGTGCCGGTGGCGGGAGGCCAGCACGCACAGGCGGCCGGTCTCCAGATGGAAGGCGGTGGCGTCGGGGCGGCCGGAGAGCGGGTGCAGCACCACCGTGACGTCGTACTCCCGGCCTTGGAGCCGGTTCGCCGTGTCGACGGTGACCTCGTGCACGCCGAGCTCGGCGAGGGCCGCCCGGACGGCCGCCGCCTGGTCGCGGTGGGCCGTGCCGACGGCGATCCGGTCGGCGGTCAGCGGCGCCGGCTCCGGCGAGCGGTCCGACGAGGCCGCCCCGCCGCGGTCCAGCAGCCGCCGTACCACCGCCGCCACCGCCCGCACCGCCTCCGGGTCGGTGCGCGGTGTGTGCCGTGCGGGCAGCTCCAGCAGGCCCCAGCCCGACTCCGCCGCCTCGTCGATCACCCGGTCGGGCCCGGAGCCGTCCGACGGGACACCGAAGGTGAGCCGCCGGTCGCCGTGCCCGGTGCCGCTGCGGAACGGCGTGAACGGATAGAACGCGTCCGAGACCAGCGGAGCGGCCGAAGCGGGCAGCCGCCAGGAGACCGGCAGCCGGTGCTGCGGCAGCTGCGGGTTGTGCGCGAGCAGCGTCGTCACGGCGGACCCCGAGGGGTCGTACGACAGCCCCGCCCACTGCTCGCTGCCCACGATCGCGAACGGATCCAGCTGCCCGGGGTCACCGACGAACAGCGCCCGCTCGAACAGCCCGGCCACGGCGAGCAGGGAGTCCGACCGCATCTGGTACGCCTCGTCGACGATCGCGTGCCGCCACGGCTCGTCGACCTTCACATGACCCCATTTGGCGGCGGTGGACAGGACCACCGGCAGCCCCGTCAGGTCCGCCGCCTTCGCCGACTTCCGTACGTTCGCCAGCTCGTCCAGCGCCTTGTCGTACGGGTCCGCGTCACTGCTGTGCAGGCGGCCCACCGGCAGCTCGGGGTTCTTCTCGGCGAGCCTCAGGACCAGGTCGTCGACCTGGGCGTTGGTCTGCGCGACGACCATCAGCGGGCGGCCCGCGTCGGCCAGTTCGAGCGCCGCGCGCACCACCAGCGTCGACTTGCCGGCGCCGGGCGGGGAATCGACGACGACACCGCGGTGCGGGCCGTGCAGGGTGTCGTGGAGGATCGCGCCGGTCGCGCGCGCCGCCGCGGCACCGGGGTCGAAGACGGTCTCCGTGGTCACAGGACGTCCTCCTCGGTGACGGGATCGGCGGGCTCCGGACCGGTCGCCTCACCGGGTGGCCCGCCGTGCGTCCACGGCGTCTCCTCCGGGTCGGGCAGCTTCGCGCCGCCCCGCTGCTCGTGCTCGAACAGCGTGAAACACACGGAGTCGCCCTTCTCCGGCACGGACCCGGCCTCGGGCTCCTTGCCGCGCCCCATCTTGTCGAGGATCCGCAGGACGAGCAGCCCGCCGCCGCTCCCCCCGGGCCCGCCGTCCTCCGGCGCCCCCTCGTCCTCGTACGCGACGAACTCGGCGGCCTGCGGCTTGCCGCCCAGCGAGCGGTACACCTTCGCGCGCTCGCCCAGGTGCGGCCGGTCGTCCGTGCGGACGGTGACGAGCGGGCGCGGACTGGGCCGCTTGCCCTCGCTGTACGCCATGACCACATCCGTGACCTCGCCCGCGAACGCCTCCCCGGACAGCCGCCGCCCCGCCATCACCAGCGGATCGTCGAGAGCCTCCTGGGCCTCCAGGCGCGCCTGTTCGCGCTCTCGCGCGGCCAGCTTGTTCGCCGCCGTCACCGCGTCGTCGCGGCGCGGCTGCGGGGGCTCGCCCGCGAGCACCCGGTCACGATGACCGGTGAACGACCAGCGGTCGCGCGTCCACCGTTCCTCGACCCGCGCCCCCTCGGGCAGCTCCCGCAGCAGGTCCAGGCCCCGCCAGACCGCGTCCCAGGTGGGGCGCGTGACCCGCTCGACAAGGGCGCGGATCTCGCGCTCGGCGGCGGTGACGTCCCCGAGCCGGTCGTCCGCCTCCAGGCCGTCCTCGGCGGCGGCGAGGGCGGTGCGCGCCCGGTCGTAGCGATCGATGGCCGGGGCGAGCAGCTTGTTGTCGAAGGCCGGGTCGGTGGCCGGTCCCGCCGGCGGCCACAGCAGCTGGCCCCGCCCGTCCCGGTCCAGCTCGGCCCGCAGCGCGGCCTCGGCGCCGGTACTGCCCTCCGGCGGGTCGATCCAGGCGAGCAGCGCGCCCAGGTGCTGGTCCTCCAGGCTGGACTGGCCGGTCGCCCAGTGCCGTGAGAGCACGTCCGTCAGGGCGAGCAGCAGTGAGGAGCCGGGGACCCGCGCGCGCTCCCCGTAGTGCGTCAGCCACCGGCCGAGCAGGGGCACCCGCGGCGGCGCGGGATGGGGCGTCCCGGGGTCCTGCTCCGCCGTACGGCGAAAGCGCATCGAGCGTCCCAGGAGCCGTACGAGGTCGATGCCAGGGCGGCTCGGCACGATCAACTGCGGGGCGTCCGCGCACAGTTCCACCTCGACCTTGACCCGCTTGCCGGTCTCCGGGTCGGTCTCGGTGCGCTCGGCGGCCTCGACGCTCTCGGCGTGCGCGTCGAGGTACGGCAGGACCACCTCGGCCAGTTCGGCCAGGAAGGTGAACCGGAGGTCGCGGTCGCGTGGCTGCGGTACGGCCAGCAGGCGCGGCGCGTCCCGGTCGGTGCCGACCAGCGCGCCCAGCGGGGCGCCCGCCTCACCGGCGGTCGTCAGCGGTACGAGGACCAGGGGGTGCTCCGACAGGTGCCGGTGCCGGACGGTCGCGGCCGGCTGGGCCCGCCCGGTGCCGACGGCTTCGAGGCGGGCGAGGGTGGAGATCAGCGACACCGGGCGGCCTCCGGGTCCTCGGTGCGCCGGTGGGGCGCGCCGGGGTGCTGCGGCTCGTGCGTCCCCGGGGGCTGGGCGGCGGGGGCCCCGGGGTGCTGCGGGGCAGGCGTCCCCGGGGGCTGCGCGGGAGGTGTCCCCTGACGCTGCGCGGCCGGCGTCCCGGGGTGCTGCCGGCCCAGGGCCTCGGCGCGCAGCTGGGCCGCCCGGCGCAGGGCGGCCACCGCCGGGTCGGCCGGGTCGCCCGTCTCGCCACGGGAGGCCGCGAGGATCTCCTCGACGGTGGTCAGACCGCCCAGTTCGGCGCGGAGGGAGCGGCCGAGGGAGGTCACCGCGCCCCGCGCGCGCGAGCGTTCCCGGCAGTGGAAGGCCAGCTCGCACGCGGACAGGCACTCGGGCGCGTACGTCGCCGGAACCGACTCGACCGCGGCGGTGAGCCGGTCGGCGGGCAGCTCGGGGGAGAAGCACGTGCCCTCGGGGAGCGCGCCGGCGATGTCCTCGATGCGCGTGAGCCGGGTCAGCTGGCGCCGGGTGACCGCGCGCTGCTTGCGCACGTCCACGGCGGAGGCGGTGGGCAGGTTGGAGAAGTCCTTCGGGCAGACCAGCAGGACCTGGTGGCGCACCGGCGGGGCGGGATCCATGCGGGCGGCGACCTCCTCCAGCGCCAGCACGTACACCGCCGCCTGCCGCGCGGCGGCCCCCACCTTCGCGGGATCCGCGGAACCGTCCAGCATCGGGAACGACTTGATCTCGACGACCGTCCAGGCGCCGTCCGGGTGCACGACCACGGCGTCCGGCTCCAGGAACGCGGGGGAGCCCGCGACGTCCAGCGCGAGCATCGGATGGTCGAGCAGCGTCCAGCCACCGGCTTCGACGGCCTCGCGCAGTGCCAGCGCCGTACGCGCGGCACGGCCCTCGGGACCGACTGCCGACAGCTCGGGCAAGCGCGCTTCCGCGGGGGCCCCGGCGCCCGGGTCCAGCTTCTCGTGCGCCAGCCGCAGCAGGTCGGCGCCGCCGTCCGCCTTCACGCGCGCCTCGAACGCGTTGCCGCGCATGAAGGCGAACTGCGACTGCCCGAACGCCGGCGGCGAGCCCAGCGCACCGGCCAGCGCCGCCTTGTCCACCCCGGCGCCGTCGAGGATCGCGCGCCGTCTGCAGCCCGGGTTGGCGGCGAGGGCCGCCAGGGCGCGGGCGTCCAGCGCCTTGGCCGGGACGTCGGGACCGCGCAGCTCAGCGAGCCGGTGCCGGAGCGCCGTCCCCCGCGTCCGTGGGGGAGGCACTCGGCTCGGCTCCTGATCCGAACCGCGACTCGCGCTGCCGTGGAATTCGCTCACCCGCCGAAGTCTGACATCCGCCACCGACAACCGAGGCCCGAGCCGCCCAGGAGTCCGTCGTGGCCGGTGTGACGCGGGCGGTCAGCGATGTCCGCACGCGGCTGGAGGCGCGCATCACGTACGGCGTCAGCAGCAGCCCGGCGCCCATCACGGCGGCCCCCGCGACCGCGTCGAGGAAATAGTGGTTCGCGGTGCCCATCACCACGATCGTGGTCACCAGCGGATAGACGACGCCGGCGGCCTTGGCCAGGCGTGTCCCGCCGTACCGCCACAGGATGACCCCGCACCACAGCGCCCAGCCGACGTGCAGGCTGGGCATCGCGGCGTACTGGTTGGTCATGCCGCCCAGTCCGCGCGGCGCGCTCGCCTCGCCGGCCCACCAGCCGTACGTGCTGTACTGGGCCATCGTGTCCACGAAGCCGTACCCGGCGGACAGCAGCCGGGGCGGGCAGGTGGGCATCAGCGTGAAGCCGACGAGACCGATGAAGGTCGAGGTCATCAGCCAGGTGCGGGCCGCGCGGTAGCGCACCGTCCGGGACCGGAAGAGCCAGATGAGCAGCGCGGGCGTGACCAGGTAGTGCAGGGACGCGTACCAGAAGTCGGCCGGTACGCCTACCCACGCCTCGCGCGTGAACAGGCGGTTGAGCGGATGCTCGGCGTTGAGATGCAGGGCCTTCTCGACGCGCAGTATCGCCAGGCCGTGGTCGACGGCGGTGGTGGCGTCGCCGCGGGCGAGCAGCCGCCCCGCCGAGTAGCAGGCGTACACCAGCAGGATCAGCGGCAGCTCGGACCACCAGCGCAACCGGGGGTGGGGGGACGCCTCGATGCCCGGTGTCTCGGCGTGCGGCATCCGATCGCCCTCCCCCATCTCGTCGCGGCGCCCCTCGGCCCGGCGGCCGGTCGTACCACTTTACGGTGTATGTGTCTGCGCCCTACGGGTGCCCTTCCGGCCCTGATAGACGCCGGGATCGCCCCCCGGGTTGCCCGTGGAGGAGGTGCGCGATGATGGAGAGGTTCCGCCTCAGTTCTTCTCCAGGAAAGGCCCCGTCCCCTCATGGCACCGCGCATCCTGCTGGCCCGGCACGGGCAGACGGAGTGGTCGCTGGCCGGAAAGCACACCGGCAGGACCGACATACCCCTCCTCGACGAGGGCCGGCGCGGCGCGAAACTCCTCGGCGAACGCCTGCACCAGGCGCCGCATGCCGGGCTCCGCGGCGTCGAGGTCCGCACCAGCCCGCTCTCCCGCGCGCGGGAGACCTGCGAGCTGGCCGGTTTCGGCTCGCGGGCCGGCACCTGGGACGCCCTCCTGGAGTGGGACTACGGTGCGTACGAGGGCCTGACCCCGGCCGAGATCCAGGCCCGCCGCCCCGGCTGGCTCATCTGGCGCGACGGTGTCCCCGAGGGCGAGAGCCTGGCCGGCATCACGGCCCGCGCGGACGAGGTCGTCGGCTGGGCCCGCTCGCAGGACCGCGACGTCCTGGTCTTCGCGCACGGCCACATCCTGCGGTCGATCGGCGCCCGCTGGCTGAACCTCCCCCTCGACTTCGCGGCCCGCATCCGCCTCAACCCGACATCCCTGTCCGTGCTGGGCTGGGCGTACGGCGAGCCGGCGATCGAGAGCTGGAACGACATGGGTCACCTGGCGGGGTAGCCGTACGGGGGGCGCGACGCCGGGTCCGGCACCCCGTACCCGCGTCACACCTGTCGTGGCGTGGAAGCGTGCCGTTCGAGGAACGCCGACACCCCGGAAGCCCGCCGGTGCGGCAGCAGCACCCGTGCCGTCCCCGCCAACATCGCCTGGATGCGCGACGACTGCACCTCGTCCAGCAGGTCCAGCACCCGCATCCCCGCCGCGGCGGCCTCGTCGGGCCGCCCCCCGCGCGCGAGATCGTCGGCGAGTTCGGCCGTGTAGAGGGCGATGTTCCGGGTGAAGTGCGGATCCTGCAGATGCGCCGCCCGCCGCGCGTGCCGCGACGCCCGGGTCCAGTCGCCCAGCGTCGACCAGCACTGGGCCTCCAGCGCCTCCAGTTCGGCTTCTCCGTAGAAGGTCATCCACTCGGGGTCGGCGTCCGAGGAGCCCCGGTCGTACAGGGCGTGCGCGCGGGTGAGCGCCTGGGCGCATCCGGTGCGGTCGGCGAGGCCCGCCCATCCCCCTGCCTCGCGCAACGCCAGCAGCGACATCAGCCGGGCCGACCCCAGGGGCCGCGCGATCCGCTGTGCGGCCTGCGCCGCCCGAACCGCCTCCCGGGGCCGGCCGGCATCCCGTGCGAGGAACGCCGTGTTGCAGAACGCGTGCGCCTCCAGCGCCGGATCCCCGGTCATCCGCGCGGTCGCCAGCGCCTCCGCGTAGTGCGAGCGCGCGTCGTCGAACCGGCCCGAGTCGTGTGCCAGCCACCCCACCGAGATGGCCAGCTCACCGGCGCCCGAGTGCAACCGGTCGGCGGTCGCCTGCCGTGTCGCTCCGGCGTCCAGCAGCGCGTACGCGGCGCGAAGCGGAGCCGCCGCGCGCCGGTACAACCCGTCCGCCCCGTGCCGGTCGTCGAGCAACCGGATTCTGCGGACGGCTTCTTCGAGTGCGCCCGCCTCGCTCGACCCGGCGCGCCGGACGGGACGTTCCGCCGCCGAGGCGTCGAGTGCGAGCCCGAAGGGACCCAGCGAGGCGGCGGCCACGGTGGCGCCTCCGCCGGTCATGAATGCGCGACGCAGCACGTCGCTCTCCTCGTAGTTGATGTGCGTGTCGTACGGGTCCTGCGTGGTGTCATACGGCTCGCCCGGCCCGCGCGTCTCACTCGTGCTCTGCGCCGGGCTCTGGGAGTGCACGGGGGGCGTGTCCTCGTCCGTGCGCGCCCCGCGACCGCGCCCGCGAACGGACGAGCGGGGCGCGAACCCCAGGTCGGTGAGCGTGCGTCCGGGGAACATGTGCAGGAACACCCGCTCGTAGGCGTAGTTGGGACAGCGGATCTCGCCCGCCTCCACCCGGCCGATGTAGCGCGCGTCACAGCTGACCCGCTCGCCGATCTCGCGCGCGGCGCGCCGCACCGCCGCGGCGAACTCGGCAGGTGAACGCCTGCCGCGCAGGCGCCGGAAGGCGAGGTTCGGCCGCGGTGGCCGGTTGGGCTGGGACGAGGTCGCGCTTGACGACGTCATGGCCGGGTCCTCTCATGCGAACCGTCGAACCATGCCGGATTAGGGTGAGTTGAACTATTTATCCAAGTGATGCCCTGATTCCGGCGGGCAAGAACGTACCTGCTGTGACGAGCCCGGCACGCTGCGTTTGGCTACAAACCGGATATCTCATACGGGATCTGCCATGAACTGCCATCCTTTGCGGCGCACTTTCGCCGTAGCCGTTGACGCCGTGGGGCGTTGAATCCTGTGGACCGGGAGCCGCCCGACTCCCGGCCTGCTCGCCCAAGGAGGGGTTCCGTGGTGGAGGCCGGGATGGAGACCAGCCGGAGCACTGCTTCCTGTACGCCGTTGCCGGCGTGCGACCTCGTGACGGTTCCCGCCCGGCAGGGGCTGGAGGCGGTGGACATTCTCCGGCGCGGTGAGATCGAGGCCGTGGGCCCGGTCCTGCACGACGACGGCTGCGACACCCTCTGCTTCGTGGTCCCGCCCGGGACGGCGGCGGGGTGGGACATGCCGGGCAGCACCTGCACCGAGACCAACGGACGGGGACTGAGCCTGGCGCCCGAGCCGCCGGCCGGTGGCCCCGAGTCGCTCCCCGGCTCGGCCTGGCTGCTGCCGCCCGGCGAGTCCGAGCCGGCGACCGACCCCGCGGTACTGCGCCGGGCACTGGGCGAGGCGGCTCGGACGATCGAGGCGGCGGACAACTGCCGCTGACGCCGGCGGCGGCCCCGGCCCCCCGCCGCCGGCTGCGCCGATGCCGCCGTACCCCCCGATAATGGCTGCGTGGGAAAGTCCAGGAAGCCGCGGCGGGTGCAGGCCGCCGTCGAAGCCGTCGAAGAGACCGTCGACGGCGGGCTCGCCCAGCTGATCCCGGACCCGGACCGGGCGCGTGCCTGGACCCTGCTGATCGACGGCGCCCCGCAGTCGCACGTCGATCTGGACGACCCGGCGTACCTCTTCTTCGAGTACCAGCGGCGTCTCGGCCACGTCATCGACCTCGCCGCCCCACCCGGCAGACCCCTGCAGGCCGTCCACCTCGGCGGTGGCGCCCTCACCCTCGCCCGCTACGTCGCCGCCACCCGCCCCCGCTCCACCCAGCAGGTCGTCGAACGCGACGCGTCCCTTGTCCAACTGGTCCGCCGCGAGTTGCCGTTGGCGCCGAACGCACGCATCCGGGTGCGCTCGACGGACGCCCGCGCAGGGCTCGGCAAGGTGCCGGACGGCTGGGCGGACCTGGTCGTCGCCGATGTGTTCAGCGGCGCCCGTACGCCCGCCCACCTCACCTCGACCGAGTTCCTCGACGAGGTCCGCAGGGCGCTGCGGCCCGGCGGGTTGTACACCGCCAACCTCGCCGACGGTCCGCCGCTCGCCCATCTGCGCGGCCAGATCGCCACGGCCGCCGCACGTTTCCCCGAGCTCGCCCTGGTCGCCGACCCGGCCGTGCTCAGGGGCAAGCGCTTCGGAAACGCGGTCCTCGTCGCCTCGGACCATCCCCTCCCGATCGCCGAACTGACCCGCCGCGCCGCCTCCGACCTCCACCCCGGCCGCGTCGAACACGGCAGCAGGCTCACCGACTTCACGGGAGGCGCCACCCCGGTGACGGACGCCGCGGCGGTCGCCTCACCGGCGCCTCCACCGTCGGTCTTCCGCTGAACCCGTACGCGAACGCCGGACGCTGAACACCGGCCGCCGGACGCCGGTCTTGGGGCACGGCGCCGCACGTGGGCTAGTACGTACCGATCTCCACCCGCGGCGGGCCGTCGTGCCATGTGCAGAACACCGACACCCGCTCGGCGCCCGCCGCGAACTCCACGCGGATCCACGTCTGCGTCTTCCACACCTGCATCGACCAGCCCGCGCCCGGCGTCGCCGACACCAGCGTCGCGGAGCTTTCGCCGAGGTCGAAGACGACCCGGCCCCCCTCGGTGGCGTAGCTCTTGACCTCGCCGGACGCGGACGCGGACGCGGAGGCGGGCGCCTGCGGGCTCGGGGCGCTGCTCGCGGCGGCCGGCGGGACCGGCCCACGCGTCGCCGGCGAGGAGCTCGGGGTCTTCGACGGCTCGGCCCGGCGCGTGCTCGCGGCGGTCGGCCCCGGCTCCGGCTCCCGCGTGGTCGTGCCGGCCGCGGTCACGGGCAGCGCGCGCGGTGGGTCGTAGACCGTGCCCGCCATGACCGAGTGGACACCCCACCACGACAGCGTGGTCGCCGCGCCCGTGGCGAGCGACCAAGCCAGTACGTGTACGACTCCTCTGAGCATCGCGGGCCATACTGCCTCACCCATGCCACTGCTGTCCCACCGGTCACGGCGGCACGTGAGTTGTCCACAGGCTGCGGGTTGTCCACAGGCGCCGGACCAGGCTCCGCCGCATGGCGTACGGTGCGGCGCATGGCAAGTGTTCTCGTCGTCGAGGACGACCAGTTCGTACGCTCGGCGCTCATCCGGCATCTGACCGACGCCGCGCACACCGTGCGCAGCGTGGGTACGGCGCTGGAGGCGCTGCGCGAGGTGGCCCATTTCCGTTTCGACGTCGTCATCCTGGACCTCGGCCTGCCCGACCTGGACGGCTCCGAGGCCCTGAAGATGCTGCGCGGCATCACGGACGTCCCGGTGATCATCGCCACCGCGCGGGACGACGAGGCGGAGGTGGTCCGGCTGCTGAACGACGGCGCGGACGACTATCTGACCAAGCCCTTCTCCGTCGAGCACCTCTCGGCCCGGATCGCCGCCGTGCTGCGCCGCTCCCGCGCGGCCGGGGGCGACGCCCCGCCGTCCCCGGTGCTCCGGGTCGGGGGTCTGACCGTGGACCCGCTGCGGCGCCAGGCCGAGCTGGACGGCGTACGACTGGACCTCACCCGGCGCGAGTTCGACCTGCTCGCCTTCCTCGCCGGGCGGCCCGGTGTCGTCGTGTCGCGCCGGGAGCTGCTCGCCGAGGTGTGGCAGCAGTCCTACGGGGACGACCAGACCATCGACGTCCATCTGTCGTGGCTGCGCAGGAAACTGGGCGAGACCGCCGCGCGGCCGCGCTATCTGCACACCCTGCGCGGCGTCGGCGTGAAGCTGGAGCCGCCGGGAGCGGAGGCGCGGCCATGAGATGGGCACTGGTGAAGGTCTCGCTGGCGGTCACCGCGATGGTCGTGGTCGCCTTCGCGGTGCCGCTCGGCCTGGTCATCAAGGAGATGGCCCGCGACCGCGCGTTCTCCGGCGCGGAGCGGGACGCGGCGGAGATCGCCCCGGCACTGTCCATCACCACCGACCGTGCCCAGCTCGAACGCGCCGTCGCCGCCGCGGGATCCGGCGACGTCGTGGCCCTGCACATACCGGGCGGTGACGGCACGCAGGACGTCGGGATCGGCCGGCAGCGGGCCGCCGACGCGGACGTGGAGGCCACCCGGGAGACCGGCCGGGCCTCGACGGCCGCGGCCCCCGGCGGTTCGGCACTGCTCCAGCCGGTCGCGCTGAGCTCCGGGAGGTTCGCCGTTGTCGAGGTGTTCATCCCCGACGCGGCGGTGGCCAAAGGCGTGGGTACGGCCTGGGCCGTGCTGGCCGGGGTCGGGCTGGCCCTGGTCGTCGGTTCGGTCGCGGTCGCCGACCGGCTGGGCGCGCGGATGGTGCGGCCGGCCCAGCGCCTGGTCAAGGGCGCGCGCGAGCTGGGGGACGGCCGGCTGGGCGCCCGGGTGCCCGAGGAAGGACCGCGGGAACTGCGGCTGGCGGCCGTGGCGTTCAACTCGATGGCCGACCAGGTCGTCCAGCTCCTGGCGAACGAGCGGGAGCTGGCGGCGGACCTGTCCCACCGCCTTCGGACACCGCTGACCGTGCTGCGGCTGAACGCTGCCTCCCTCGGGGACGGGCCCGCCGCCGAGCAGACCCGGGCCGCGGTGGCCCAGCTGGAGCGTGAGGTCGACACGATCATCCGGACCGCCCGGGAGGCCAAGCCGCAGACCACCGCGGCCGGCCCGGGCGCCGGGTGCGACGCGGCGGAGGTGGTGCGGGAGCGGATGGCGTTCTGGTCGGCGCTGGCCGAGGACGAGGGCCGCAAGGTGCGCACGGCCGGCGTGGACCGCCCGGTGCGCATACCCGTGGCCCGCGCCGACCTGGCCGCCGCCCTCGACGCCCTGCTGGGCAACGTCTTCCGGCACACCCCCGTGGGCACCGCCTTCGCGGTCGACGTGCACAACGGCGAGGACGCGGTGATCGTGCTCGTCTCCGACGCGGGGCCCGGCATAGCCGACCCCGAGGCGGCGATGGCGCGCGGCCGGGGTTCCGGCAGCGACGGGTCGACCGGCCTCGGGCTGGACATCGTGCGGCGGCTCGCGGAGGCGACGGGCGGTGACGTGCGGATCGGTTCGTCGGTGCTGGGCGGGACCGAGGTGCGGATCTGGATCCAGCTGGACGGGCGTGCGCGGATGCCCGGGCGGCGCAGTCACCGAGGGGCCATGAGACGCCGCAGACCGGGCAGGCCGAGCGCGACCATTAACCGCTCCGGATCGCTTCCTTAAGCGCACCATAAGATCCCCGGACCCGTCTCGATCAGGCCTTTTGCCCGATTCCAGCTCGCTAGCGTGCTGCCGCAATCCCTCCTCGTGAACAGCGAAGGCAGGCACGTGATGAGCACGCACCGGCGCAGGACCAGTGGCAGGAACAAGGCGATCGGCGGTGTGGTCGCCGCGGCGGTGGCCGGCGGCGGCGCGTTCCTGTTCACCGGCACGGCGCAGGCGGCCGGGACCGGCGCGGCGTACACGAGGACCAGTCACTGGTCGACGGGGTACACCGGGCAGTACGTCGTCACCAACGACAGCGACCGGAAGAAGACCGGCTGGAAGCTGGAGTTCGACCTCCCGTCGGGTGCGAAGCTCGGCTCGCTGTGGAACGGCGAGTCCGCCGTGAGCGGCCGGCACGTCACCGTGCGGCCGCCGTCCTGGGACAAGGACGGCCTGGCGCCCGGCGAGTCGGTGACCGTCGGTTTCGTGGTCAACGGCTCGGCCGCGCCCACCGGTTGCCTGATCGACGGCGCGAAGTGCTCCGTCGACGACTCCGCCACGCCGGAGCCGACCGGCCGTCCGGCCACCCCGGCCCCGGCCGCCACGCCGACCGGGGAGCCGACGGCGCCCCCGGCCGGCACCCCGACGGCCACCCCCTCCCAGAGCACCGGCACCGGTACGTCCGCGACCGCCGGCTTCGCCCCGTACGTCGACACCTCCCTCCACCCGGCGTTCGATCTGCTCGCCGCCGCCGAGGCGACCGGCGTGAAGGACTACAACCTCGCCTTCGTCACCGACGGCGGTGGCTGTACGCCGAAGTGGGGCGGGGTGACGGACCTGGCGAACGACGCCGTGGCCCGGCAGATAGGGGCCCTGCGGGCACAGGGCGGCGACGTCCGGGTGTCCTTCGGCGGCGCGGCCGGCAGCGAGCTGGCCATGGCGTGCGCGTCGGCGGACGCGCTGGCGGCGGCGTACGGGAAGGTCGTCGACGCCTACGACCTCACCAAGGTCGACTTCGACGTCGAGGGCGGCGCGCTGCCGGACAAGGCCGCCAACACCCGCCGCGCCCAGGCGATCGCCGGGCTCCAGAAGCAACACCCCGGCCTGGACGTCTCCTTCACCCTGCCGGTGATGCCGGAGGGGCTCACCCAGCCCGGGGTCGACCTGCTCGCGGACGCCGAGCGGAACGGCGTGCGGATCGACGCCGTCAACATCATGGCGATGGACTACGGCCCCGCGTACAGCGGCGACATGGGCACCTACGCCGAGCAGGCGGCCACCGCCACCCAGGCCCAGATCAAGAGCGTGCTCGGTCTCTCCGACAGCGCGGCCTGGAAGACGGTCGCGGTCACGCCGATGATCGGTGTCAACGACGTCGTCACCGAGGTCTTCACGGTCGAGGACGCCACCCAGCTGGTGAACTTCGCCAGGTCGAAGGGCCTCGGCCGGCTGTCCATGTGGTCGGGCACCCGGGACAAGGCGTGCCCCGGCGGCCCGAAGCCCGCCGCCGACGCCACCTGCAGCTCGGTCGACCAGGACGAGTTCGCCTTCTCCAAGGCGTTCGCGGCCTACGAGTAGACCCTGACCCCGGGGCGCGGCACTCCCCCCACCGGTGCCGCGCCCCGGCCTCCCCCTCGCCCCCGGCTACACCCCGGCGACCGGCGGCAGCGTCCCCGAGCGCGCCGCCTGTGCGTACCACAGGGCGCTCGACTTCGGCGTCCGCTCCAGCGTCGCGTAGTCGACGTACACCGCGCCGAACCGCTTGCCGTAGCCGTACGCCCACTCGAAGTTGTCCATCAGGGACCACAGGTAGTAGCCCCGGACATCGGCGCCGTCCGCGACGGCCCGGTGGACCGCGGCGAGGTGGCCGTGGAGGTAGGCGATGCGCTCGGGATCGTGGACGCGGCCCTCGGGGTCGGGCTTGTCGTCGTAGGCGGCGCCGTTCTCGGTGATGTACAGCGGCAGTCCCGGTGCCTCGCGCGTGTACCGCATGATCAGTTCGTGCAGGCCGGACGGGTCGATGGTCCAGCCCATCTCCGTTCGCTCACCCGGCGTCTGATGGAACGCCACGTCGTCCGCGCCCGGCCAGGGGGAGTGGGCGCTCGCACCGTGACCGTCGGCCCGCGGGCCGTTCGCCTCGGAATCGGCGGCCGAGACCAGCGCCGGGGTGTAGTAGTTGAGGCCCAGGGCGTCCAGCGGCTGGTGGGCGGCGACCAGGTCGCCGTCCTGGACGAACGACCAGTCCGTCACCGGCGCCGTCGCGGCCGTCAGGGTCTGCGGGTAGGCGCCGTGCAGCATCGGGCCGTGGAAGATCCCGTTGGCCAGGTCGTCGATCTTCCGGGCCGCCGCCAGGTCCGCGGGGTCCTGCGAAACAGGCCGCACCACCGACGAGTTGAGGGACACCGCGATCGAGTTGCGGGCCGGCATCACCGACCTCAGCGCGGAGGTGCCCAGCCCGTGGGCGAGGTTCAGATGGTGGGCCGCCCGCAGCGCGGCCGCCGGTTCGGTCCGGCCGGGGGCGTGCACGCCCGAGCCGTAGCCGAGGAAGGCGCTGCACCACGGCTCGTTGAGCGTGATCCACTGCTCCACCCGGTCACCGAGTGCGTCGCCGACGATCTGTGCGTACTCCGCGAACCGGAAGGCGGTGTCGCGCTCCGGCCAGCCACCCGCGTCCTCCAGCTCCTGCGGCAGGTCCCAGTGGTAGAGCGTGACGGCCGGCTTGATGCCGGCTGCCAGCAGCTCGTCCACCAGCCGCCGGTAGAAGTCGAGCCCGACCTGGACGGCGGGGCCGCGGCCCGTCGGCTGCACCCGCGGCCAGGAGATGGAGAAGCGGTACGCGGTCAGGCCCAGCCCGGCCATCAGCGCGACGTCCTCGCGGAAGCGGTGGTAGTGGTCGACAGCGATGTCACCGGTGTCGCCGTCGGCCGTCCTGCCCGGCGTGTGGCTGAAGGTGTCCCAGATGGACGGGGTGCGGCCGCCCTCCCGCACCGCGCCCTCGATCTGGTACGCGGAGGTGGCCGCGCCCCAGAGGAAGGCGGGCGGGAAGGAGACCGGCGATTCGGGTTCAGGCATGGAAGCGCTCCCAGGAAGGTCGAGAGAAAGAGGGGCCGAGGCGGCGGTGACCCGGCCCCTGGAGGCGAGAAGGCGTCAGCCCTTGACCGCGCCCTGCATGATGCCGCCCACGATCTGCTTGCCGAAGATCGCGAAGACCAGCAGCAGCGGCACCGTGCCCAGGAGGGCACCGGCCATGATCAGGGACTGGTCGGGGGTGTAGCCGCGGCCCAGACCCGCGACCGCCACCTGCACGGTCGGGTTGCCGGTCTGCGTCAGGACCAGGAACGGCCACAGGAAGTCGTTCCACGTCTGGACGAACATCAGCATGCCGAGCACCGCCATCGCGGGCCGGGCCGCCGGGAACACGATGTGCCACACCACGCGCCAGCTGCTCGCACCGTCCACCCGCGCCGCCTCGATCAGCTCGTCGGGCAGCGCCTGGAGCAGGTACTGGCGCATGAAGAACACACCGAACGCGCTCACGATCGACGGCAGGATCACCGCCTGGAGCTGATCGGTCCAGTCCAGCTTCGCGACCATCATGTACAGCGGGATCACGCTGAGCTGCGGTGGCACCATCATCGTGCCGATGACGATCAGCATCATCGCGTTCCGGCCCCGGAACCGCAGCTTGGCGAAGGCGAACCCGGCGACCGTCGACAGCACCACGATGGTGACGGCCGAGATCCCGGCCACGATCGTGGTGTTGAGGAAGGCCTCGCCCAGGTTGGCGTCCTTCCAGGCGATCTCCAGGTTGTCCATCAGGTTCGAGCCGAACCAGAACGGCGGCGGCGTCTCGGCCAGCCGCTGGTTGTCCCGGGACGCCGCGATCGCCGTCCACACCAGCGGGAACAGCGACCCGACGGTGAACAGGGCGAGGATCGCGTAGGCGACGGGCCCGGCGTGCAGGGTCCCGCCGGCGCGCGCGGCCTTGGACCGCCGGGGGCGCCCGGCCCGCCCGGCCGGCGGCTTGGTGAGTGTCGTCGTCACGGCCGGTCTCCTCCACTACTGGCGCGCAGCCGGCGCGAGATGACGTAGTTGACGATCCCGATCACGATGAGGATCAGGAACATCGTCCAGGCGATGGCGGAGGCGCGGCCCAGGTGCTGGTTGACCCAGCCCTGCTCGTACAGGTACAGGCCGAGCGTCTGGAACTGGTGCTGGGATCCGCCCGAGGCCCCCTTGTTGGCGTCGAACAGCAGTGGCTCGCCGAACACCTGGGAGGCGCCGATCGTCGACACGACGACGGTGAACAGGATCGTCGGCCGTAGCGAGGGCAGCGTCACATGGACGAACTGCTGCCAGCGGCTCGCCCCGTCCAGCGCCGCCGACTCGTACAGGTCCTGCGGTATCGCCTGCATCGCCGCCAGGTAGATCAGCGCGTTGTAGCCGGTCCAGCGCCAGATGACGATCGTGGAGACGGCGATCTGCGAGGGCCACTTGTCGTTCTGCCAGTCGACGTGGTCGAAGCCGACGGCCCCGAGCGCCCAGTTGATCATGCCGTAGTCGCGGCCGAAGAGCAGCACGAAGACCAGCGAGGCGGCGGCGATCGAGGTGGCGTACGGAGCGAGCATCACGACCCGGTAGAAGGTCGAGGCGCGCAGCTTGTAGTTGAGGATGTGGGCCAGGCCCATCGCCATCAGCAGCTGCGGCACCGTGGAGATGACGCCGATGGTCAGGGTGTTGCGGGCCGCGTTCCAGAAGAAGTCGTCGTCGAAGATCCGGGTGTAGTTGCGCAGGCCCACCCAGTTCATGTCGGTGGGCGCGGTCAGCTCCACCTGGTGCAGCGAGGCCCACCCCGTGTAGACCAGCGGAAACAGGCCGAACGCGAGGAACAGCAGGAAGAACGGCGAGACGAAGGCGTACGGGCTGAAGCGCATGTCCCGCTGCCAGCGACGGGACAAGCGGGCCCGGCGCCGCCGCTCCTGCTCGGAGACCGGCGCGCCGGCCGGGCGGGCCGGGGCCGCGCCCCCCTCCTTGACGGGGGACGCGGCGGCGGTGTCGTGCCCAGTGGTCATACGGGTCACTGGTCCAGGTTGTTGTCGATGGTCTTCACGGCGGTGTCCCAGGCCTCCTTGGCCGACTTGCCCTGCGCGACCAGGATCACGCCGTTGTCGGTCAGACCCTGCTGGATGATCTGGTCCTTCGGGCCGATCACCTGCACCGGGGCGCTCTTGGCGGCCTCGGCGAAGATCTCGCCGATCGGGGCGTCACCGGTCATGTCGTTCTTGGCGCTCTTGACCTCGTCCATCTCGTACGCGGGCGGCGTGCTCGGGAAGTTGCCCTGCACCTTGAACAGCTTGGCCTGCTGCTCGGGCGCGGTCAGCCAGGCGGCGAGCTTCGCGGCCTCCTCGGCGTTCTTGCCGGACTTGGGCACGGCCAGGAAGGAGCCGCCCCAGTTGCCCGACTTGGGAGCCGCGGCCACGTCCCACTTGCCGGCCGCGTCCGGCTTCGACTTGCCCTTGATGTAGCCGAGCATCCAGGGCGGGCAGGACATCGCGGCGAACTTGCTGTTGGCGATGGTGGTGTCCCAGGCCGGCTGGAACTGCGTCTGGTTGCCGACCAGTCCGTCCTCGGCCGCCGCCGCGGTCAGGTCGAACGCGGACTTGACGGCCGGGTTGGTCTTGTAGACGACCTCGCCGGAGGAGTCGTAGAAGCGCTCGGTCTCACTGCTGAGGATCGCCTGGATCAGGCCGCCGGGGGAGTCCATGAAGGTGGTGCCGGAGGGCGCGTTCTTCTGGTAGTCGCGGCCGGCGTCGACGAACTTCTCCCAGTCGCCCGCCCACAGCTTGCCCACCTCCTCACGGTCGGTGGGCAGACCGGCCTTCTCGAACAGGTCCTTGCGGTAGCAGACGGCCATCGGGCCGACGTCGGTGCCGAGGCCGATCGTCTGGCCCTCGGGGGTGGCGGCCTGCTTCCACTTCCACTCCAGGTAGTCGCTCTCCTTGCCGTACTTCGACAGGTCGAGCAGCTTGGCGCCCTGGGTCTGCGCCACCTCGGCGATGTTGCCGACCTCGACGGCCTGGATGTCCATCAGGCCGCTGTTGGTGGTGAGGTGGTTGACGAGCGCCGGGTAGTAGTTCTCGTTGCGCTCGGTGACGTTCTCCTTGATGGTGATGTCCGGGTGGAGCTTCATGTACTCGTCGTAGAGGCCGGCTTCCTTGAAGCCCATCGTGCCGAACAGGCCCAGCGTGATGGTGGTCTTGCCCTTGCCGCCGCCCGAGGAGCCGGAGCCGCCCTCGTCGCCGCCGTCGTCGGCACAGCCGGCCAGCAGCCCGGCGCCCAGCGTGGCGATGGCCGCGAGGACCACCGGCTTACGTGCTCGCATTGCGTCCTCCTGTTGCCCTGACGTGCCGACCCCCCGGCCAACTGCATTGTCGGGCCCGTGATGTGTTGCGCTGCGGCTCGGGCGGGGAACGTGCGGGTTGTGTAGGTGTCAGGTACTGTGGGAGCGCTCCCACCAGTGATGTGTTGAAGAGTCGTCGGTTCCCGCAGGGGTGTCAAGGGAGCGGACAGCGGCAGATGTGTTCAGTTATCGGGCTGTTAACTGGAACGTGAGGGTCCGATGCGGCCGCTGCCGGCGGCCGGTTCCGGCCCGTCTCCGGGGTGCGGCCGGTGCGGGTCACCCCAGCACACGGGACTGTTAGATTTCCAGGCCAGCGTGATGAACGGCGGCGGAAGGCGGAGCCCATGGCAAGCCACGGAGCGCGGGGCCGGAGCGGTGGCCGGCCCACCCTGGAGGAGGTTGCCGCGCGCGCCGGCGTGGGCCGCGGCACCGTCTCCCGGGTGATCAACGGCTCGCCCCGGGTCAGCGACGCGACCCGCGCGGCGGTTCAGGCGGCGGTCGCCGAGCTCGGCTACGTACCGAACACCGCGGCCCGCGCCCTCGCCGCCAACCGCACCGACGCGATCGCCCTCGTCGTCCCCGAGCCGGAGACCCGGTTCTTCGCGGAGCCGTACTTCTCGGACATGCTGCGCGGTGTCGGCGCCGAGCTGTCCGACACCGAGATGCAGCTGCTGCTGATCTTCGCGGGCAGCGACCGGGAGCGCCGGCGCCTCGCCCAGTACCTGGCGGCGCACCGCGTGGACGGCGTCCTGCTGGTCTCGGTCCACGCGGACGACCCGCTGCCCGACCTGCTGGCCCAGCTGGAGATCCCGGCGGTGATCAGCGGTCCGAGATCGGCGGAGGAGACCCTGACCTCGGTCGACTCCGACAACTACGGCGGGGCACGCTCCGCCGTGGAACACCTGGTCGCCGGGGGCCGCCGGCGCATAGCCCACATCACCGGCCGCCTCGACGTGTACGGCGCCCAGCGGCGCATCGACGGCTACCGCGACGCGCTGCACGACGCCGGGCACCCGGCGGACGAACAGCTGATCGAGGCGGGTGACTTCACCGAGGAGGGTGGCCGGCGCGCGATGACCGAGCTGCTGGCCCGCGCGCCCGACCTGGACGCCGTCTTCGCCGCCTCGGACGTGACCGCGGCGGGCGCCCGCCAGGCGCTGCGCGAGGCCGGCCGCCGTATCCCCGGCGACGTGGCCCTGGTCGGCTACGACGACTCCGCGATCGCCCGCCACATGGACCCGCCGCTCACCAGCGTCCGCCAGCCCATAGAGGAGATGGGCCGCCGGATGATCGACCTGTTGCTCGCCGAGATCGCCGACCGGCGCCCGGCGGTGTCCCGAGGGCCGCAGCGGCGCCAGATGGTGCTGGCGACGGAATTGGTGGCGCGGGCGTCGTCGTAGCGGCCGGGTTGCGCCGGGTGAGTCAGGGGGCGCCGCACGGACGGCCGGGTCGGGAGGCGGCCCGCCCGGGCCGTGCATAAGATCCGCGGGTGGCACACACCTTCGAGGAACTTCTGGCGAAACAGCGGGCCGCGGACGAGGCGCACACGAGGGTCCTGGAGCTCCGGGACGCCTACGGCGCGCCGACCCACGAGGGCGGCTGGAACACGCCCCAGCGTGAGACGTACGAGACGGCCTGGCGGGCCTGGCGTGACCTCGACCGCGATCTGGGGCAGACGGTCACCGAGTACGCGAGGGAACAGGGGTCGACACGCTCGGAGGTCGAGGCCGAGCTGCGCAAGGTCCTGCCGGATCCGGAGGCGCACCGGGACACGACCGAGGGCTGACCCCTTTTCAGGGATCAGCCCTCGGTTCGACAGGGTGAGTGACGGGACTCGAACCCGCGGCATCCTGGACCACAACCAGGTGCTCTACCAGCTGAGCTACACCCACCATGACCGGCGGTTCTACTGTCGTTTCCCCGACCGGCCGAGAAAAAGTGTACAGGGTCCGAAGGGGTGCTCGCGCACGGCTTTCGCGGCGCCCCTCGCGCGGGCTCGCTCAGGCGGGCTGAGCAGGCAGGACGTGCTTGGCGGCGATCGCCTTCGCGGTGTCCGAGTCCGGGCCGGGCTGCGGCACGAAGACGGCCTCGCGGTAGTAGCGCAGTTCCGCGATGGACTCACGGATGTCGGCCAGCGCGCGGTGGTTGCCGTTCTTCTCGGGGCTGTTGAAGTACGCCCGCGGGTACCAGCGGCGGGCCAGCTCCTTGATGCTGGAGACGTCGACGATGCGGTAGTGGAGGTAGTCCTCCAGCGTGGGCATGTCGCGCAGCAGGAAGCCGCGGTCGGTGCCGACCGAGTTGCCGCACAGCGGGGCCTTGCCCGGCTCCTTGACGTGCTCACGTACGTACGTGAGGACCTGCTCCTCGGCGTCCGCGAGGGTCGTGCCGTCCGGGAGCTCGGCGAGCAGGCCGGACGCGGTGTGCATCTGACGGACCACTTCCGGCATCGTCTCCAGCGCCCGGTCCGGCGGGCGGATGACGATGTCCACCCCTTCGCCGAGTACGTTCAGCTCGGAGTCGGTGACGAGGGCGGCCACCTCGATGAGAGCGTCGTCGGACAGCGAGAGGCCGGTCATCTCGCAGTCGATCCACACCATGCGATCGTTCATGCGTCCACCCTACGGCCGGGATGCGCATGTGAGGTGTGCCGTGCAGCCCCCGAGACGGCAGCGGGGTCCACAGGGGCGGTTTGCGCCCTGTGGACCCCGTCACACCGTTGCGGCGGTTACGACCCGCTTCGCTGCCCCGGCAGGCTCGCACGGGCGTACGCCTCCCGGGCGTGGTCCCCCGGCAGGGACGAGGCGCCGACCGCGCTCGCCGCCGCCGTACGCCGTGCCTGCATCGGCACCGGCCCCTCCGGGTGCAGCGGGGCCGGCGGGCCGGTCATCGGCGCGGGCGCGCCCACCGGGCCGTCGCTGTCCGAGGGGCGTTCGGACTGCGGGCGGCGTGCTCGGTACGCCGCCCGGTACGCGGCCGGGGACGAACCCAGCTGGCGGCGGAAGTGGCCGCGCAGCGCGACCGGCGAGCGGAAGCCGCAGCGGCCCGCCACCTCGTCCACCGAGTAGTCCGACGTCTCCAGCAGCCGCTGCGCCTGGAGCACCCGCTGGGTGATCAGCCACTGCAGCGGCGCGCTCCCGGTCAGCGAGCGGAAGCGGCGGTCGAACGTACGACGGCTCATGTACGCCCGTGCCGCCAGCGTCTCCACGTCGAACTGCTCGTGGAGGTGCTCCAGCGCCCAGGCGACGACCTCGGCCAGCGGGTCGGCGCCGATCTCCTCCGGTAAAGACCTGTCGAGGTAGCGCTCCTGTCCGCCGGTCCGGCGCGGCGGGACCACCAGCCGGCGGGCCAGCGCACCGGCCGCCTCGTTGCCGTGGTCCGTCCGCACGATGTGCAGACAGAGATCGATTCCGGCCGCCGTCCCCGCGGACGTCAGCACGTCGCCGTCGTCGACGAACAGCTCCCGCGGGTCCACGTGGACCGACGGGTAGCGCTTCGCCAGGGTCGGCGCGTACATCCAGTGCGTGGTGGCCGGGCGGCCGTCCAGCAGGCCCGCCGCCGCGAGGACGAACGCCCCCGTGCACAGGCCCACGATCCGGGCGCCCTCCTCGTGCGCCCGGCGCAGTGCGTCGAGCGCGTCCTCCGGCGGTGGCGAGGTGATCGATCGCCAGGCGGGCACGACCACCGTGCCCGCGCGGGAGATCGCTTCCAGGCCGTGCGGCGCGGTCAGCTCCAGGCCCCCTGTGGTCCGCAGCGGGCCGTCCTCACCCCCGCACACCAGTAGTCGGTAGCGCGGTACGCCGGCGTCCTGGCGGTCGATCCCGAACACCGACAGCGGTATGGAACTCTCGAAGATGGGGCCGCCGCTGAACAGCAGCACCGCGACGATCTCCTTGCGGCGGCGCCCGGACAGTTTCCGGGCCGCGGTTTCCGGCGCGGCAGTGGAGTCGTGGCTCATACTGCTAAGCCCCCCTCGGTGGTCGCGGCTCCTCGGTTGTGTCGCTCCTGCACGTTTCCCCTCGGTCCTGCACGAGTCCCCCGCCGTAGACAGTCAAGATCGAATCTACTGTGTCGCGTTGTGCCGGCGTGGCCAGTTCATCACCCGGCACATTGTCGACTTGGCAACTTGGCGTGAAGCATTCGATCACGAAGCGTTGCACCAGCGGGCCGCGCAGGGAAGTGCGCCTTGTCGCAGTGGCCAATCCACGTAGGGTGCGCGCGCCCCCTGAGACCCTTTCCGTGCAGGTCGAACGGGGGTTGAGGGGTGCCGAGGGGCGCTGATGCACACTCCTCAGAAGTTGGCTGAAAAGATACGGGCGCGTGCGCGGAAACCGGTCAGACGACCGGTGTATGCCCGCCGGGGCGCCGCCCACCCCTGTGCGCGCCCGAACCGCTGCGCTGATGCCGGCCCCGGTGCGGCGCACCCTCCGCGGCGCGCATCCGGGCCGCGCCCCGCTCGGACCCGCGCAGCAGCGCCCGGCACACCGCCGTGACGGCGGCGAGGCCGACGGCGGTGCCCGTGGCGCCGGCGAGGGAGCTGCCGCACCACAGGAGGACGACCGGGACGAGCAGGCAGCTGAAGACGGCCCATCGCACCAGGTCGGTCACCGCGTCCGGACCGGACGCGCTCCCGGGGCGCGTCTCGGGGTTCGGGCGGGGTGCGGACATCACTACTCCCTCTGGCTGCGGCTCACGTGGATCAACGCCCGTCCACACCGGTCGGTCACTGCCATGCACGGTTGTACCGGCGCCGTAAGTGAATCCTGTGCAAACCGCCTGTACGGGGCAGCAACCATTGCGTTACGGGCGTCCCCTCGTGCATGCTCCCTGGAACCCGTCGTGGACGTGAGCGGGATCTGGGCGAAGGAGGCGTGCCGCCGTACCCTTGGGGGTATGGGGTTGGGAAGATTATTCCCGGACACAGCTCCGTCGCACACTGTCGTCCCACCCATAAAGGATCACAACGCCGAGACAGCCATGGCCGGTCACGAATTCTTCGAACCCGCGGACCGCAAGCGGCCGGTCGCCGATCCCACGGCGGCCGATCCCCTGGCGGCGGAAGAGTCGCGCCACGCGTGCGATCCCGCCTTCAAGCACGGCGTGGTCGTCGGCTTCGACGGCTCGACGTCCTCCGAGCGTGCCCTCGCGTACGCGATCGGCATGGCGCTGCGCTCCCGTTCGGGCCTGATCATCGTCCATGTGGCCAACCGGCTGCCCACCACGGTGTGGGCAGGCTGTGAGCCGCCCGTCTTCGTCGATGTGCCGGACCACCGCACCGAGGTGCTCGGTCTGGAACTCGCCTGCGCGGACTATCTGGCCGAGGTGCCCTGGATCCTGGTCGAGCGTGGCGGGGACATCTGCCACGAACTCGAGGAGGTAGGGCGGGAGTACGAGGCGGACGCCATCGTCGTCGGCTCCACGCACGGCCTCGTGGGGCGCATTTTCGGCTCTGTCGCGGGGCGGTTGGCCAAGCGCGCCAAGCGTCCTGTCGTTGTCATTCCGTAACTCCCCGTTGGCCCAGGTGAGATGCCCCGTGGGCAGGGCGGGTCCCCTTTGTGCGCCACCCGAACCTACTCGTGCGTAGAGGTGTTTGTGCTCTTGTGAAGGGCATATATCGGTCACCGTACAACTGCACATGCATGAAGGGAGCCCGCCGTGGACAACGTCGTCTCTGCGGGAAGCACCACCACGATCGTCGGCCGACTCGCACTCGGTGTGACCCTGCTGGCCGTCGGCCTCGGGTACACCGGACTGATCGACGGAGTGACGGCGGCGGACGCCGTGACACTGGCTCACTACGTAGGCGGCGTAGCGCTGTTCGTCGCCGGACTGCTCGCGTTCCGGGAAGGTGACGCCGGGACGGGCACCGCGTTCGCCGCCCTCGGCGCGCTCTGGTTCACCTGGGCGGTCTCGCCCGACGTCTCCGCCAACGCGGCGGGACTGTTCCTGCTGCTGTTCGCCCTCGTCGTCCTCACCCTCACGCTCGCCGGGGGCGACACGCTCGGGCAGGCCCTGTACGGGCTGTTCTTCGTCGCGCTGCTGCTGCTCGCCATCGGGCAGTTCGCGGACAGCGGGGCGCTGGGCAAGGCCGGTGGCTGGTTCGCCGTCGCCTCGGGGGCCGTTGCCTGGTACGCGGCCACCGCGGCGCTGGCGCACTGGCCGACGGCACTCCCGCGACGCGGTGCCGCGGGCCGCGGTGTGACGGCTGCGGGCTAGCTGCGCCGGCTGGGGAGTTGGGCGGCTTCCCGGCACACGAGACGGACCCCCGCGTGAGGTGGCACACGCGGGGGTCCGTCCTGTTGTCCTGCCTCGCCGGGGTTACTCCACCGTCACCGACTTCGCGAGGTTCCTCGGCTTGTCGATGTCGCGACCGAGGGCCAGGGCCGTGTGGTAGGCGAGGAGTTGGAGCGGGATGCCCATGAGGATCGGGTCCAGCTCGTCCTCGTTCTTCGGGACGACGATCGTCTGGTCGGCCTTCTCCTGCTCCTGGTGCGCCACCGCCAGGATCTTGCCGCTGCGGGCCTTGATCTCCTCCATCGCGGCGCGGTTCTTCTCCAGCAGGTCGTCGTCGGGGACGATCGCGACCGTCGGGAGCGCGGGCTCGATCAGGGCGAGCGGGCCGTGCTTCAGCTCGGAGGCGGGGTAGGCCTCGGCGTGGATGTACGAGACCTCCTTGAGCTTGAGGGAGGCCTCGCGGGCGACCGGGTAGCCGCGGACACGGCCGATGAAGAGCATCGAGCGGGCGTCGGCGTACCCCTTGGCCAGCTCCTCGATCTCACCTTCCTGCTCCATCATCTCGGCGATCTGCGCGGGCAGCTTGCGCAGGCCCTCGATGATCCGCTTGCCGTCGCGGACGGAGAGGTCGCGGGTGCGGCCGAGGTGCAGGGCGAGCAGGGCGAAGGCAACGCAGGTGTTGGTGAAGCACTTGGTGGAGACCACGCAGACCTCGGGGCCGGCGTGCACGTAGATGCCGCCGTCCGCCTCGCGGGCGATCGCCGAGCCGACGACGTTCACGATGCCCAGCACCCGGGCACCCTTGCGCTTCAGTTCCTGGACGGCCGCCAGCACGTCGTAGGTCTCACCGGACTGGGAGACGGCGATGTAGAGCGTGTCGGGGTCGACGACCGCGTTGCGGTAGCGGAACTCGGAGGCCGGCTCGGCGTCCGCGGGGATGCGGGCGAGCTCCTCGATCATCTGGGCGCCGATCATGCCGGCGTGGTACGAGGTGCCGCAGCCGAGGATCTTGACGCGGCGGATCCGGCGGGCCTCGCGGGCGTCGAGGTTCAGGCCGCCGAGGTGCACGGTGGAGAAGCGGTCGTCGATCCGGCCGCGCAGGACGCGGTCCACGGCCTCGGCCTGCTCGTGGATCTCCTTGTGCATGTAGGTGTCGTGGCCGCCCATGTCGTAGGAGGCGGCCTCCCACTCCACGGTGGTGGGCTCGGCCGTCGTCCGGGTGCCCTCGGTGGTGTAGGTGCGGAAGTCGTCGGCCTTGAGGGTGGCCATCTCGCCGTCGTCGAGGGTCACTATCTGCCGGGTGTGGGTGACCAGCGCGGCGATGTCCGAGGCGACGAACATCTCCTTCTCGCCGATGCCGAGGACCACGGGGGAGCCGTTGCGGGCGACGACGATGCGGTCCGGGAAGTCGGCGTGCAGCACGGCGATGCCGTAGGTGCCCTCGATGTGCCGGAGGATCTCGCGGACCTTGTCCTCCAGCTTCTCGGCCTGCGAGCGGGCGATCAGGTGGACGAGGACCTCGGTGTCGGTCTCGGAGAGGAACTCGACGCCGTCGGCCTCCAGCTTGCGGCGCAGGTCGCTCGCGTTGTCGATGATGCCGTTGTGGACGACGGCGACCTTGCCCTCGGCGTCCAGGTGCGGGTGGGCGTTGACGTCGGACGGGGCGCCGTGGGTGGCCCAGCGGGTGTGGGCGATGCCGGTGGTGCCCTTGAAGCGCGCCGGGACCTTGGCCTCCAGGTCACGTACCCGGCCCTTGGCCTTGACCATCTTCAGGCCGGCGGCCTTGGGGGAGGTGACGACGATGCCGGCCGAGTCGTAGCCGCGGTACTCCAGGCGCTGGAGGCCTTCGAGGAGCAGGGGGGCGACGTCGCGCTTCCCGATGTATCCGACGATTCCGCACATATAGGTGTATTCCTCAGCCGTAGACGATGCGGCGCAGCTGCCGGAGCGAGAGCTCCGGCGGAGCGACCGCCCGGTATTTCAGGTCCGCCGCGATCTGTTCGAAGATCGTCGCGTTGACCAGGCCCTGGGCCTGGAGCTCGCGGTGGCGGCGACGGACGAACTCCTCGGTCGTCTCGTCGAAGTAGGCGAGCACGTCCTGGATCACCCGCAGCGCCTCACCCCGGTTGAGGGGCGTGGAGCGCGTCAGATGATCTACGAGTTCGTCGTGCACCCGGTAGATCCTGGGGTACTGGCGACGCTTTCGCAACAATCTTGCCCGATTTCGGGCAGGGCGGCTGGTGCGGGGCCTCAGGCGATCGGCCGGGCGGGGTCACATCCGTTTCAGGATCGCCTGCTTGGCCAGGGCGAACTCCTCGTCGGTCAGCACCCCCGTGCGGTGCAGCTCGCCGAGTTCACGCAGGCGCCGCAGCAGCGCGTCGTGATCGTCCTCGCGGGCGGTCGCGGCGGGCTCCGGCTCCTGTGCGGCGGCGGTCAGGGCGGCGGCCGGGGCCGCGGCGGCCGGGTGCGGGAGGCGGGCCTGGACGGCGGCGGCGATCAGGGCCATCAGGGGGTCCTTCCTGAAGCCCCAGAGTTCGACCGAGTTGGGGTCGTACTTGGGCGGGGCCTTGGTCGGGGCGTTCCGCACGGTGAAACGCAGACAGCCGTTCTCCAGCCCGGCCGCCGGATGCCACTCGACGGCGGCGATGTCGCCGACGGCGAGGGTGCGGGCGCCGGCGGCCGCCTTGGAGTCCTCCGTCTTCCAGTTCCACTCCAGGCGGACGTGCTCGCCGTCGAAGCTCGCGGTGCCGTCCCCGGCGGCGGCCGACAGCGGGACGGACGGGCCGGGCAGCAGATATGTGGAGACCGGATCGCCGGGGACCTGGTCCAGCAGCAGCGCGTTGCGCACCTCGTCCACGAGGTACTCGGCGACGCCGTAGCGGTCGGAATCGACGGCCAGCTGATAGGGGTCGTGGGGTTCCCCGAGCCGGCCCGCGGTCGCCTGCAGCAGCGGGTCGGCGCCGTCCCGCAGCCGCAGCCTGAGCCGCCCCGCCTTGCGGCCCTGCTCGAACGATATGCCCGCCAACGCGCCCAGCGGGACGCGCAGTTCACCCAGTGTCTTGCGCAGCAGACTGACGTTCTTGTCCCGTCCGGGGGTCAGGCGCAGGGCGTCGCCGTCGAAGATCCACGTGCCGTCCTTCTGGATGATTTCCGCCATGAGGGGGATTGTTTCACCGGTCTCGCGAGAGAGTGGTCCATACCTGTTGGAGCTCCAGGAAGGGACCGTTTGTGAGACAGCACCGCTCCCTGCACCACAGAACGCTTCGCCTTCTGGCTTCCCTGCTGCTCGTCTCGGCGCTGGGCGCCTCCCTCACCGGGGCGGGGCCGGCGCCCGCGCCCGGGGCCCCCACCCCGCTCGGCGACGTGATACCGGCCCCCGCCTCCGTCGACCCCGGCGGTTCGCCGTACCGGATCACTGAGCACACCCGCATCCGCGTCGACGGCTCCCACGACGCCCGGCGCGTCGGGGACCATCTCGCGGACGTGCTGCGTCCGTCGACCGGCTACCGCCTGCCCGTCACCGCCCACGGCGACGGCGGCATCCGGCTGCGGCTCGCCAAGGGCCCGTACGGCGACGAGGGCTACCGGCTCGACAGCGGCCGTGGCGGCGTCACCATCACCGCCGCCCGCCCCGCCGGCCTGTTCCACGGCGTCCAGACCCTGCGCCAGCTCCTGCCGGCCGCCGTCGAGCGGGACTCCGTCCAGAGCGGCCCCTGGCTGGTCGCGGGCGGCACCATCAAGGACACCCCGCGCTACGGCTGGCGCGGCGCCATGCTCGACGTGTCCCGGCACTTCTTCAGCGTCGGTGAAGTCAAGCGCTACATCGACCAGTTGGCGCTCTACAAGTTCAACAAGCTGCATCTGCACCTCAGCGACGACCAGGGCTGGCGCATCGCCGTCGACTCCTGGCCGCGCCTGACGACCTACGGCGGCTCGACCGAGGTCGGGGGCGGCCCCGGCGGCTACTACACCAAGGCCGACTACAAGGAGATCGTCCGCTACGCGGCCTCCCGGCATCTGGAGGTCGTGCCCGAGATCGACATGCCGGGCCACACGAACGCCGCCCTCGCCTCGTACGCCGAGCTCAACTGCGACGGCGTCGCCCCGCCGCTCTACACCGGCACCGCGGTCGGCTTCAGCTCGCTGTGCGTGCCGAAGGAGATCACGTACGACTTCGTGGACGACGTGGTGCGGGAGATCGCGGCGCTCACCCCGGGCCGCTATCTGCACATCGGCGGCGACGAGGCGCACTCCACCAGCCACGAGGACTACGTGACGTTCATGGACCGGGTGCAGCCGGTCGTCGCCAAGTACGGCAAGAAGGTCGTCGGCTGGCACCAGCTGACCGGCGCGACCCCCGCCAAGGGCGCGCTCGCGCAGTACTGGGGCCTGGACGGCACGGGCCAGGCGGAGAAGGAACAGGTCGCGGCAGCGGCGCGGAACGGGACCGGGCTGGTCCTCTCCCCGGCCGACCGCATCTACCTCGACATGAAGTACGACGCCCAGACGCCGCTCGGGCTGTCCTGGGCCGGATACGTCGACGTGCGGCGGTCCTACGACTGGGACCCGGGCGCCTATCTGCCCGGCGCGCCGGCGTCGGCGGTCAGGGGAGTCGAGGCGCCGCTGTGGTCGGAGACCCTCGAGAACTCCCGCCACATCGAGTACATGGCCTTCCCGAGGCTGCCGGGCGTCGCCGAGCTCGGCTGGTCGCCCCGGGCCACGCACGGCTGGGACGGCTACAGGCAGCGGCTTGCCGCGCAGGGGCCGCGCTGGGAGGCGCTGGGTATCGGGTACCACCGGGCGCCGGAGGTGCCGTGGCCGGCGCAGTAGTGCGGTGAGCTGACGCGGCGACGGGCACCACGGAGGACCGTACTCCGGGGTGCCCGTCCGTCACGGGGTCAGAACTGCGCCAGGGGATTCTTCAGGGTGCCGATCAGCTGGAGCGCGCCCGCCGGGTCCGCCAGGTCCACCATCTGCTTGTTGTCGCGCAGCTGGAGCCGGTTCAGGCAGGACAGCGCGAACTCGGGGGCGAACATGTCGTACTGCCGGAACTTGTCGGCGAGCTCGGGCATCGACGCCTGGTACTCCCGGGTGACCTCCGCGACCGTCCGCCAGAAGCTGTCCTCTTCCATGATCCCCTCGGAGGCGAGGTTCGCGGCGAGGAAGCGGAAGAAGCAGTCGAAGACGTCCGTGAAGAGGGACAGGAGCTTCTTGTCCTCGGGCACCTCGACGCGCAGCCGCTCCACCGCCGGCGGCAGCACCGCGTCCGGGTCCATGACGGCGATCTCCTCGGCGATGTCCTTGTAGATCGCCCGCTCGACGGCGCCGTCCCTCAGGACCAGGATGACGTTCTCGCCGTGCGGCATGTACACCAGGTCGTAGGCGTAGAAGCTGTGCAGCAGCGGGGTGTAGTAGGCCCGCAGGTAGCGGCGCAGCCACTCCTTCGGCGTCAGGCCGGACCGCTCGATCAGCGCGCCCGCGAAACTCCTGCCCTCGTGGTCGACGTGCAGCAGGGAGGCCATGGTGGCGAGCGACTCGCCCTGCCGGAGCGAGGCCACCGGGCTCTCCCGCCAGAGCGCGGCGAGCATCTTGCGGTACGGCGAGTAGCGGTCGGTCGCCTTCTCGTACTCCAGGTGCCGGTAGCCGACCGCCGCGCGCTCACGGATGATCGACAGGCCCGTCGACTTCAGTACCGGGTCGCCCTCGATCAGCTGGGCGAGCCAGTCGTTGATCGCCGGAGTGGCCTCCATGTAGGCGGCCGACAGCCCCCGCATGAAGCCCATGTTGATGACGGACAGGGCCGTCTTCACATAGTGCTTCTCGGGGTGGGTGGTGTTGAAGAAGGTACGGATGGACTGCTGGGCCAGATACTCGTCGTCGCCCTCGCCGAGGCAGACGAGGTGCCGCTGGGCGACCTCGGCGGCGAAGGTGACGGTGAGCTTGTTCCACCACTGCCAGGGGTGGACGGGGATGAGCAGGTAGTCGGCGGGGTCGAGGCCCTGGTCCGTGAGCTGCCCGTCGAAGCGCTCGACCGTCTCGGCACCCAGTTCGTCCCTGAGGAACGCCTCGTACTCGATGCCGACGCCGGCCGTGAACGCGGCGCGCGAGCGGTGCGCGGCCAGCCACACCAGCCGGACCGGGCTCGCGGTCTCGGGGGCGTACGAGAGGTACTCGTGGATCCCGAAGCCGAGCCGGCCGTTGTTGGCGACGAAGCAGGGGTGGCCCTCGGTCATACCGGTCTCGATGGCCTGGAAACCGCTGCCGGCCAGCTCGGCCACCGGGATCTGCGGCTTGGTGAGTTTGTAACAGGTGCCGGAGAGCGTGGAGGAGATCTCCTCCAGGTAGACCGGGAGGATCTCGTCGCTCAGACCGAGTGCCTGGCGCAGCTCGACGAAGAAGTCCAGGGCGGCGAGGGGGAGTTCGGTCCCGTCGCGGTGCCGGGTGATCGAGTCTGCGTCGACCTGCCAGTGGTCCAGGGCACGGACCGCCGCGGTGAAGGTGTACATCGTCCCGCCGTCGTCGCTGCGGACGACGTAGGCGCCGTCGCCGGTGGGCTCCGGCGTGATGAGCCGCTCGTGCGCGAACTCGGCGAGCGCCTTGCGGATCAGGAGGCGGTTGGCCCGCGCCCAGCGATGGGGGGAGAGGTGCGCCACGGCGTCGGACAGGGTCATACGGCTACTCCTCGGGCGGCCTCGAACTGCTCGCGCGTGCAGAAGCTCAGCAGCGCGCGCTTCTCCGGCTTGTCGATCTCACGTGCGGGCACGAAGCCGACGGCCTCGTTCAGCGCGTGCACCGCCTTGTTGCTGACGTCGGGCTCGACCACGACCCGGCGGGTCCGCGGGTCCGCGAACAGCTCCGCCATCACGGCGGTGATGACGGCCCGGGTGAAGCCGTGCACCGGCCGGTCGGTGGGGGCGACCAGGAAGTGCATGCCGACATCGCCGGGCTCGGGGTCGTACAGGCCGGCCAGCTCGACGTACCGGGGGTCGTACTTCTCCATCAGGAAGGCCGGGCGGCCGTCGTGCAGGCCCAGGTAGGCGTGGTGGTGCTCGTGGGCCGCGATCCGCATGTACTCGCGCTCGACGTCCTGGAGTTTCGCGTCCTGCATCATCCAGAAGGCCGCCTTGGGGTGGGTGACCCAGCCGTGCAGCAGCTCGGCGTCCTTCAGGGGGTCGAGGGGGCGGAGGGTGAACGTGCCGATGCTCATGCGGAGAACTCCTGGAACGCGATGGACTTCTCCACCGGGTAGTACTCGCTGCCGAGCAGCTCACGGATGATGTACGAGTTCCGGTACGCGCCCATGCCCAGGTCGGGCGAGGTGATGCTGTGGGTGTGGACACCGGCGTTCTGGAGGAAGACCCCCCGGCCGGTGACGTCGACGGCGTAGTTGCGGGCGACGTCGAAGTTGCCCTGGGAGTCGTAGCGCAGGCGGTCGCGGAGCGGCTTCAGGAACTCCGGTTCTACGTACTTGTAGCCGGTGGCGAGCACCAGGCCCTGGGTGTCGAGCGTGAAGTCCTTGGCCTGCTCCTCCTGGTGGAAGCTCAGGGTGTACGTGCCGTTCTCGTACCGCGCCCCGGTGAGCGCGGAGTTGGTGAGCAGCCGGGTGCGGACCGGCCCGCCCAGGTTCTTCTGGTACAGCAGGTCGAAGATCTCGTTGATGAGATCGCCGTCGATGCCCTTGAACAGGCCCTTCTGCTCCGAGGTGAGGCGGTAGCGGGTCGCCTCGGGCAGCTCGCGGTAGTAGTCGATGTACTCCGGGGAGGTCATCTCCAGCGTGAGCTTGGTGTACTCCAGCGGGAAGAAGCGCGGCGAGCGCGTCACCCAGTTCAGCTGGTAGCCGTGCACGTCGATCTCGCCGAGCAGGTCGTAGTAGATCTCGGCGGCGGACTGACCGCTGCCGACCAGCGTGATCGACTCCTTGCGCTGGAGCTCCGCCTTGTGGTGCAGATAGCGGGAGTTGTGCAGGAAGTCACCGCCGAGGCCCTGGCAGGCGTCCGGGACGTGGGGCGGGGTGCCGGTGCCGAGGACCAGATGGCGGGCGCGGAAGACCTCGCCGGCCTCGGTGCGCACGGCGTACAGCTCGTCCTCGTACGTGACCTCGGTGACCGTGGTGCTGAAGCGGACGCTGCTCAGCTTGTTCGCGGCCCAGCGGCAGTAGTCGTCGTACTCGACCCGCAGCGGGTAGAAGTTCTCGCGGATGTAGAACGAGTACAGCCGGCCCTTCTCCTTCAGGTAGTTCAGGAAGGAGTACGGCGAGGTCGGGTCGGCCAGCGTGACCAGGTCCGACATGAACGGCGTCTGGAGGTGGGCGCCCTCCAGGAACATGCCGGCGTGCCACTCGAAGTCCGGCTTGGACTCCAGGAAGACGCCGTCGAGTTCGGCGATGGGCTCGGTCAGGCAGGCCAGGCCGAGGTTGAAGGGGCCGAGCCCGATCCCCACGAAGTCGTAGGTCTTTCTCGTGGTGTCAGCAAGCGCGGTCAAGGGAGTCTCCCAGGTACTGCTCGGCGTGGCCGGCGATCAGGTCGAGGACGGCGGCGATGTCGGACGCCTCGGTCTCGGGGTTGAGCAGGGTGAACTTCAGGTACTGGCGGTTGCCCACCTTGGTGCCCGCGACGACGGCGTCGCCGGAGGCGAACAGGGCTTTGCGGGCGTAGAGGTTGGCGCGGTCGATCTCGGCCGGGTCGGTGACGGCGGCCGGGACGAAGCGGAAGACCAGGGTGGACAGCGAGGGCTCGACGACGACGTCGTAGCGCGGGTCGGCGGCGAGCAGCTTCCAGCCCTCCTGGGCCAGGTCGCACACCTCGTCGAAGAGCTGTCCGATGCCGTCCGCGCCCATCACCCGCAGGGTCACCCAGAGCTTGAGGGCGTCGAAGCGGCGGGTCGTCTGGAGGGACTTGTCCACCTGGTTGGGGATACGTTCCTGCACCATACGGCGCGGGTTGAGGTACTCCGCGTGGTAGGTCGCGTGGCGCAGGGTGGCGGCGTCCCGCACCAGCACGGCCGAGGAACTCACCGGCTGGAAGAAGGACTTGTGGTAGTCCACCGTGACCGAGTCGGCCCGCTCGATGCCGTCCAGCAGGGCCCGGCGCTTCAGTGAGGTGAGCAGTCCGCAGCCGTAGGCCGCGTCGACGTGCATCCAGGTGCCGTACTGGGCGCACAGCTCGGCGATCTCGGGGAGCGGGTCGATCGAGCCGAAGTCCGTGGTGCCGGCGGTGGCGACGACGGCCATGGGGACCAGGCCGTCCTTCCTGCACCGCTCCAGCTCGTGGGCGAGCGCGACGGTCTGCATCCGCTTGTCGTGGTCGACGGGGATCGTCACGACGGCGTCGGGGCCGAGGCCGAGCAGTTTCGCCGCCTTCTGCACGCTGAAGTGGCCGACCTCCGAGGCGAAGACGCGCAGCTTCGCCAGGGAGTCGGTCTTGGCCTCCTCGCGGGCCAGCAGCAGTGCCTGGAGGTTGGACTGGGTGCCGCCGGAGGTGAACACCCCGTCGGCGGCGGGGCCGAGGCCGATGCGCCCGGTGGTCCAGTCGATGAGCTTGCGCTCGATCAGGGTGCCGCCGGCCGACTGGTCCCAGGTGTCGAGGGAGGAGTTGACGGCGGAGAGGATCGCCTCGCCGAGCACGGCCGGTATGACGACCGGGCAGTTGAGGTGGGCGAGGTAGCGGGGGTGGTGGAAGTAGATCGCGTCACGGAGGTAGACGTCCTCCAGCTCGTCCAGGACCGCGGTGGTGTCGTGCAGCGGCTGGTCGAGGTCGATCTGTGCGATGCGGGGGGCCAGGGCGTCGACGGTGACGCCCGTGAACGGACGGTCGGTGGTGGCGAGTTTCGCCGCCACCCGCTCTACTCCATCGGTCACGGAGCGGCGGTACTGCTCCGCGGTCGTGTCATTGAGCAGGTGCGAGCGCATGTGGGGGTCCTCCGGTGGGGACGGTCCGTGGCAACGGGTACGGCCGGTTCAACTTAGGTTAGCCTAACCTAAGTCGCTCGGGTCAAGTGTGACCCCGTCCGTGACAGCCGTCACGGTGAACAGCGGTACGTCGAGGGGCAGTTACTCGCCCTGCTCGCGCAACTGCTCCTCGCTCAGGCCCCGTCGCCAGTAGCCGACGAAGGTGACCCGGCGCCGGTCGACACCGCGCTCGCCCACGAAGTGCCGGCGCAACTCCTTCACGCAGGACGACTCGCCCGCGATCCAGACGTACGGGTGCGCGGCGGGCGGCAACCGGGCGGCGCGCAGGGCGCCGAGAGCCATGGGGGTGGAGGCACCTCGCACGCCGCCCGCCTGGCCGCGGGGGCTCTCGGCGCCGCCCGCGTCCTGGACCAGCCAGGTGACCTCGGCGTCGGCCTCGGTCGCCAGGTCCTGGATGTCCCCGGCGTCGTGCACCTCCAGCCAGACGCGGGCGCGCATGCCGGGCGGGAGCGACTCCAGGACGGCCGACACGGCCGGCAGGGCGGTCTCGTCACCCCAGACGACCACCAGGTCGGTGTCCTGCGGCGGGCGGAACCGGATCGCCCGGTTGTCCGCGAGCGCCGGGCCGAGCAGCAGGACCCGGTGACCGGCCACGGCCCGGGAGGCCCACTGCGAGGCGGGCCCGGCCGGTGTGTGCAGAACGAAGTCGATGTCGATCTCGTCGGGGTCCCGGCGCAGCGCCCGCAGCGTGTACGAGCGCATCACGGCCCGTACGTCGTCCGGGAGTTCGCGCCATCCCTGCCACCACTGGTCACCGAGCTCGATCGGCACGACCGGCTCCGGCTGTCCCGGGTGCGGCAGGAACAGCGAGAGGGACTGGTCGCGCCCGAGGGAGTGGAAGGCCGCGAGGTCGGGCCCGCCGAAGGTGACCCGGACCAGGGACGGCCCGAGCCGCCTCGTCCGTACGACCTGAAGGGCGAAGAAACGGAACGGGGCGGCCACGGCCGTCGTCATGGGGGGCTCCTGGATAGGTTTCAGGTAAGCGGCTGGGCAACGCCCTCAAGGGCGCGGGGAGCTGCGCGACCGGCCACAACGGGCCCGCGGCTCCCCGTCACCGCAACCACCTGACTCAGCTGACCTTCTTCGCCTTCTCGATGGCCTCGGCCAGCGTCGTCAGCAAGGGCGTGCACTTCGCGTACGACAGGATCGGCTCCGGCGACCGCGCGATGACCTGCCCCGCCTTCACCGCGGGCAGCTTCTTCCACGTGCCCTCGGTGATGTCCGCGGGCTGGATCGTCGAGGAACGGTCGTCCATCATGATGATGTCGGCCGGGTACTTGTCGACGTTCTCCCAGCTCAGCGACTCGAACCAGCCCCCACCCTCGGCCTTGGCCTTCTCCGGCGGCTCGACGAAGTTCACGCCGAGCGCCTTGAAGTACTCCAGGTCGATGGAGAGGTTGGTGCCCGAGACGTAGAAGATCTCCTGGCTCGCGGAGCCGGCCAGCACCTTGATCTCCGGCCGGGACTTGGCGGCCTTGCGCAGCCGCTCGGCGGCCGCCTCGAACTCCTGCTTGGCCTTGACGGCCTTGTCGGCCTTCATGTCCGCGCCCAGCGACTCGGCCAGCTCCCACATGCGCTGCAGCGGCGCCGTCAGCTGGCGGTCGTAGACGGAGACGGCGGCGCTCGGGGCGAGCTTGGCGATCTTGTCCTTGGACGCCTCGGGGACGTACCAGAGGGTGCCCGCGCTGTCGAAGGTGGTGGAGATCAGCACGTCCGGCTGGAAGGCGGCGTACTGCTCGACGTTGAACTGGTCCCAGACGTTGCCGAAGACGGTCAGCTTGCTGACGTCCATGTCGCCGGCCTGGACATCGGCCTTGCCGTCCTTCGTCCTGGTCGGGCCGAAGACACCCTTGACCTCGATGCCGTAGTCGTGGAGGGCGGCGGCGACGCCGACGAAGGCGACGATGTTGGCCGGGACCTGGTCCAGCTTCACTGTCTCGCCGCGGTCGTCCTTGAACGACCAGGGACCGGAGGCCTTGGCGGAGGCCTTCGCGTCCGAGCCGCCGCCGTTCGTGTCTTCGTCGCCGCAGGCTGCGAGCACGGCACCGAGGCCGAGGGCACCACCGGCGGCGAGGATGCCGCGGCGGGTGAGGTGGGTGGCACGGGCGTTGGACATGAGTGTGGCTGCTTTCGAACAGGGCGGGGGCCCGCCGGACAATTCGAAGGTAGGTTAGCCTAACCTCAGATCTTGTCCAGGGGTGGGCCCCCCGATTGCGTACCTGTCCGTGGCCGGGCGGGCGGTAGCTCAGCCCGCCAGCCCCAACTCCCTGGCGATCAGCAGTCGTTGCACCTCGCTCGTGCCCTCGCCGATCTCCAGGATCTTCGAGTCGCGCCACATCCGGGCCACCGGGTACTCGTTCATGAAGCCGTAGCCGCCGTGGATCTGGGTGGCGTCACGGGCGTTGTCCACCGCGATCGTGGAGGAGTACAGCTTCGCCAGCGCCGCCTCCTTCTTGAAGGGTTCGCCGGCGACCAGGCGTGAGGCCGCGTCACGCCACGCGAGGCGGGCGGTGTGGGCCTTCATCTCCATGTCGGCGATCTTGAACTGTATGGCCTGGTTGGCGCCGATCGGCCGGCCGAAGGCGTGACGTTCCTTCGCGTACTTCACCGACTCGTCCACGCAGCCCTGTGCCAGGCCGGTGGCGAGCGCCGCGATGGCGACGCGGCCCTCGTCGAGGATGCGCAGGAACTGGGCGTACCCGCGGCCCTCCTCGCCCAGCAGGTTCGCCGCCGGGACCCGGACGTCGTCGAAGGACAACTCACGGGTGTCGGAGGCGTTCCAGCCGACCTTGGAGTACTGGGGTGCCACCGTGAAGCCCGGCGTGCCGGACGGGACGATGATCGCGGAGATCTGCGGCCTGCCGTCCGGCTTGCGGCCCGTCACGGCGGTGACCGTCACCAGGCCGGTGATGTCCGTGCCCGAGTTGGTGATGAAGCACTTGGTGCCGTTGATCACCCACTCGCCGGTCTCCGCGTCCAGCCGGGCCGTCGTGCGGGTCGCACCGGCGTCCGAGCCGCCGTCGGGCTCGGTCAGGCCGAAGGCGCCGAGGATCTCGCCGGAGCAGAGCCGGGGGAGCCACTGACGCTTCTGTTCCTCGGTACCGAACAGATGGATCGGCATGGCCCCCAGCGAGACGCCCGCCTCCAGGGTGATGGCCACCGAGGAGTCGACGCGGGCCAGTTCCTCCAGGGCGATGCCGAGAGCGAGGTAGTCGCCGCCCATACCGCCGTACTCCTCCGGGAACGGCAGCCCGAACAGGCCCATCCTGCCCATCTCGCGGACGATCTCGTACGGGAACTCGTGCCGCTCGTAGTAGTCGCCGATCTTGGGGGCGACGACCTCGTGCGCGAACTCCTCCACCGTGCGGCGGAGTTCTTCCAGCTCGGGGCTGAGGCGGTGGTCCATGATGCGTCACTGCTCCTGGTGGGAGAGGGCTCTTACGGTGCGGGACGGGCTGGGTCGGCCCAGTCGGCCGGCCATCCACACGCTGGTGGCGGTGAGACGGCCGAGGTCGACGCCGGTGTCGATGCCGAGACCGTGCAGCATCCACACGAGGTCCTCGGTGGCGAGGTTGCCGGTGGCGCTCCTGGCGTACGGGCAGCCGCCGAGTCCGCCCGCCGAGGCGTCGACCGTCGTGACGCCGTGCTGGAGCGCGGCGAGGGTGTTGGCCAGTGCCTGGCCGTAGGTGTCGTGGAAGTGCACGCCGAGGGCGGGGGCCGGGACGCCGTCGGCGTTCAGCGCGGAGAGCAGCTCGGCGACGTGGCCCGGGGTCGCCACGCCGATCGTGTCGCCCAGGCTCAGCTCGTCGCAGCCCATGTCCCGCAGCGCCTTGCAGACCCGCACGACCTGGTGCACCGCGACGGGCCCCTCCCAGGGGTCGCCGAAGCACATCGACAGATAGCCGCGGACGTGCAGCCCCTCGGCCTTCGCCCGGGAGACGACCGGGTCGAACATGGCGAGCGCCTCGTCGACCGTGCGGTTGAGGTTGGCCTTCGCGAAGGACTCGGTGGCGCTGGCGAAGACGGCGACGCGGGTGGCGCCCAGGGCCAGCGCCCGGTCCAGCCCCCGGTCGTTGGGGACCAGCACGGGCAGGGCCACCGGCACCTCGCTGACGAGCGGGAACAGCGCCTCCGCGTCGGCCAGCTGGGGCACCCACCTGGGGTGGACGAAGCTGGTGGCCTCGATCGTCGTCAGGCCCGCGTCGGCCAGCCGGTGGATGAACTCCGCCTTGACCTCCGTCGGGACCTGCGCCTTCTCGTTCTGCAGGCCGTCACGGGGGCCGACCTCGTGGATCCGCACCCGGGCGGGCAGGCCCGGGGCGGGTACGACCATGGGGAGGCCGGGCGCGGGGGTGCTCATGCCGGTGCCTCCTCGGTCGGCTCGGTCGGCGTGATGACGGCGAGGACCTGGTCCATGGCGACGGTCGCGCCGGGGGCCACGTCGAGCTCGGCGACCGTTCCGGCGTGCGGGGCGGCGATGACGTGCTCCATCTTCATCGCCTCCACCACCAGCAGGCTCTGACCGGCGCTCACCTCGTCGCCCACCGCGACCTTCACCACGGTCACTGTGCCCGGCATGGGCGCGGTCAGCGAGTCGGCACCGGCGTGCGCGGTGCGGGAGAGGGACGCCTGAACCGGGTCGTGGTCGCGCACCTGCCAGGCGTCGCCGTCACGGCCCAGCCAGGTGCCGTCCGGCAGGGCCGCGAAGGTGTGGGCGACGCCGTCGAGCCGGAACGTGAACCGGGACCCGGGCCCGGCCGGGGCGGGGCCCGCGGAGACCGGGACCGGGGCCCCGGCGCCGTCGGGCAGCAGCTCGAACCCGCCGTCCGCCGAGCCGCGCAGCCGTACGGTCACCGGGTCGTGCCCCGGCACCCGCAGGTGGTGCGCGGTCCAGGCCCGCTCACCGCCCAGACGCCAGCCCTGCGGGACGGAGAACGGATCGACCCAGCCGGTGCCCGGCGCGGGGGCCAGGGCGGCCTGGCGCAGCAGTGCCGCCGCCGCGTAGACCTCGACCGGGACCTCGCCGGCCACGAGGCCGGTCACCTCCCGCTCGACCAGCCCGGTGTCCAGGTCGCCCTCGACGACCGCCGGATGGGCCAGCAGCCGCCGCAGGAATCCGGCGTTCGTCGGGACGCCGAGGACGACCGTCCCGGCGAGGGCGGCGCGCAGCTTGCGCAGGGCCGTGGCGCGGTCCGGGCCGTGGGCGATGACCTTCGACAGCATCGGGTCGTACAGGCTGCCGACCTCGGTGCCCTCGCTGAGCCCCGAATCGGTGCGGACGCCGTCGCCCTCGGGCTCGTGCAGCCGGAGCACCGTGCCGCCGGAGGGCAGGAAGCCCCTGGTCGGGTCCTCGGCGCAGACGCGGGCCTCGATCGCGTGCCCGGTGAGGGCGATGTCGTCCTGCGTGAAGCCCAGGCGCTCGCCCGCCGCGACCCGCAATTGCCACTCCACGAGGTCGAGCCCGGTGACCAGCTCGGTGACGGGGTGCTCCACCTGCAGGCGGGTGTTCATCTCCATGAAGCAGTACGCGTCCGGGTCGCCGCCGGGGACGATGAACTCCACCGTGCCCGCCCCGACGTACCCGCAGGAGCGGGCCGCCTGTACCGCCGCCTCACCCATCGCCGCGCGCGTGGCCTCGTCCAGGAGCACGCTGGGCGCCTCCTCGACGACCTTCTGGTGGCGCCGCTGCAGGGAGCACTCGCGCTCGCCCAGGTGGACGACGCCGCCGTGGCCGTCGGCCAGGATCTGGATCTCGATGTGGCGGGGCCGGTCGATCCAGCGCTCCACGAGGAGGGTGTCGTCGCCGAAGGAGGCCGCGGCCTCGCGCCGGGCGGCGGCGATCTCGTCGTCGAGCAGGCTCAGGTCCCGCACCAGGCGCATGCCCTTGCCGCCGCCGCCCGCGGAGGGCTTGAGCAGGACGGGCGCGCCCAGTTCACGGGCGGCGCGGGCGAGCTCGGGGTCCCGGCCGCCGGGGACGACGGGGACGCCGGCCGCCGCGACGGTCTCCTTGGCGCGGATCTTGTCGCCCATCAGCGCGATGGCGTCGGCCGGAGGCCCGATGAAGACGAGCCCGGCGTCGGCGCAGGCACGCGCGAAGGCGGCGTTCTCGGCGAGGAAGCCGTACCCCGGGTGGACGGCCTGGGCGTTCGTGGCGGCCGCGGCCCGCAGGATCCGCTCGACCGACAGATAGCTCTCCACGGCGGGCGCGGGCCCGATCCGTACCGCCGTGTCGGCCTCGCGCACGTGCCGGGCGTCGGCGTCGGCGTCGGAGTAGACGGCGACGGAGCGGACGCCCAGCGAGCGCAGCGTACGGATGACACGGACCGCGATCTCACCGCGGTTGGCCACAAGAACGGTGTCGAACATCGGTCCCCTCACATCCGGAAGACGCCGAACTGGGGGTCACCCAGAGGCGCGTTGGCGCACGCGGTCAGGGCCAGGCCGACCACCTGACGGGTCTCCAGGGGGTCGATCACCCCGTCGTCCCAGAGGCGGGCGGTGGCGTAGTAGGCGTTGCCCTGGCGCTCGTACTGCGCGCGGATCGGCGCCTTGAACGCCTCTTCCTCCTCGGCGGGCCAGGACTCGCCGTGGCCCTCCAGCTGGTCCCGCTTGACGGTGGCGAGGACCGAGGCGGCCTGTTCGCCGCCCATCACGGAGATCTTGGCGTTGGGCCACATCCACAGAAAGCGCGGCGAGTACGCCCGGCCGCACATCGAGTAGTTCCCCGCGCCGTAGGAGCCGCCGACCACGACCGTCAGCTTCGGCACGCGCGTGGTGGCGACGGCCGTGACCATCTTCGCCCCGTGCTTGGCGATGCCGCCGGCCTCGTAGTCCTTGCCGACCATGAACCCCGAGATGTTCTGCAGGAACAGCAGCGGGATGCCGCGCTGGTCGCACAGCTCGATGAAGTGCGCGCCCTTCTGGGCGGACTCCGAGAAGAGGATGCCGTTGTTGGCGACGATGCCGACCGGGTGGCCGTGGATCCGGGCGAAGCCGGTGACGAGGGTCTGCCCGAACTCGGACTTGAACTCGGCGAACCGGGAGCCGTCGGCCACGCGCGCGATGATCTCGCGGACGTCGTAGGGGGTGCGGGAGTCGACGGGGACCGCCCCGTACAGCCCGTAGGGGTCGGCCTTGGGCTCCACCGCGGGCCTCACCTCCCAGGGCAGCGGCCCGCGCTCGGGGAGGGTGGCGACGATGTTCCGCACGATGCGCAGGGCGTGGGCGTCGTCCTCCGCAAGGTGGTCGGTGACGCCGGACACACGGGAGTGCACCTCGCCGCCGCCGAGCTCCTCGGCGGTGACGACCTCGCCGGTGGCGGCCTTCACCAGCGGGGGGCCGCCGAGGAAGATCGTGCCCTGGTTGCGGACGATGACGGCCTCGTCGCTCATCGCCGGGACGTACGCCCCGCCCGCCGTGCAGGAGCCGAGGACGGCGGCGATCTGGGGGATCCGGGCGGCGGACATCCGGGCCTGGTTGTAGAAGATCCGCCCGAAGTGCTCACGGTCCGGGAAGACCTCGTCCTGCAGGGGCAGGAAGGCGCCGCCGGAGTCCACGAGGTAGAGACAGGGCAGCCGGTTCTCCAGGGCGACTTCCTGCGCGCGCAGGTGCTTCTTCACCGTCATCGGGTAGTACGTCCCGCCCTTGACGGTCGCGTCGTTGGCGACGACGACGCACTCCCGGCCGCTGACCCGCCCGATGCCGGCGACGACACCGGCGGCCGGGGCCTGCCCGTCGTACATCCCGTCGGCGGCGAGCGGTGCCAGCTCCAGGAAGGGCGAGCCGGGGTCGAGAAGGGTGTCGACCCGGTCGCGCGGCAGCAGCTTGCCGCGCGCGGTGTGCCGGGCGCGCGCCTTCTCACCCCCGCCCAGCCGGGCGGCGGCGAGCTTGCCGCGCAGCTCCTCCACGAGCGCGAGGTGCCCTGCCTCGTTGACCCGCCAGGCCTCCGACGCGGGGTCCGCCGCGCCGTGCAGCTCCGGTGCCTGGTCCATCCTTGCGGTCCCCTCACCTTGTTAATGAGCGTTAACGCATTTCCTCCAGGTTAACGACCGCTAACCTCGCTGTCTAGAATTACTTCCATGGCCACGAGAACCGACGCCCCCACCCGCCGCGAGCAGATCCTCAAGGAGGCCGCGCGGCTGTTCGCCGAGCGGGGCTTCCACGGCGTCGGGGTGGACGAGATAGGCGCGGCGGTCGGCATCAGCGGCCCCGGGCTGTACCGCCACTTCCCGGGCAAGGACGCGATGCTCGCCGAGCTGCTGGTGGGGATCAGCGGTCAGCTCCTGACCGGCGGCAAGCGCCGGGTCGCGGAGGCGGACGGGGACGCCGAGGCGCTCCTCGACTCGCTCATCGAGGGGCACATCGACTTCGCGCTGGACGACCGCCCGCTCATCACGCTGCACGACCGGGAGCTGGACCGCCTCCGGGACAGCGACCGCAAGCTGGTGCGCCAGCTCCAGCGGCAGTACGTGGAGCTGTGGGTGGAGGTGGTGCGTGAGGTCTACCCGGGGCTCCAGGAGTCCACGGCCCGCTCGGCCGTCCACTCGGTCTTCGGCCTGCTGAACTCGACGCCGCACCTGGGCCGCCCGGGTTCCCTGCCGGGGCGGGGGACGACGGCGGAGTTGTTGCACCGGATGGCGAGGGGGGCCTTCGCGGCCGTGGGGTCGTAGGCGCGAAGGGCCGTCGTCCGGCCCCCGGGGGCGCTGTCGAACCGCTGGAGGCGGTATGCCGGTCGTCTGTGTCGTCGCTGTCCTGGTCCTCGCGAACCTGGTCAACAACTGGCTCGTACGCGGCTCCCTCGCGTATGTCCTGACCTGCGCCGCCGCGACGGTGGTCCTGCTGGTGATCGCCCGCTGGGACGGGCTCACCCGGGCCGATCTCGGGCTCGGCGCGGCGGCCCTGCGACGGGGGCTGCGGTGGGCGCCCGTCCTCGCCGGCGCCGTCCTCGCCGGCTACCTCCTGCTGCTCGCCGTTCCGGCCGGCCGGGGGGTGTTCCAGGACTCCAGGGCCGCGGACCTGTCCGCCGGTGAGCTGCTCTGGAACGTGCTCGTGCGCGTGCCGCTCGGCACCGTGCTGCTGGAGGAGACCGCCTTCCGCGGGGTCCTGTGGGCCATGTTCCGGCGCCGGTGGGGCGCGGCGTGGGCGACCGCCGGCTCCTCGCTGCTCTTCGGCCTGTGGCACGTGCTGCCCTCCCGTGGCCTCAACCGTTCCAACGCCGCCGTGGGATCGGCCTTCGGCGGCGGTCCGGCGGACGCGGCGGCGACCGTCGCGGTGGCCGTCGCCGTCACGGCCGTGGCCGGCGTGGTCCTGTGCGAGGTGCGCCGCCGCTCCGGCAGCCTGCTCGCGCCGGCGGCCCTGCACTGGGCGGTCAACGCCTTCGGCTACGCGCTGGCCTGGGCGGTGTCCGGCGGCGCCTCCCCGGCTGCGTCACGGGCGTGACGAGCGTTACCCACGGCACGGTCTTGTCGGCGGTTCGTACTCGCCGGTACGGTTGGGTGAGCAAGCGCTTAGACATGTGACGGTGGAGGTGGCGGCGTGCGCCGTACGGTGTTCAACGAGGATCACGAGGCGTTCCGGGAGACCCTGCGCGCCTTCATCGAGGCCGAGGTCGTGCCCGTCTACGACGAGTGGTTCGCCGCCGGCCAGGCGCCGCGCGAGTTCTACCACAAGCTGGGTGAGCTGGGCATATTCGGCATCAACGTGCCCGAGGAGTTCGGCGGCGCGGGCCTGGACAGCCACAAGTTCGAGGCCGTCCTGTACGAGGAGACCGCCCGCGCGGGCGTCCAGTTCGGCGGTTCCGGCGTGCATGTGCTGCTCGCCCTGCCGTACATCAAGATGCTGGCCACCGACGAGCAGAAGAAGCGGTACCTGCCGAAGTTCGTCACCGGCGAGGAGATGTGGGCCATCGCGATGACCGAGCCGGGCACCGGCTCCGACCTCGCGGGCATGAAGACCACCGCCAAGCTCTCCGAGGACGGCACGCACTACGTCCTCAACGGCGCCAAGACCTTCATCACCGGCGGTGTGCACGCCGACAAGGTGATCGTCTGCGCCCGTACCTCGGCCCCGCGCGAGGACGACCGCCGCTTCGGCATCTCCCTGTTCGCCGTCGACACCAAGTCCGAGGGGTACTCCGTCGGCCGCAAGCTGGACAAGCTGGGCCTGCGCACCTCCGACACGGCCGAGCTGGCGTTCGTCGACGTCAAGGTGCCCGTCGAGGACCTGCTCGGCGAGGAGAACAAGGGCTTCTCCTACCTCGGCCACAACCTCGCCTCCGAGCGCTGGGGCATCGCCTTCGGCGCCTACGCGCAGGCCAAGGCCGCCGTCCGGTTCGCCAAGCAGTACGTGCAGGAGCGCACCGTCTTCGGCAAGCCCGTCGCCCACTTCCAGAACACCAAGTTCGAGCTGGCCGCCTGCCAGGCCGAGGTGGACGCCGCCGAGGCCGTCGCCGACCGCGCGACGGAGGCCCTGGACGCCGGCGAGCTGACCCCCGCCGAGGCCGCCTCCGCCAAGCTGTTCTGCACCGAGGTCGCGCACCGCGTGATCGACCGCTGCCTCCAGCTGCACGGCGGCTACGGCTACATGAACGAGTACCCGATCGCCCGCCTGTACGCGGACAACCGCGTGAACCGCATCTACGGCGGGACCAGCGAGATCATGAAGTCGATCATCGCGAAGGACATGGGCCTGTAAGGTTCCCGCAATTACCGGCCAGTAGAAAAGGTGCCATGAACGAGGCACTACAGGATCTCCTCGATCTGCTCGACCTGGAGCAGATCGAGGAGGACATCTTCCGTGGCCAGTCCCGCTCCGCCGTCGTCCCGCGCGTCTTCGGCGGACAGGTCGCGGCCCAGGCGCTGGTCGCCGCCGGGCGTACGGTCCCCGACGACCGCCACCCGCACTCCCTGCACGCGTACTTCCTGCGCACCGGCGACCCCGGCGCGCCGATCGTCTACACGGTCGACCGGATGAACGACGGCCGCTCCTTCACCGCCCGCCGGGTCGTGGCGGTCCAGCACGGTCAGCCGATCTTCGCGCTCTCCGCGTCCTTCCAGAAGGACGAGGAAGGCTTCGACCACCAGACCTCGATGCCGCACGCGCCCGACCCCGAGACGCTCCCCACCTCCGAGGAGCGGCTCAGCGGATACGGCCACCTTCCCCCGCAGGTCGTCGAGAAGTTCCTGGAGGCGCGCGCCGCGGTCGACCTGCGCTACGTGGACGAGCCGCCCTACGGCAGGTTCGGCGAGCCGCGCGCGCCGCACTCCCAGGTGTGGTTCCGCGCCAACGGCAAGCTGGCCGACGACCCGCTCCTGCACGTCGTGCTGGCGACGTACGTCTCCGACATGACGCTCCTGGACTCCGTGCTGCTCGCGCACGGCCGCGGCGGCTGGGCCGTCGGTGACGTCGTCGGGGCCTCGCTGGACCACGCGATGTGGTTCCACCGTCCGTTCCGCGCCGACGAGTGGCTCCTGTACGACCAGGAGTCCCCGTCGGCGTTCGGCGGCCGCGGCCTCGGTCAGGCCCGCATCTACACGCAGGACGGCCGCCTCGCCGTCACGGTGATCCAGGAGGGCGTGGTCAGGATCCCTCGGACTGGCTGAGCCCCGCCTCCGAGAGCAGATACGCCGTCATCGGGTCGTAGTACCGGGGGCTCACCACGTGGTCGTCGAGGGGGACCGTCACCTGGACGGTTCCCTCGGCCTCCGCGATGAACAGGGCCGGGTCGTTGGAGTCGGCGTAGCCGACCGAGTCGACGCCGTGCTGGCCCGCGTACCCCGCCCAGCCGTGGTCCGCGACGACCAGGTCCGGCAGCGGGCGGCCCTCGCGCTCCAGGGCCGTGAGGATGGCCTTCATCGGCTCGCCCGAGTGGGTGTGCCACAGGGTGGCGCCGTGCTCCAGCACCGCCACGTCCGCGAACTGCATGACGTACCCCTCGTCCGTCCGCAACCCGTCCGGGATCACCACGATCTCGCAGCCCGCGGCGCGCAGTGCGGCGGCCGTGGCACGGTGCACGTCGAGCAGGCCCCCGGGGTGGCCGGTCGCGAAGAGGACCCGCTGACCGCTGTCCGCCGCCTTGCGCAGCCGGGCCGCCAGGCGCTCCAGCGCGGCGACCGTCAGCTCGGGGTCGATGGTGTCCTGGCCGTGCCGGTACTCGGCGTCGTCGTTCACGCCCACCCGCTCCGCCATCACCGCGAGCACGTCCTGCTCGTCGGTCCAGCGGTCGCCGAGCTCCAGGCCGAGCCAGAAGTTGCGGACGCCGTTCGACAGTTGGCGGTAGTGGGAGAGGTTGTTCTCACGCGGGGTGGCGACATCGCCCGCGATGCGGGTCTTCACAAGGTGCTCGACGAGCTCGGCGCGGCTGGGTGTCCCGGGTATCGGCATGGCTCTTATTGTGCGGTACGCGCCCGGACCCGACCCCGCCGTCCCGCACGCTGGGACGTGGGTCACTCACCCGGGGTCACAGCTGCCGCAGCGCGAACCACAGCTCCATCCGTACGTCCGGATCGTCCATGTCCGCGTTCAGCAGCGCCGCACACCGGGAGATGCGCTGTCGCACGGTGTTGCGGTGCACCGACAGCGCGACGGCGGTGCGGTCCCAACTGCCGTGCAGGGACAGCCAGGTGCGCAGGGTGTCGGTGAGGGCGGTGTTGCCCGCCACGGGTCCCAGCACCGCGCGGGCGTGCGCCGCGGCCTCGCCGCCCGGCAGCAGGTCCGCCAGGGCGGGCCGGCCGCCGTGCCGCACCAGCGCCGTCCGGGTGGCGCGGGCGCGGGCCAGTGCGCGGGCCGCCTGGGTGTCCGCGGCCGGCCACTCCGGCGGGTCGGCGGGGGCACTGACGCCCAGGGTCCAGCCGGGCTGCGGGGCCGGTTCGCGATCGGCGGGCAGCAGGACGCGTACGACGTCCCCGGCGAGGTCCACCAGCGGCGAACCGAGCGCCGCGCCGAGCGCCGAGGCGGCGACCGGGTCGGGGACCTGCGCGTCGGGCCGGGCGTGCACGACCCGCCGGCTCCCGGCGCCGAGCAGCGGGGCCACCGCCTCCGGCTCGGCCCCCAGCAGCAACCGCACCAGCGCCGAGGAGCGGGCCGCGCCGGCCCCGCTGTGGTGCTCGCCGGTCAGGAGGGAGAGGAGCACGGCGGCGACGGAGGCGATCGTGTGATCGGCGGGGTCCCGGTGCTCCGCCGCGATCCCGAGCACGAAACCCTGGCCCGCGCCGAGGGCGTAGGCGGAGAGGTGAGTGCCCGCGACGGCGTCGGTGGCCGAGGTGGGGGCGGGCGAGGGCGAGGGGGAGGAAGGCGAGGAAGGGGAGGACGGGGAGGGCCTGGAGGGGCGTCGCACCACCCGGGCCAGTTCCCTCAGCGCCTCTCGTACCTCGTCCGCCGGTGCCCTGCCCGCCGCGGCGATCCGGGCGCCGTCGGGGCCGTACAGCACCGCCCAGCCGCCGACCCGCTGAGCGAGCTGACGCAGTACCGACGGCACCGGGTCCGGGCGGGCGGCCGCCGCCGCCAGGCTCTGCTGGGCCTCCGTCACCCGGCGGAGCTCGGTGAGCCGGGCCCGGGCGATCAGTTGCCAGACGGCGCGGGCGACCCCGGAGAAGGTGGTCCGGGGCGGGACCTCCAGCAGGGGCAGGCCGTACGCCTCGCACGCCTCGACCAGCGCCCGCGGCACCGTGTCGTGCACCGGGGCCACTCCGAACCCGAGGGCCGCGCCGCCCGCCGCGACGATCCGTGAGACGTAGTCGTCGAAATACGTCCCCGACCCCGCCGCCACGGGAATGTGCACCCCGGCCGTGAGCAGCAGCTCGCCGCCCAGCAGATACGGGTACGGGTCGGACATCTCCGAGGTGTGTGCCCCGTGCAGCACGATTCCGGGGCCGGACGGCCCGGCGATCTGCCGCAGGGCGAGATCCTCCCTGGCCAGCAGGGCGGACAGGGGCACCGGGGGAGTGGGTGGGAGGGCCGGGGTCTCGGACATGGTGTGCACTTCCTCCAGTCCGTTCCGCATGAATGGATGAAACGTACACTTCGCAGTCGCTTTCCGGCCACCTATGGTCGGTCCAGACCGGCAGCCGCGGGTACGGGCGGATGTCCCCGCGCCACCACACCGGACAACTCCCATCTGCACGACACGCCACCGAGAGTGTGCGAAGGAGGGCCCCATGGCCGTCGACTACATCGTGATCGTCGTCTATCTGGCCGCCATGCTGGCCATGGGCTGGTGGGGCATGCGCCGCGCCAAGTCCAAGAGCGAGTTCCTGGTCGCGGGCCGCAGGCTCGGCCCGGCCATGTACTCGGGCACCATGGCGGCGATCGTCCTCGGCGGCGCGTCCACCATCGGCGGCGTGGGCCTCGGCTACCAGTACGGCCTGTCCGGCGCCTGGATGGTCTTCACCATCGGCCTCGGTCTGCTGGCCCTGTCGATCTTCTTCTCGGCGCGCATCGCCCGTCTGAAGGTCTACACCGTCTCCGAGATGCTGGATCTGCGCTACGGCGGCAGAGCGGGCGTGATCTCGGGCGTGGTGATGTGGGCGTACACCCTGATGCTCGCGGTGACCTCGACCATCGCGTACGCCACGATCTTCGACGTGCTGTTCGACATGAACCGCACCCTCGCGATCGTCCTCGGCGGCTCGATCGTCGTCGCGTACTCGACCCTGGGCGGCATGTGGTCGATCACGCTGACCGACATGGTGCAGTTCGTGGTCAAGACGATCGGCGTGCTGCTGCTCCTGCTGCCCATCGCCGTCGTCAAGGCGGGCGGCTTCAGCGAGATGAAAGCCCAGCTGCCCACGGAGTACTTCGACCCGCTGGGTATCGGCGGCGAGACGATCTTCACCTACGTCCTGATCTACACGTTCGGCATGCTGATCGGACAGGACATCTGGCAGCGCGTCTTCACCGCCCGCAGCGACAGGACCGCGAAGTGGGGCGGCACGGTCGCCGGCACCTACTGCCTGGCCTACGCGCTCGCCGGCGCCGTCATCGGCACCGCCGCCAAGGTCCTCTACCCGAACCTGGCCAGCGCGGACGACGCCTTCGCCACGATCGTGAAGGACGAACTGCCCGTCGGCGTACGGGGGCTGGTGCTCGCGGCGGCGCTGGCGGCCGTGATGTCCACGTCGTCCGGCGCCCTGATCGCCTGCGCCACGGTCGCCAACAACGACATCTGGTCGCGGCTGCGGGGTCTGGTGCGCCCGGCCGGGCAGGAGCACGACGAGGTCAAGGGCAACCGCGCCTTCATCCTGCTCATGGGAGTCGCCGTGATCCTCACGGCCATCGTGCTCAACGATGTCGTGCAGGCGCTGACCGTGGCGTACAACCTGCTCGTCGGCGGTCTGCTGGTCCCGATCCTCGGGGGACTGCTGTGGAGGCGCGGCACGGTCCAAGGCGCCCTCGCGGGCGTCGCGGTCGGCGGCATCTCCGTGGTCGTCCTGATGGCCACCTACGGCATCCTCGCCAACGAGCCCATCTACTACGGCCTGCTGGCCTCCCTCGCCGCGTACGTGATCGTCTCGCTGGCCACCCCGGCCACGGACGCCGCCGTACTCGCCGCCTGGCGCGAGCGGCTCGCCGGGCGGGCGCCCGAACCCCGGTCGGAAGCGGCCCCGGCCCACCAGTAGAGTCGTACGGAAGTCGTACATACGCGATGAAGCGTGAGAAAGAAGGCATTTCCCGATGAGCAGCAACGAGACGCCGACCCCCCGCGGCCCTGTCGACTCGTCCCGCGTCCCGCGGTACGCCGGCCCCGCGACGTTCGCCCGGCTGCCCCGCCTCGACGAGGTCGGCACCGCCGACGTCGCCGTCGTGGGCGTGCCGTTCGACTCGGGCGTCTCGTACCGGCCGGGCGCCCGCTTCGGCGGCAACGCGATCCGCGAGGCGTCCCGGCTGCTGCGCCCGTACAACCCGGCGCAGGACGCCTCCCCGTTCGCCCTCGCCCAGGTCGCGGACGGCGGCGACATCGCGGTGAACCCGTTCAACATCAACGAGGCCGTGGAGACCGTCGAGGCGGCCGCCGACGACCTGCTGGGCACCGGCGCCCGCCTGATGACGCTGGGCGGCGACCACACGATCGCGCTGCCCCTGCTCCGCTCGGTCGCCAAGAAGCACGGCCCGGTGGCGCTGCTGCACTTCGACGCCCACCTCGACACGTGGGACACGTACTTCGGCGCCGAGTACACCCACGGCACGCCCTTCCGGCGCGCGGTGGAGGAGGGCATCCTCGACACCTCGGCGCTCTCCCACGTCGGTACCCGCGGCCCGCTGTACGGCAAGCAGGACCTCACCGACGACGAGAAGATGGGCTTCGGCATCGTCACCTCCGCGGACGTCTACCGCCGGGGCGCCGACGAGGTCGCCGACCAGCTCCGCCAGCGCATCGGCGACAGGCCCCTCTACATCTCCATCGACATCGACTGCCTCGACCCCGCGCACGCGCCCGGCACCGGCACCCCCGAGGCGGGCGGCATGACCTCCCGCGAGCTGCTGGAGATCCTGCGCGGACTGGCATCCTGCAACCTGGTGTCGGCCGACGTCGTCGAGGTGGCCCCCGCGTACGACCACGCGGAGATCACGTCGGTGGCCGCCTCCCACACGGCGTACGAACTGACCACGATCATGTCCCGACAGATTGCCGAGGCGCGCGCGAAGTGACTCACGACCACGACCTGGTACTCCGTCCGACGGCCGCGCAGACCACGGCGGCCCTGAACCCGCCGCCCGGCCGCAACGGCGGAGACCTGGTCGTGGAGACACTGGCCGGGCTCGGCGCGACGACGGTCTTCGGCCTGCCCGGTCAGCACGCGCTCGGCATGTTCGACGCCCTGCGCCGGTCCGACCTGCGGTACATCGGGCTGCGGGTGGAGAACAACGCCGGCTTCGCGGCCGACGCGTACGGGCGGATCACGGGCGAGGCGGCGCCGCTGCTGCTGTCGACGGGCCCGGGGGCGCTGACCTCGCTGGCCGCGCTCCAGGAGGCGGCGGCGGCCTCGGCGCCCGTGCTGGCGATCAGCAGCCAGGTCCCGACGGCGGGCCTCGGCGGCGGCCGGCACGGCTATCTGCACGAACTGCCCGACCAGGCGGCCTCCTTCAGGGGGGTCGTCAAGTCCGTCCACACCGTGCGCGCCCAGTCCCAGATCCCGTCCGCCGTCGCGGCGGCCTGGAAGTCGGCGCTGACCGCCCCGCACGGGCCGGTGTGGGTGGAGATCCCGCAGGACGTGCTGCTGGCCGAGACGTCGATCCCGGTGGTGACGGGCGGCGACGCCTTCCCCGAGGAACTGCCGCCGCGCCCCGAACTCACGGCTGTCGCAGCCGACTTGCTGTCGAAGGCGGCCCGCCCTGCGATCATCGCGGGCGGCGGGGTGGTCCGTGCGGACGCCTCTACGAAGCTCCGTCAGCTGGCGGAGGCGCTCCGGGCGCCGGTCGTCACGACGCCCGGTGGCAAGGGCGCGTTCCCCTGGGAGCACCCGCTCTCGCTCCAGTCGTGGATCGAGGACCGGCACACCACCGACTTCCTGGAGGACGCCGACGTCCTCCTCGTCGTCGGCTCCGGACTCGGTGAACTCTCCTCCAACTACCACACGTTCAAGCCGCGCGGCCGGGTCGTGCAGATCGAGGCCGACCTCGGCAAGCTGGAGTCCAACCACCCGGCGCTGGGCATCCACGCGGACGCGCGGCTCGCGTTGCAGGCGCTGCTGGAGACGGTGACGCAGCGGGAGGACCCGTCGGCGCCGGAGCGGGTGCGCGAGGTCCTCGCGAAGGTCGCCGAGCGCATCGGCTCCCAGGAACTCACCCTGGAGCAGGACGTGCTGGCGTCCGTCCGCCGGGCGCTGCCCGACAGCTCCCCGTCCTTCTGGGACATGACGATCCTCGCGTACTGGGCCTGGTCGGCCTTCGACGCCAAGGGCCCCAACACCATGCACTCCGCCCAGGGCGCGGGCGGCCTGGGCTACGGCTTCCCGGCGGCGCTGGGCGCGGCGGCCGCCGACCCGACCCGGCCGGTGCTGGCGGTGTCGGGTGACGGCGGCGCCCTGTACTCGATCGCCGAGCTGGCGACGGCCCGGCAGTACGGCCTGAACGTCACCTGGCTGATCGTCGACGACGGCGGCTACGGCATCCTGCGCGAGTACATGACCGACGCCTTCGGCCAGGCCACGGCGACGGAACTGACCCGCCCGGACTACGTGGCGCTCGCGGAGTCCTTCGGCGTCCCGGGCGTCCGTACGACGCCGGAGAACCTGGAGGCCGACCTGACGAAGGCGCTGGCGGCACCGGGGCCGACGGTGGTCGTGCTCCCGGCGGTACTGCGGATGTTCGCGCCTACGCACCTCGGCTAGGGCGAAGGCCGGAGCCGGCCCGGGTTCAGCAGGCGCCCGGGCCGACCCCGTCGATACGGCCGCCGAAGTCGCCGAGGTAGCGGGAGCGCCAGTCGCCGTTGAAGACGTCGCGCTTCTCGAGCGGGCTCCAGTTGATGAAGCAGGCGCGGGTGCTCGCCACCGCCGAGCCGACGTGGTCGTGCAGGCTGGGCGGCATGTCGCGGTAGCCGCTGCGGGCCGTCCACTCCCAGTAGTCGCCGCTGAAGCCCTCACCGCTCCAGAAGCACACCGACCCGTCCGGGCAGGCCGGTGGTGCGGCGGCCTCGGCGGCGTGGGACGGCAGGACGAGGGCGGTCAGCGCGAGGGCGGCGGCGACGGACCAGGAACGAAGCTTCATGACGGCTCCCCGGGACGGCTGTGGCGGGACCCGGCGGAGTTGCCGGGACACCCCGTCATCGTCGCGAGGGGGTGGCGCGCCATGCCCGGCCGGCCTGGCCGCACACCACCCCCTTGAGGGAATCGGAGGCACGGCCGGGGGAGCGCGCAGCCGCCGGATCGCCTCCGCCCGCCCCGCACGAGCCGTAGCCGGGCCGTCGCCCCCGAAGGCACGTGGACAGGTGTCCATGGGAACGCATGTACAACCTTCGGTCGTCCATACGGGTCAGAAGCGGCATGACTTCCCGCAGACCCCGGCGTACCAGACTGCTCGCCGCAGCTCTCGGTGCCGGACTCCTCATATCGGCCGTCGCCGCCGCGTCCCCCGCCGTGGCCGCGCCCGCTCCCACCGTCAGCTGCACGTCCGCCAAGGCCGGTCTCGCCGCCAAGCTGAAGAAGGACATCACGGCCGCCCTCGCGAACCGCAAGGGCACCGTCGCCGTCGGCCTGTACGACCGCACCACCAGGACGACCTGCACCCTGCGGTCGACCACCGCCTACGACTCGGCCAGCGTCGTCAAGGTCACCGTGCTCGCGGCGCTGCTGTGGGACGCGAAGAAGCACAACCGCTATCTCACCACCCGCGAGACGTCCCTCGCCACGGCCATGATCACCAAGTCGGACAACACGGCGACCAGCACGCTCTGGCGGCAGCTGGGCCTGACGAAGATCAAGGGCTTCCTGTCCGCCGCCGGGATGACGCAGACCAAGCCCGGCGCCGACGGCTACTGGGGCCTGACCCGGATCACCGTGGCCGACGAGCAGAAGCTGCTCAAGCTCGTCACCGCCAGGAACACCGTGCTCAGCGACAACTCCCGCGCCTACATCCTGAAGCTGATGGGCCAGGTGGTCTCCTCCCAGCGCTGGGGCACGCCGTACGGAGTGCCGTCCGGGGTCTCGGTCGCCGTCAAGAACGGCTGGCTGCAGCGGGCCACCTACGGCTGGCGGGTGCACAGCGTCGGAGCCTTCAAGGGCCGTGGCCACGACTACATGATCACCGTGCTCACCCACGGCAACAGCACCATGAACTACGGCGTCACCACCATCCAGGGCGTGGCCAAGGTCGTGCACAAGGACCTCGCCGCGTCCTGACGAGGCCGCGCGATCGCCACGGCGGGATGAAATCGGGGCCCGTCCGTGTTGGTGCCTTCCGGTAGATCAGGACGATCGGTTGATCAGGACGACCAGTCGATCATGGCGACCGGTCGATCGGACGACGGAGGGCACCCGCGTGGGACCGCAACGGGGATGGGCACGACGGCTGTGGGATTACGCCTGGCGTCATCCGAAGGACGTGGTCCTGGCCCTCGGCTCGTCGCTCGCCGGGATGGCCGTGATGGCCCTCGTCCCGCTGATCACCAAGGTGATCATCGACGACGTGGTCGGTGACAGGACCCGCGCCATGGCCCCCTGGGCCGCCCTGCTGATCGCCGCGGCCCTCCTCGTCTACGTCCTCACCTACATCCGCCGTTACTACGGCGGCCGTCTCGCCCTCGACGTCCAGCACGACCTGCGGACGGACATGTTCGAGACGATCATCCGTCTCGACGGCCGCCGGCAGGACGAGCTGTCCACCGGCCAGGTCGTCGGCCGCGCCACCAGCGACCTGCAGCTGATCCAGGGCCTGCTCTTCATGCTCCCGATGACCATCGGGAACCTCCTGCTCTTCCTGATCTCCCTCGTGATCATGGCGTGGCTGTCGCCGCCGCTCACCCTGGTCGCCCTGGCCGTCGCCCCGGCCCTGTGGTTCATCGCCAAGCACAGCCGCACCAGGCTCCACCCCGCCACCTGGTACGCCCAGGCCCAGGCCGCCGCCGTCGCGGGCGTCGTCGACGGTGCCGTCAGCGGGGTCCGGGTGGTCAAGGGCTTCGGGCAGGAGGAACAGGAGACCGGCAAGCTCCGCGAGGTCGGCAGGAAGCTCTACGCCGGGCGGCTGCGCACCATCCGGCTGAACTCCAAGTTCACCCCGGCCCTCCAGGCCGTCCCCGCCCTCGGCCAGGTCGCGATGCTCGCCCTCGGCGGCTGGCTGGCGGTGCGCGGCCACATCACGCTCGGCACCTTCGTCGCGTTCTCCACCTACCTCGCCCAGCTCGTCGGCCCGGTCCGCATGCTCGCCGTGGTCCTCACCGTCGCCCAGCAGGCCCGCGCCGGCACCGAGCGCGTCCTGGAGCTGATCGACACCGAGCCGTCGATGAAGGACGGGCACCACGAGCTGCCCGCCGACGCGCCCGCCACCGTCGAGTTCGACGACGTGTCCTTCGGGTACGACGCCGGCAAGCCGGTGCTGGACGGCCTCACCTTCGAGATCCGCCCCGGCGAGACCCTCGCGGTCGTCGGCTCCTCCGGCTCCGGCAAGTCGACGGTCTCCCTCCTCCTGCCGCGCTTCTACGACGTCACCCGCGGCGCCGTCCTCGTCGGCGGCCACGACGTACGCGAGCTCACCGTCGACTCGCTGCGCGCGGCGATCGGCCTGGTCCCCGAGGACTCGTTCCTCTTCTCGGACACGGTCCGCAACAACATCGCCTACGGCCACCCCGACGCCACCGACGAGCAGATCGAGGCCGCCGCCCGCGCCTCCCAGGCCGACCGCTTCATCCGGGAACTGCCCGACGGCTACGACACCACCGTCGGTGAGCACGGCCTCACCCTCTCCGGCGGCCAGCGCCAGCGCATCGCCCTCGCGCGCGCCTTGCTCACCGACCCGCGTCTGCTCGTCCTCGACGACGCCACCTCCGCCGTGGACGCCCGCGTCGAGCACGAGATCCACGAGGCGCTCCAGCAGGTGATGCGGGGCCGCACCACCCTGCTCATCGCCCACCGGCGCTCCACGCTCAACCTCGCCGACCGCATCGCCGTCCTGGACGCCGGCCGGCTCGCCGACATCGGCACCCACGCGGAGCTCCAGAAGCGCTCCGCGCTCTACCGCCGGCTGCTCACCGACCCCGACGAGCTCGGCGCCGTCTCCCCGGGTCACGCCCTGCCCGCCGTGCCCCAGGAGGACACCTCCGTCCGCGACGAGCTGGACGCCGAGTTCGACGCCGAACGCGGGGTGACACCGCGCCTGTGGACCGGTGACCGCGAGCCCAAGGACACCGCCCTCGCCGGCGCCCCGGCCACCCCGGAGCTGCTCGCCCAGGTCGATGCCCTGCCTCCGGCCACCGACGTCCCCGGCGTCGACGAGTCCCGCGCGGTGCGGCCGGAGCAGTCGTACGGGCTGAAGCGGCTGCTGCGCGGCTTCGGCGCACCCCTGCTGCTCAGCCTGGGCCTCGTCGCCGTCGACGCCGGTATGGGGCTGCTGCTGCCCGTGCTGATCCGGCACGGCATCGACAGCGGCGTCACGAAGGCCGCGCTCGGCGCCGTGTGGGCCGCGTCGCTGCTGGCCCTGCTCGCGGTCCTCGTCCAGTGGGTGGCGCAGATCGGCGAGACCCGGATGACCGGCCGTACCGGTGAACGCGTGCTGTACGCACTGCGGTTGAAGATCTTCGCCCAGCTCCAGCGCCTCGGACTCGACTACTACGAGCGGGAGCTGACGGGCCGGATCATGACCCGGATGACGACCGACGTGGACGCCCTGTCGACGTTCCTCCAGACGGGCCTGGTCACCGCGTTCGTCTCGGTGGTCACCTTCTTCGGGATCATGGTCGCCCTGCTGGTGATCGACATCGAGCTCGCACTCGTCGTGTTCGCCACGCTCCCGCCGCTGATCATCGCCACGTACTTCTTCCGCAGGGCGAGCGTGAAGGCGTACGAACTCGCCCGTGAGCGGGTCTCGACGGTCAACGCCGACCTTCAGGAGACGGTGTCCGGGCTGCGGATCGTGCAGGCGTTCCGGCGCGAGGGGGACGGCGGCCGGCGGTTCGCGGAGCGCAGCGACAGCTACCGGCAGGCCCGCATCCGCGGTCAGTGGCTGATATCCGTCTACTTCCCCTTCGTGCAGTTCCTGTCGTCCGCCGCGGCGGCGGCCGTGCTCGTCGTGGGCGCCGGGCGGGTGGAGGCGGCCACGCTCACCGCCGGTGCGCTGGTGGCGTACCTGCTCTACATCGACCTGTTCTTCGCGCCCGTCCAGCAGCTCTCCCAGGTCTTCGACGGCTACCAGCAGGCGTCCGTCTCGCTCGGCCGGATCCAGGAACTGCTGCGCGAGCCGACGTCGACGAAGTCCGCCGACGAACCCCGTGACGTCCTCTCCCTGCGGGGCGACATCGCCTTCGAGGACGTGCACTTCTCCTACGGCGACGAGGAGGAGGCCCTCAGCGGCATCGACCTGGTCGTCCCCGCCGGGCAGACCGTCGCGTTCGTCGGCGAGACCGGAGCGGGCAAGTCGACGCTGGTGAAGCTGGTGGCGCGGTTCTACGACCCGACCGGCGGCCGGGTCACCGTCGACGGCGCCGACCTGCGCGACCTCGACATCACCGCGTACCGGCACCGCCTCGGCGTCGTACCGCAGGAGGCGTACCTCTTCCCCGGCACCGTCCGCGACGCCATCGCCTACGGCCGTCCGGACGCCACCGACGCCGAGGTGGAGGCGGCGGCCCGCGCGGTCGGCGCGCACGAGATGATCGCGACGCTGGAGGGCGGCTACCTCCACGAGGTCGACGAGCGGGGCCGCAACCTCTCCGCCGGGCAACGGCAGTTGATCGCGCTGGCCCGCGCCGAACTCGTCGACCCGGACGTCCTGCTCCTCGACGAGGCGACGGCCGCGCTCGACCTCGCGACCGAGGCCCAGGTCAACCAGGCCACCGACCGGCTGACCGGCCGCCGCACCACCCTCGTTGTCGCCCACCGCCTGACCACCGCCGCCCGTGCGGACCGGGTCGTGGTGATGGATCACGGCCGGGTGGTGGAGGACGGCACACACGAGGAACTGCTGGCGCGCGACGGGCGGTACGCCGCGCTGTGGCGGACCTTCGTCGGGGCGCCGGAGCCCGAGGAGACCGTAGGCGTCTGACGTCCGTGCAACCATCGGGCCTACGACGTGCGTCCGTACATCCGTACGTCGATCCGAGGGGCGCGGAGGGGACGACTGTGGACACGGGTGCGATACGACGTCGGATGGCGCTCGGCGTGGCCCTGCTGACCGCGTCCGGGCTGCTGGCGCTCGCCGCGCCGGCGGACGCGCACGCGGCGGCGTCCGGCTGCGCCGGGCGCAAGGTCAGGACGCTGCCGTTCGCCACCGGGGTCGTGAAGGTCTACAAGCGCGGTGGGTACGTCTGCGCCGTCACGCTCCCCAAGGACCCCGGACCCAGGCGCTCGATGTCGGTCAGCGTGCAGGCGCGCGGCAACCGCCCGGTCGTCGACAAGGGCAGGTACACGCACCGCGCGGGACCGGTGACCGTCCACGCGGGGCAGCGCTGCGTGTGGGTGAAGGGCACGGTGGGGCGTGGGTCGGTGAGCTCCGGCTGGATACTGTGCTGACCTGCTGATTCGCCAACCACCCTGGTGCACAGGTGTGTTGCTCCGATAGCTTCCGGCGCACATCTGTTCTGACAGGGAGGGTGCATGCGCAAGGCGCTCAGATGGCTGCTCGCGCTCACCGTGCTCATAGGCACCTTGAGCACGGCGGGGGCGGCCACCGCCGCCCAGCCGGAGGCCACCGACATCAAGGACCGGTTGCTCTCGATACCCGGCATGAGCCTGATCGAGGAGAAGCCGTACCCCGGGTACCGCTTCTTCGTGCTCAACTACACGCAGCCGGTCGACCACCGCAAGCCCTCCAGGGGCACGTTCCAGCAGCGCATCACCGTGCTGCACAAGGACCTCTCGCGGCCGACGGTCTTCCACACCGGCGGCTACAACGTCTCCACCACGCCCAGCCGCCGTGAGCCGACCCAGATCGTGGACGGCAACCAGGTCTCCATGGAGTACCGCTTCTTCACGCCGTCCCGGCCCAGCCCGGCCGACTGGAGCAAGCTCGACATCTGGCAGGCGGCCAGCGACCAGCACCGCATCTTCAAGGCGCTGAAGCCGCTCTACTCCAAGAACTGGATCTCCACGGGCGGCTCCAAGGGCGGCATGACCGCCACCTACTACGAGCGCTTCTACCCCCGTGACATGGACGGCGTCGTCGCCTACGTCGCCCCCAACGACGTCGTGAACGACCAGGACAAGGCGTACGACCGCTTCTTCGCCGGCGTCGGCACCAAGGAGTGCCGCGACCGGCTGAACGGCGTGCAGCGCGAGGCCCTGGTGCGCCGCGAGCCGCTGGAGCAGCGCTACCAGGCCTACGCGGCGGAGAACGGCTACACCTTCGACACCGTCGGCAGCCTCGACAAGGCGTACGAGGCCACCGTCCTCGACTACGTCTGGGGCTTCTGGCAGTACAGCCTGCTGTCCGACTGCGACACCATCCCGGCGGACGCGAAGAACGCGACCGACGAGGAGATCTGGAACTCCATCGACACGGTCGCCGGGTTCTCCTTCTACACCGACCAGGGCCTCGAGCCGTACACGCCGTACTACTACCAGGCGGGCACGGAGCTCGGCGCGCCGACGATCGTCTTCCCGCACATCGAGAAGAAGTACATCCGCTACGGCTACCTGCCGCCGCGGTACTTCGTGCCGCGCTCCATCCCGATGAGGTTCCGGGACGGCGCGATGAGGGACGTCGACAGCTGGGTCCGCCACAACGCGCGGCACATGCTGTTCGTCTACGGCGAGAACGACCCGTGGGGCGCCGAGCAGTTCCGGCTCGGCAAGGGCGCGCGTGACTCGTACGTCTTCACCGCCCCCGGCGCCAACCACGGTGCCAACGTGGCCGGACTGAAGGAGAAGCAGAAGGCGCTGGCCACGGCCAGGATCCTGAAGTGGGCCGGAGTCGCCTCCACCGCGGTCGAGGCCGACCCGGCGGTGGCCAAGCCGCTGGCCACGTACGACGCCCGCCTCGACAAGCGAGGCGCGGAGCGGACGCTGCGTCCCTGACGTCGGTGCTGCGCCCGCCCGTTCACCATCGCGGGCGGGCGCAGCCCACGGCCCGGCGTACCGGACCCCAGGTCCGCTCGGCTCCTAGTACGACAACCCGTGCCCGACCGGATACAGCACCTTCGCCGGATCGTCGGCCCGCTGCACCGGCACCGGCAGCTTCCCGCGGGGCCGTACCTTTCCGGCGATGACCCTGGCCGCCGCCCGTACCTCCACGTCCGTCCAGGAGTAGGACGCCAGGTAGCCGCGGACGCCCGGCAGCTGGGCCACGTCGTACGGATTGCGCACGGCCACCGCGACCACCGGCTTCCCGGTCGCCAGCAACCGCTCGACGAGCGTCTTCTGCGAGCTCGTGGCCGTGACGTTGTACGTCCCCACGACCACCGCGTCCGCGTCCTGGGCCGCCGCGACGGCCCGGTCGACGGTCGCCGCGGAGGGTGCCGTCCCCGTGGACAACGCGGTGGCAGAGAAGCCGAGTTCGGTCAGCGCGCCCGCGAGGACGCCGGTGGGCGGGCCGGTCGTGCCGGACGGCGAGGCCGGGTCGGCGCCGACCACGAGCAGCCGGGGGTGCTCGCGCCGGGACAGCGGCAGCAGCTCGCCCTCGTTGACGAGCAGGGTCGTCGTCCGCTCGGCGATCCGGTCGGCCTCCTTGAGGTGGGCCCGGGTGCCGACCGCGCGGTCGACGCCCCGCGCGCTGACGTAGGGCGCCTCGAACAGCCCCAGCTTCGCCTTCAGCCGCAACACCCGCAGGATCGACTCGTCGAGCCGTTCCTCGGTGAGCTCGCCGTCCTGTACGGCCTTCAGGACCGCGTTCCAGGCGACGTCCAGCTTGGGCGGGTTGAGGAGCTGGTCGACGCCGGCCTTCAGCGCCAGCACCGGCACCCGGTCGTCGCCGTACTTCGTGCGGACGCCCTCCATGCCGAGCGAGTCGGTGACCACGACCCCGTCGTAACCCAGCTCCTCGCGCAGGATGCCGGTGAGGATCGGGCGGGAGAGGGTGGCCGGGTCGCCGGAGGAGTCCAGCGCCGGGACCATGATGTGCGCGGTCATGATCGAGTCGATGCCGGCCTCGATGGCCGCCCGGAACGGGGGCGCGTCGATCCTGCCCCACTCCTCGCGGGTGTGCTCGATGACCGGGAACCCGTAGTGGCTGTCGACCTCGGTGTCGCCGTGGCCGGGGAAGTGCTTGGCGGTCGCGGCGACGTCCGCGCGCTGGTACCCGGTGACCTCCGCCGCGACCAGGCCGGCCACCGCGTCGGGGTCGGCGCCGAAGGACCGTACGCCGATGACCGGGTTGGCCGGGTTGACATTGACGTCGGCGACGGGGGCGTAGTCCTGCCGGATGCCCATCGCCCGCAACTCCTCGCCGGCGATCCGGCCGAGGGTGCGGGCGTCGGCGCGCGAACCGCCGGCGCCGACGGCCATCGCGCCCGGGAAGAGCGTCGCGGGGCTGCCCACGCGGGCCACTATCCCGTGCTCCTGGTCCGTGGAGATCAGCACGGGCAGTCCGCGGGGCAGGCCGAGGGAGGCCTTCTGGATGCCGTTCGACAGATCCGCGATCTGGTGCGGGGTACGGGTGTTGTGCGCCCAGGTGAAGTAGATGATGCCGCCGAGGCGGTACTCGGCGAGCAGTTCGGCTGCCGTGCGGACACCGAGTTCGCTGAGGTTGGCGTCGATGTCGGCCTGGTCGGGGGCGGTGGCGGAGTGGCCGTACACCCGGGAGACGAAGAGCTGGCCGACCTTCTCCTCCAGGCTCATCCGGGAGATGAGCTTCCGCAGGTGTCTGTCGTCGTCGGCGTGCGCGGTGCTGTGCCCGACCGTCAGGGCCGCGGTGACACCCGCGGTGGCGGCGAGAACCGTACGTCTCGAAGGGGTGGCGGCGGTGTTTCCTGCGCTTTTCGTGCTGGCGTGGTGCACGTGCGCTCCTTCCGGAGGAGATCGCTGAAGGAAACTTCCAAGGAGCCACCAATATCCGGGAAGTTTCTGCCGGTCAAGGGGACGCACAGCCCCGCCGGGTGAGGGGCCGCCATCGGCGCAGGGAGGGGTCGCGCCGACGGCGGCGGACCGCCGGCCGGGTCACGGCGCAGAGGGGGGCGCGACGCGGGACGCGTCCGGCGGCCGTGCGCGTTGGACGGACGGGGTGCGGGATGGGTTCCCGCACCGCCGCCGGGCGACGGCCTGGCGGCGCCCAAGTCGGCTGTCCCAGGCGCCGGTCGGGGCCGGAAGTCCCTACCGCTCCGCCACTCCCGCCCACCGCTCCTGCAACGTCCGTACCGTCTCCGCGATCGCCGGGCGGCGGGCCGCCCCCTCGCGCCAGAGGGCGTAGAGGTGGCGGACGGGCAGGGGATCCAGGGGGACCTCCACCACGCCCCCGGGGAGTGGGCCCCGGCCCAGACGGGGGATGAGGGCCACGCCCAGGCCCGCCGCGACCAGGGCCACCAGGGTCGGGTTCTCCTCCGCCATGTGGACGACGTCCGGCTCGTGGCCGACCGAGCGCAGGGTGCGGAGCAGCCAGTCGTGGCAGACCCGGCCGGGCGGCTGGCACACCCACCGCTGACCGCCCAACTCCTCCCGGCGTACCGCCGTTCGGCCCGCGAAGGGGTGGTCCTGAGGGACCAGCAGGTCGCACAGGTCGTCCCCGATCGCCGCCTGCTCCACACCCGCCGGGGCGGGCAGCGGCGCGATGTCCCAGTCGTGGGCCACGGCCAGGTCGACGGCGCCCCTGGCCACCAGGTCGACCGACAGATGGGGGTCGACCTCCGTCAGACGGGCGTCCAGTGCCGGGTGGCGCTTCGCCAGGTCGGCCAGGACCCACGGCAGCAGCCCCCGCGCCGCCGACGGGAACGCCGCCACCGTCAGGCGGCCGGCCGGCAGCCCGCGCCGTTGCTCCAGTTCCGTCTCGGCCCGCTCGACGATGGCCAACAACTCTGCTGCTGTGGCGGCCAGTTGAAGCGCCTCAGCGGTGAGCCGTACGCCCCGCCCCTCCCGCTCCAGCAGCACCGTCCGTGTCTCCCGCTCCAGCTTGGCGATCTGCTGGGACACGGCCGACGGGGTGTAGCCGAGCGCGGCGGCGGCCGCTCCGACCGTGCCGTGCACGAAGACGGCGTGCAGGGCCCGCAGTCGCTGGAGGTCGAGCATGGCGGCCACTCCTCGATCGATCAGCTCCGCTTCATCCAACCATGCAGAAAGCATCGCTGGTGCTACATGGTCGCTGCAGGTGATCCTCGACGAATGCGACCCGCCCATCTCCTGCTCGCCGTCCTCGTCGCCGCCGTCTGGGGTGTCAACTTCACCGTCATCGAGATCGGTCTCGACCACTTCCCGCCCCTCCTCTTCTCCGCCCTGCGCTTCCTGGTGGCGGCCGTCCCCGCCGTCTTCCTCGTGGGCCGGCCGAAGGTGGCCTGGAAGTGGATCGTGGCGGTCGGACTGGTTCTCGGCGTGGCGAAGTTCGGCCTGCTGTTCGTGGGGATGGACGCCGGGATGCCGGCCGGTCTGTCGTCACTGGTGCTCCAGGTGCAGGCGGTGTTCACCGCGCTGATCGCCTTCCTGGCCCTCGGTGAACGCCCCACCTGGACACGGGCGTCGGGGATGCTGGTGGCTCTCGCCGGCATCGCCGTCGCCGCCGTCGACGAGGGCGCCTCCGGGCCCCTGACCGCCTTCGCCCTGGTCGTCGCGGCAGCCGCCTGCTGGGGCGCCTCCAACGTGCTCACCCGCAGGGCCGCGCCCCCGGACGCCCTCAACTTCATGGTGTGGGTGAGCACCGTCCCCGTCCTGCCCCTCCTCGCGCTGTCCCTCCTCCTGGAGGGGCCCACCCGGGACTACGAGGCCCTGCGCGCCCTCGACTGGCAGGGCGCCGGCACCGTCGTCTACGTCGCCTGGATCACCACCGTGTTCGGATTCGGTGCCTGGGGCCGGCTGCTGCGCCGCCACCCGGCCTCCACCGTCGCGCCCTTCTCGCTGCTGGTCCCGGCCTTCGGGATGATGTCGGCGGCGGTGTTCCTCGGCGAGTCGATGACGCCACTGCGCTGGTGTGCGGCGGCGCTGCTGGTCGGCGGAGTGGCCCTCACGTCCGTGCCGCCCCGGCGCCCCCCGGCGGTCGGTCCCGCGGACCGACCGGCGCGCCGGGTGGACGTGGTCCGATCATGACCCCCGCCCGGCTCCCGCGAGGCGTTCACGCAGCTGAGCGTCTGCGGACGGGCCGCCCGGCCGGTCAACTCGGGCGGCCCGCGACGCCGTTCAGGCCGAGTCGTTGAGCAGCCGCCCCAAGTGCTCGCGGCCCGCGTCCAGCAGGCCGGGGAGCGGCGCCGCGTCCTCGTACCAGCGCTTCTCGTACTCCCAGCACAGCCAGCCGTCCCAGCCCTGCCGGGAGAGCAGCTCCACGGTCTCGGCGAGCGGGAGCACTCCGGCGCCGAGGGGGAGCGGCGTCCTGTCGTCGGCGGACGCGATGTCCTTCAGCTGGACATAGCCCAGGTGAGGGGAGAGGGCCGCGTATGTCTCCGAGGGCTGCTCACCACCCAGCCACGTGTGCATCACGTCCCACAGGGCGCCGACCTGGCGGTGGCCGACCAGTCCGAGGACGCGCATCGCGTCGGCGCCCGTGCGGTGCGAGTCGTGGGTCTCGAGGAGGATGCGCACCTCCGCGTCGGTGGCGTGCTCGGCGGCCGTGCCCAGGCGGCGCGCGGCGGTCGCGTCGGCCTCCTCGGGGCTCTGCTCCGCCGTGCCGCCGGGGAAGACCCGGACGTACGGCGCGCCCAGGTCACGGGCCAGGTCGAGCAGGGCGCGCAGCTCGGCGAGGACCGGCTCGTCGTCGCCCGGCGCGGCCACGCGCGTGTACCCGGCGACCCCGAGCAGCTCGACGCCGGAGGCCTTGAACGCGGCGGCGACATCCGCCCGTTCGGCGGCCCCGATGCCTGGATGCACCGGCTCTTCGGGGTGGGCGCGCAGCTCCACACCGTGGTAGCCGTGCTCGTTCGCGAGCCGGAGGACTTCCGGCAGGGGGAGGCCGGGGACACCGAGGGTGGAGAACGCGAGCTTCATGTATCCAGCTTCGTACACCCGGGGCCCTCCCGTCACTCCGGGTGCCGTCGATTCGACTCGTACGCGGTGCCGCCGTCACTCCCGTGGCGTGCGCAGGTCCAGGCGCCAGTCCTGGCCGACCAGGTCCTTGCCGAACGAGCGGTGCGGCTTCTCGGCGACCAGCACGAAACCGTGCCGCTGGTAGACGCGGCGGGCGGCGGTGAGCACGTCGTTCGTCCACAGGACGAGGTCGCGGTAGCCGACCCCGCGCGCGAAGCCGACGACCGACCGCACCAGCCGGTCGCCGATGCCGAGGCCGCGCGCGTCCGGTTCGACCAGCAGCAGCCGCAGCCGGGCCGTGGCCGGCGCCTCGTCCCGCACGCACATCACGCACCCCACCGGACGCCCGTCCAGCTCGGCGATCCACACCCGCTCCAGATGCGGGTCGTGGTCCTCGGCGAAGTCCGCGACGATCCGGGCGACCAGCCCCTCGTAGTCGGTGTTCCAGCCGTGCTCGGCGGCGTACAGCGCGGCGTTGCGCTGCACGATCCAGCCCAGCTCGCCGGGGGCGGGTTCGCGCAGCACCACGTCCTCGGGGCGCGGCTCCCGGCCCGGGCCGAGGATCGCGCGTACCGTCCGCAGGGCCTCGGCGAGCCGCCCCCGCTCCTCGGGCGCCACGCCGGCCAGCAGCGCCCCGACCGTCTGCCGCGCCCGCTCGTCGAGGAGGGCGGCGGCCTCCCGGCCGCGCGCGGTGAGGGTGATCCGGCGGCGGCGCGGATCACGCTCCGAGGGTGCCCGCTCGATCAGCCCGTCCTGTTCGAACTTGCTCAGGATCCGGCTCAGATACCCGGCGTCGAGGTGCAGTTCGGTACGCAGGTCGGCGGCGTCCGTGCGCGGTGAGTGCGCGAGCTCGTACAGGACGCGGGACTCGGTGAGGGTGTAGGGGGCGTACAGGTGGCGGCCGTAGTCGAGGGCGCCGATGAGGTGGGTGTAGAAGCGGTTGAAGGAGCGGATGTCCTGGACGGTCATGATCGGCCCCAGCCCGGGAGGGCCGGCCCGGAGGCCGGCCCGGACGAGCGACTCGGATGTTCGACTCGGATGGGTGCTTCGATGAACCTCGGACAGTTGACTCAGTCAGAGGTCCATCGGGTCGAGCCTAGCCCCGCCATCCGCTCCTCGTCCATGCCGGGGCTACTGCTCGGGGGCCCGACGGTAGACGCACACCTGGGCGCCCGCGTCCGACGCGGTGGTCGAGACCAGCTCGAACGCGGTCCTCGTGCCGTCGTCCGGGAAGATCGACTTTCCGCCGCCCAGCATCACCGGCATCACGATCAGCCGCAGCTCGTCCACCAGCCCCTCGCTCAGCAGCGTCCGGGCGAGCGTGGGGCTGCCCATGACGAGCAGGTTCCCGCCCTGCGTCTCGCGGAGCTTGCGCAGTGCGGCGACGGCCTCGGCGGCCGGGACCCGGGTGGTGTTGTCCCAGGCCTCGACGTCCTCGTCACCGAGGGTGCCGGTGACCACGTACTTCCGCAGGGTGTTCATCCGGTCGGCGAACGGGTCCCCCGCCCGCTCCGGCCAGGCCCCGGCCATCGTCTGCCAGGTCCGGCGGCCGAACAGCAGGGCATCGGCCCCCGCCAGCGCCGCGTCGAAGGCTCCGCCGACGACCTCCGGGTCGAAGAAGGGGTGCGTCCAGCCACCGTGGGCGAACCCGCCGTCGGTGTCCTCCCGCCCTCCACCGGGAGCCTGGACGACGCCGTCGAGGCTGATGAACTCGTTGATGACGATGGGCATGGGGGCACTCCTGCTGTCCGGGCCGGTCGGTCGGCGACGCCTCGACCGCGCTGAGAGGCCTGCGCCGCACGGACCGCGCCCTGGCATCGCGCCGGGGAAGCATCGCCGGGAAACTGCACTGAAGACCGTGACCGGGACCGGAACTCATCGCCGGCGGCCGGTCCTTTCGGTTTCACTCCACGACGGGCGGCCGCCCCTGCGTCCACACCGGCCGCACCGCCATCCGGGTGAAACGCCAGCCGTCCGGCGTATACCGCACCTCGGCGTCGAAACGCCCCCCGACGGTGAACAGGGTCTCGTCGTCGTGGACATGGGTCATATGGGCGTTCCACGAGACGCCGGCCCGCTCGCCCTCGATGTCGATCAGGATCCCGGACGCCGTGTGCTGCGTCCGCGCGAACCGCTCGACCGACTCCTCGGCGAGCCGCCCCACCGCCTCCAGGCCTTGGCGGCGCCGACGGGTGTCTCCATCCGTACGTCCTCGGTGGCGAGGCCGCCCATCCAGCCCGGGGCGAAGTCGCGGGCGTCGAGGGCGCGGAAGAGGCGGTGGACGAGGTTCTGGACGGCGGTCAGTACGGGGGCGTCCTGGGGCGCGTGGTGATCGCTCATGCCACGAGCGTCGTACGTCAAGCGCGCTTGAGGTCAAGCCCGGGACCACCGGCCGTCCGGATGCCGTCGCGGCCCGGTGGCGGGACGTCCCGGATTGCTGCTGTCTGTACGGAGGAGGGGCGGACGCCCGGCGGAGCACGGCGGACCTCCGTGGGCGGAAGGCCGCAGAGAGAAGCGAGGAACCATGGGGCAGAAGGACGAGCGCCTCCGGACACCCCGGGCCGCCGGGATCGCCGGAGTCGTGTTCGCGCTCCTGATGGCCGCGGCGATCATCCTGGTGCGCCTCGCCCTGCCCGGCGGCGCGGGCGGCACCGAGGTCACCGTCGACGCCGGACAGCGCGGCGCCGTACAGACGGCGCTGGAGCTCCTGCCGTTCGCCGGGATCGCCTTCCTGTGGTTCATGGGAGCGCTGCGCGAGCAGGCCGGGGCGGGGGAGGACCGGTTCGTGTCCACCGTGTTCCTGGGCAGCGGACTGGTCTTCGTCGCCATGCTGTTCGGCAGCGGCGCGGCGGCCGGGACCGTACTCGACGACAGCCGGCAGCACTCGTCGTTCGGCCGCTTCTTCGCCTACACGCTGCTGACCACGTACGGGCTGCGGATGGCGGCGGTGTTCGTCTTCACGACCTCGACCATCGGCGCCCGCCTCGGCATCCTCCCGCGCCCCCTCATCGTGCTCGGCTACCTCGCAGGTCTGGTGCTGCTCGTGGTGGGAGCGAATCTGCCCTGGTCCGAGCTGGTCTTCCCGGCCTGGGCGCTGATCGTCAGCCTGCACATCCTGCGCGGCGGGCGGCCCGCCGGCCCGCCCGCCCCCGGCCCACCGCCTGCCACCGGAGCCTGAGGCGGCGGGCGGGATTCACTCCGACGGACCTCTCCTCGTCGCCACCTGCCGCCGGGGCGCGGACGATGGCCGCATGGGGGACCGGGCCGCCGGAGAGGACACGACCCTTGGTGAGACTTGTCGTCGACCTGAACCGCTGTCAGGGATACGCGCAGTGCGCGTTCCTCGCGCCCGACGTCTTCGTCATGCACGGCGAGGAGGGACTGCTCTACCACCCGGAGGCGGACGAGGCACAGCGCGGAAAACTCGCGCAGGCCGCGGCCGCCTGTCCCGTCCAGGCCATCCTCGTCGACACGGTGGACGCAGCCGCCGAGGCGGTGCCCGATGAGCGATGACGGATCCCTGGACAGACTCCGGCGCGAGGGCCGCATCGTCGTCGTCGGCGCCTCGCTGGCGGGCCTGCGCGCCGCGGAGACCCTGCGGGAGAAGGGCTTCACCGGCTCCCTGACGATCGTCGGCGACGAGCCCTACGCCCCCTACGACCGGCCCCCGCTGTCCAAGCAGGTGCTGCTCGGCATGACCACCGCCGACCGCACGGCGCTGCCCCGGCGCCGCGCCCTCGACGCGACCTGGCGGCTCGGCGTCCCGGCCACCGGCCTGGACATGGCCGCGCGGCGCGTACGGCTCGCCGACGGCGACGAGGTGCCGTACGACCGGCTGCTCATCGCCACCGGTGTGCGGGCGCGGCCATGGCCCCGCGAGAGCGAGGCGGAGCTCGACGGCGTCTTCGTGCTGCGCACCCGCGACGACGCCGCCAGGCTCGCGCGGCGGCTCGCCGATGGGCCCAAGCGGGTCTTCGTGATCGGCGCCGGGTTCACCGGCTCCGAGATCGCCTCCGCCTGCCGGGAACGCGGCCTCGCCGTGACCGTCGCGGAGCGCGGCGCGGCGCCCCTGGTGGGCGCGCTCGGCGGAGTGGTCGGCGCGGTCGCCGCCGACCTCCAGCAGGAGCACGGCGTCGACCTGCGGTGCGGGGTCATGGTCACGGCCCTGGAGGGCGACGCCTCGTGCCGGGTGCGGGCCGCCCACCTGTCCGACGGGTCCACGGTCGAGACCGACCTGGTGATCGTCTCGCTCGGCGCCACCCGCAACACCGAGTGGCTCGCCGGCTCCGGACTGGGTGCCGGCCCCCGCGGCATCGCCTGCGACGCCGGCTGCCGCGCCTTCGACATCCGCGGCATCGTGACCGACGACATCTACGTCGCCGGCGACGTGGCCCGCTCCCCGCACGCCTTGTTCGGCTACCAGTTCCTGTCCCTGGAGCACTGGGGCAACGCCGTCCAGCAGGCCGGGATCGCGGCGCACAACATGCTCAGCGAGAGCGCCGACCGCCTGCCCCACATGTGGGTGCCGGCCTTCTGGTCCTCGCAGTTCGGCGTGAACATCAAGTCGGTCGGGGTGCCGTCGCTGGGCACCGAGATCCTCGTCTCCCAGGGCTCGCTGACCGACCGGCGGTTCGTCGGCGTCTACGGGTACCAGGGTCGCGTCATCGGCGCGGTCTCCTTCGACCACGCCCGGTGGCTGCCGTTCTACCAGGAGCTGATCGAGACCACCGCGCCGTTCCCGCCGCCGTTCCCCACGGTCGGCAGGAGCCCGGGCGGACAGCGTCCCGTCGACGCGGACTTCCCCGACCCGTCGGTGCCCACGCACGGCCCCACGGTGACCCTCAGCGGATACTCACCGGCCGACCGCCGGATGACGTTCACCCCCGCGCACTGACCCGCACGGCCACGAGGACCCACGATGACGCCATCTCCGCTGCATCAGATCCTGGACTACGACAACCGCGCCAACCCGTACCCGATCTACGAGGAGTTGCGGAAGACGCCGGTGCTACACCAGGACGACGGGCCGTACGTCGTCAGCACCTACTACGAGATCCGCAGCCTCCTGCACGACCCCCGCATCAGCTCCGACGCCCGCAATCTGGCCTCGACCGCGCACGATCCGCTGGCCGAGGCGGACCAGCAGGAGCAGGCGGCCCTGCCGCCGAGCTTCCTGCGGCTCGACCCGCCCGAGCACGACAGGCTGCGGCGCATGACGAACCGGCCCTTCGGGCCGCCGCACTCCCCGCACCGGGTCGACGGAATGCGCCAGGAGCTGCACGGCATCGTCTCCGGCCTCGTCGACGGCATCGCCGACCCGGGCCGGTTCGACCTGGTGGACGAGTTCTCCTACCCGTTCCCGGTGACCGTGATCTGCCGGCTGCTCGGAGTGCCGCGCGAGGACGAGCCGCGCTTCCACGGCTGGGCGGACGCCATCGCGGCGAGCCTGGACCCCGACCCGGACGCGGACCCCGCCGACCGGGGCAAGGGGTCGCACGACGCGCGTATGCAGCTCGGCATGTACCTGGCCGGCCTGATCGAGGAGCGCCGCAAGCGCCCGCAGAACGACATGATCTCCGCGCTCGCCTCCGCCGAGGGCCCGGACGGCGCGATGACCACGATGGAACTGCTCAGCACGGCGGCGCTGCTGCTGATCGCGGGGCACGAGACCACGGTCAACCTCGTCACCAACGGGATGCTGACCCTGCTGCGCAACCCGGACGTCCTGCGCCGGCTGCGGGCGGAGCCGGCGCTCGCCGTGCCCGTCGTCGAGGAGCTGCTGCGTTTCGAACCCCCGGTGCAGCTGGTGCCGCAGCGCACCACCCTGGCCGACATCGAGATCCGCGGTGTCACCATCCCCAAGGGCGCCTCCCTCTGGCTGGTGCTGGCGTCCGGCAACCGTGACCCGCACCGGTTCGCGAACCCGGACCGCTTCGACCCGGACCGCGGGGACATCCAGCACCTCGGGTTCGGCAGCGGCATCCACAGCTGCTTCGGCGCACCGCTGGCCCGCCTGGAGGCCCAGTTTGCCCTCGCCGAACTGGCCCGCCGCCTGGAGAACCCCCGTCTGCTGGAGGACCCGCCCCCGTACCGCCGGAACGCGGTCCTGCGCGGTCCCCGTCATCTGCCCATCGCCTGCGACGGGATCCGTCCCTGAGAGCGGACACGGGACGGCGGCCTGAACCGTCCGGCCGCCACACGTCACGGATCTGGCCCTCGGCACCGCTCCGTGGACGGACGAAGCCGACCGTTGAGCGGAGACTTTTCGGCCTGTTGTGAGCGGCCCGGCAGGCGCCAGGATCCGGCCAGGGTGCCGGTGCCGGCGCCTGTTGCCATGTCGGCGCGGAAGCCGCCGGCTCAAGGGGAGGGTCTGATTCCTGGCCGAATGATCCGCGAGTTCGCGGGAACGACGCGGACCTTTGTGCGATTCGCGTGAAACGTTGTGGGCGCCTGGTGACCACTGGGGTCTCCGGGGTCTGTCTTCCTGTGGGGGGAAGTCATGCGTCCACGTGTCTTCGGCACGCCGTTTCGGCGTGGCCGCAAGAGATCAGCTACGGGTATCGCCCTCGCGGCGCTCACATCGGCCGCACTGTCCGCCTCGGTGCTCCCCGCCTCGACCGCTGTCGCGGCCGACGACAAGCCCATGTCGGTGTGGGGCAGGGACAGTCCGGACTTCGAGATGCCGGCGGTGAAGGTCGGGGCGAACCGGCCGGTGAAGTCCCAGCCGGCTGCCACGCGGAGTGCCCCGGCGGCGGGTGCCTCGGTGGCCGATGTGGTTCCGGAGGGCCAGGGCGATGTGCCCTGGCACCGCTCCACCAGCTTCGCGATCACGGACGCGCTGACCGCGAAGATCGACTACTCGACCGGCAACCTGATGCTGACGGCGACGGACTTCGACATCGCCGGCGTCGGCCGGCGCCTGCAACTGGCGCGGACGTACAACTCGCTGGACGCCCCGTGGGGCCGTGTGTCGCAGCGCTGGTGGCAGCAGTACGAGCGCTACCTGTCGATCTCCTCCACCGAGGTGGTCTTCTACGACGCCTCCGGGGCGACCGTCCGCTTCACCAAGAACGCCGACGGTTCCTTCACCACGCCGAAGGGCTACTCGCAGGACCTGAAGAAGAACGCGGACGGCACCTACACCCTGACGAAGTGGAAGTCGGGCGCGAAGGAGACCTACAACCAGTACGGGACCCTGACGAAGGTGACCGACCGCAACAAGGGCGCGATCACCGTCACCCAGCACGACGAGAACGGCGAGAACAAGGGCTTCAAGCTCACCGAGACCCGCTCGGGCCGCTGGATCGACCTCTACAAGACCTATCCGTCGCAGTGGCAGGCCAAGGACAACACCGGCCGCACCGCCGTGTACCACCTCGACGCGAACGGCAACCTGACCGGCACCACCGACACCGAGGGCAAGACGGTCAGCTTCCGCTACGACTCCTCCGGCCGCATCGACAAGATCACCACCGCCGAGGGCCGCGTCACCGTCTTCACCTACGACGGCACCAACCGCGTCACCTCCATGCTCCGCGGCACCAGCTTCCACAGCGACGGCCACACCGGCCCGACCTGGACCTACAGTTACACGGCGAGCTCGCCCATCGCGGCGGGCACGACCACGGCCAAGGACCCGGAACTGCACGCCACGAAGTACCTGCACGACGGCGACGGCCGGGTCACCGAGGTGTTCGACGCGCTGGAGCGCAAGCGGTCGACGAAGTTCGACGCCAACAACAACATCGACAGCGCAGCCGACGCGATGGGCTCGGGCACCACGCCGGGCAACGTCACCGACTACGGCTTCAACGCCCGCAACAACCTGGAAACCGTCACCATGCCCACCGGTGGCAGGACGGTCAACTCCTGGCAGACCATCGCCGGCGGTGACGTGCCGAAGGACTCCACCGACGCCGACGGGCAGAAGACCAGCTTCACCTACGACGCGGCCGGCAACACCACCTCGGTGGCGCAGACCGGCACCGGTGGCGGCAACGTCTCCTTCGACTACAACCCCGCGACCCCGACGTGCGGCGGCTTCGAGGGCCAGCGCTGCAAGGCGAAGACGAAGGTGACCTCGACGAAGACCGTCGTCACCGACTTCCACTACGACGCCAAGGGCAACCTGGAGTGGGTCAAGCCCCCGGCGCCGCTGGCGAAAACGACCTACACCTACGACGACCTGGGCCGCACCAGGACGGCCACGGACGCCCGCGGCATCACCAAGACGTACACCTACGACAACCTCGACCGCATCCGCACCGTCACCTCACCCCACACCGTGAAGGTCGAGTACTGGTACGACGGTGACGGCAACCTGGTCCAGCGCTCGGACGGCACCGGCACGGTCAAGTACGAGTTCGACCCGCTCCAGCGAGAGACGGTCCGCCATCTCCAGGACGGCTCCCAGACCCTGCTCGCCTACACCCCGGCCGGCAACGTCGACTACTACCAGGACCCGGCCGGCACGGTCGACTACACCTGGAACGAGGTCAACAGGCTCTCCGAGCTGAAGGACCCGCAGGGCCGCGTGACGACGTACCAGTACAACAACAACGACGTCCGCACCACGACGACGTATCCCGGCGGAACGGTGCAGAAGGTCGACGTCGACAAATCCAGCCGCCCCAAGGCCATCAAGGCGACCTCACCGCAGGGCACCCTGGTGGACCTGGCCTACACCTACGGCTACGGCACGAACGCCGCCACCGACGGCACCAAGATCCGTACCAGCACGGACCACGTCCGGGGCACCAAGCGCACGTACCTCTACGACGGGGCGGGCCGCTTCTCCTACGCCAAGGAGGAGAAGGCCGGGGCGGTCACGGACTCCTGGCAGTACTGCTACGACCTGGCCGGCAACCTCACCTCCCAGGGCACCGAGCAGGGCTGCCCGCGCGGCACCACCTACACCTATAACGACGCCCACCAGCTGACCGCCAAGTCCACCACGAGCGGCCCCTGGTCCTACGACGCAATCGGCAACGAGACCGCCGGTGCCTCCACCGACGACTACGCCCGCACGGGGGAGTCGTACACCGACCACTCCCAGCTGACGTCGATCACTGTGGGCGGGAAGACGTACGCGGGCCAGTACGGCTCCACCGACCAGAGCGAGCGCGTCAAGCTCGGTGACACCTTCTTCCACAATGGCCCGCTCGGCCTGTCGGCGAAGACAACCGCCGGCGTGGACACGGGCTTCAACCGCGAACCCGGGGGCACGCTGAACTCCATGACGACCGGGGGCAAGACGTACTTCTACCTCACGGACGCCATCGGCAGCGTGGTCGCCCTGGCGGACGCGGACGGCAACAAGGTCAACACCTACGCCTACAGCCCTCGCGGCGTGCGCCTGCCGGCCCAGTCGTCCGAGCCGGTCGCCCAGCCCTACCGCTTCGCCGGCGGCTACCAGGACCCCACCGGCCTCTACCACTTCGAAGCCCGCTACTACGACGCCGACATCGGCCGCTTCACCCAGCCCGACCCCTCGGGCCAGGAGAAGAACCCCTACCTGTACGCCGAGGGCGACCCCGTCAACCGCATCGATCCGACCGGTCTGTGGAGCTGGCAACTGGGTGGCGAGGTGTGCTTCTGGGTCTGCCTGGGCGGCGGATACTCCAAGGACGACTCCGGGAACAGCGGACCCTTCCTGAAGATCGGCGTAGGGCTCCCCGGGGTGGGCGGCGGCTTCGAGGGATCGACCGGCGGAGCGGACGCGGGGCCGTCGGCCTACGGCAACTGTGCTGCCGGATACGGCTCGCTGGGAGGCCAGATCGGTGGCAGCCCGAGCGGCTCCCCGACGGTCAGCGGCGGAGGGGGGCTGGGAACGTACGCGTCCACACCGACGTGCAGCGGAGGGCTGCAGATCCAGTTCTGAGTCAAGTCCGTAAGCCGTGAGCGTGTGTCCGACCCGGCCCGTCCCGACCTGGTTGCGGACGGGCCGGCACACGCTCTCCCGTTGAGACCCGGGAGGAAACAGTGAGGATCTTTCTTTCTGTGTTCGGCATCCTCGCCGGCACGGCCCTCATCCTGTACAGCAGGAAGTTCGCGCGTGCTGCCACGAGCCGGCGCGACGCCTTCGGCCGCGCCAACGCCGCGGCGGGCGAATCCACCGTGCGCATGGGGCCGCTGATCGTCGGTGTCTTCCTCGTCGTCATCGGCATCCTGGCGGCCACCGGCGTAGCCGAAGTCGGGTGATCGGGCGCCTTCGTCGCGCGCCGCGAGTTCGGTGTCCCACGTGACCCATCGCCTGCCGTCCTGAGACCAGGGCCCGCGCCGCCCTCACGTGCCCGGTGCCCTGGTGGGACGGTCAGGGCTCCCCCGGCGGCCTTCCTGCGCCTGCGCGGCTCAGCTCGCCCCTCACCCCCGGGGTGCCGCCGTCGACCCCCGCACCATCAGCTCCCCCCGCACCGTGGCGATCCCACCCGGTGGTGGCTCCTCGCGTCCCATCGCGATCCGTCCCGCCCGTGCCCCCGCCTCCGCCAGCGGCAGCCGGACCGTCGTCAGCGCGGGCACCGCGTCGATGCTGAAGGGCAGGTCGTCGAAGCCGGCGACCGAGACGTCCTCCGGTATCCGGCGCCCCGACTCCCGCAGTGCGGCACAGGCCCCCAGCGCCACGGAGTCGTTCGCGGCCACCACGGCCGTGAGGGACGGATCGCGGCGCAGCAGTTCCAGCGTGGCCTCGTAGCCGGACCGGCGGTCGTAGCGGCCGTGGACCGTCCGGTCCGGGTCGTCCGGGATGCCCGCGGCCTCCAGCGCGGCCCGGTGCCCCTCCAGCCGGTGCCGGGTGGTGGTCCGCTCCTGCGGCCCGGCGATGTAGCCGAGCCGGCGGTGCCCGAGCCCGATCAGATGCTCCGTCAACTGCCGCCCGCCGGCCCGGTTCTCGAAGGCCAGCGCCACTGCCCGGGTCTCCGGCACCGGCGGCCGCCCGCACAGCACGACCCGCGTCCCGGCGTCGGTCAGCTTCCGCAGCTTCGCCGACACGGCGGCCACGTGCGCGGTGTCCTCCACCGCGCCACCGGTGACGACGACGGCGGCGGCGCGCTGCCGCTGCAGCAGGGTCAGATACGTCAGCTCGCGCTCGGGGGAGCCGCCGGTGTTGCAGACGACCGCGAGCCGTTCCCCGCCGGCTCTGCCGCCGGGGCCGCCGATCTCCGACTGGATCGCGCTCGCCATGATCCCGAAGAAGGGGTCGGCGATGTCGTTGACCAGGATGCCGACCAGGTCGGACGTGGCGGCGGCGAGCGAGCTGGCGGGCCCGTTGAGGACGTAGTCCAGCTCGTCTACCGCCTTGAGCACCCGCTCGCGGGTGGAGGCGGCGACCGGATAGTTCCCGTTCAGCACGCGCGACACCGTCGCGGGGGAGACCTGGGCGCGGGCCGCCACGTCCGCCAGGGTCACCGTCATGTCGTCCTCCGGTAGCGCATCCTGTGATTCCGCGTTGACCATAAGGCCACCGCCTCACGTTGTTCGCCCCCTCGAACAACTCAAGACGGTCACACCCTTGTCCGGACCCCTGCCCAGAGGTTAGCTTCTCCGTGTAGAAAGCGCTTGCTGCACTGCCTCACTGCCTACCAGCCACAGCACAGCGAGAGGGACCCACGTGAACCGCAAGACGGTGCGTATCGCCATGAACGGCGTGACCGGGCGCATGGGCTGTCGCCAGCACCTCGTCCGCTCCCTTCTGGCCCTGCGGGAAGAGGGCGGCCTCGACCTCGGCGACGGCACCGTGCTGTGGCCCGAACCCGTCCTCGTCGGCCGCCGCGAGCACGCCCTGCGGGCGATCGCCGAACGGCACGGCCTGGAGTACTTCTCCACCGACCTCGACGCGGTCCTCGCCGACCCGTCCGTCGACATCTACTTCGACGCCCAGGTCACCTCCGCCCGCGAGGCGGCACTCAGGAAGGCGATCGCGGCCGGCAAGCACGTCTACACGGAGAAGCCGACGGCCACCGGGCTCGACGGCGCACTGGAGCTGGCCCGCCTCGCCCGGGCGGCGGGCATCAAGCACGGCGTGGTCCAGGACAAGCTGTTCCTGCCGGGCCTGCTGAAGCTGAAGCGGCTCGTCGACGGCGGCTTCTTCGGCCGCATCCTGTCCGTGCGCGGCGAGTTCGGCTACTGGGTCTTCGAGGGCGACTGGCAGCCCGCCCAGCGCCCGTCCTGGAACTACCGCGCCGAGGACGGCGGGGGCATCGTCGTCGACATGTTCCCGCACTGGGAGTACGTCCTGCACGAACTCTTCGGCCGGGTGAAGTCCGTCCAGGCCCTCGCCACCACCCATGTCCCGCAGCGCTGGGACGAGAGGGGCAAGCCCTACGACGCCACCGCCGACGACGCCGCGTACGGCATCTTCGAACTCGAAGGCGGCGCCGTCGCCCAGATCAACTCCTCCTGGGCCGTGCGCGTGCACCGCGACGAACTGGTCGAGTTCCAGGTGGACGGCACGGAGGGTTCGGCGGTCGCGGGCCTGCGCGACTGCCGTGTGCAGCACCGCGGCGCCACCCCCAAGCCGGTGTGGAACCCCGACATCCCGGCCACCTACGCCTTCCGCGACCAGTGGCAGCAGGTGCCGGACAACGCCGAGTTCGACAACGGGTTCAAGGCCCAGTGGGAACTGTTCCTGCGCCACGTCCACGCCGACGCCCCCTACCACTGGGACCTGCTGGCCGGCGCCCGCGGCGTGCAGCTCGCCGAACTGGGCCTGAAATCCTCGGCCGAGGGACGCCGTGTCGACGTACCGGAGCTCTCGCTGTGACCATCCGGCTCCCGGACGCCCACGGGGACCTGCGCACCTACGAGCCCCGCCGCGAACCCCTGGCCGTCACTCCCGGCACGGGCTTGTCCTGCCGTACGGTCTTCGCCGCCGCCCATGTCGTCGCCGACCCGTTCGCCGACGTCACCCCGGACTCGCCCGCCGCGATCGACTGGGACACCACGCTCGCCTTCCGCCGCCATCTGTGGTCGCACGGGCTGGGTGTCGCCGAGGCGATGGACACGGCCCAGCGCGGCATGGGCCTGGACTGGGCGGGCGCGGCGGAGCTGATCCGCCGGTCGGCGGCGGAGGCGAAGGCCGTCGGTGGCCGGATCGCCTGCGGCGTGGGCACGGACCAGCTCACCTCGGGCACCCTCGCGGAAATCCGGGCGGCCTACGAGGAGCAACTCGCGCTGACCGAGCGATCCGGCGCCCAGGCCATCCTGATGGCCTCCCGGGCCCTCGCCGCCGCCGCGACGGGCCCGGAGGACTACCTGGAGGTGTACGGCCACCTGCTGCGCCAGTCCGCCGACCCGGTGATCCTGCACTGGCTCGGCCCGATGTTCGACCCGGCGCTGGAGGGCTACTGGGGTTCACCGGACCTCGACGTGGCCACGGACGTCCTCCTGGAGGTCGTCGCGGCCCACCCCGGCAAGGTGGACGGCGTCAAGATCTCCCTCCTGGACGCCCGGCGTGAGACGGACCTGCGCCGGCGGCTCCCGAAGGGCGTCCGCTGCTACACCGGCGACGACTTCCACTACCCCGAACTGATCGCGGGCGACGACCAGGGCTTCAGTCACGCCCTGCTCGGCATCTTCGACCCGCTGGGGCCGCTGGCGGCGCAGGCGGTACGGGTCCTGGAGACGGGGGACGCAAGCGGTTTCCGCGCGCTGCTCGACCCCACGGTCGAGCTGTCGCGTCACCTCTTCCAGGCCCCGACCCGCTTCTACAAGACCGGCGTGGTCCTGCTGGCCTGGCTGGCCGGCCACCAGTCGCACTTCACCATGGCCGGCGGCCTCCAGTCGGCCCGTTCCCTGCCGCACCTCGCCCGCGCCTACGAACTCGCGGACGGGCTGGGCCTGTTCCCCGACCCGCAGCTGGCGGAGGACCGGATGAGGACCCTGCTCGCGCTGTACGGGGTGACGAAGTGAGCGCCGCTCTGGAGCGTCTCAGCATCAATCAGATGACCGTGAGGCAGCTCTCGATGCCCGAACTCGTCGCGGCCTGCGTGCAGTTGGGGGTGCCGGGAGTGGGCCTGTGGCGCGACCCGGTCCATGCGCACGGCCTGGCGGCGACCGCCGAGCTGGTCCGGGACGCGGGACTGACGGTCACGACGTTGTGCCGCGGCGGCTTCTTCACCGCGATCGACCCGCAGGAGCGGGCACGCGCCCTCGCCGGCAACCGCCGTGCGGTCGAGGAGGCGGCGACCCTCGGCACGGACACCCTGGTCCTGGTCTCGGGAGGCCTGCCGGCGGGCTCGAAGGACCTGCGCGGCGCCCGCGAGCGCGTCGCGGACGCGCTCGCGGAACTGGGCCCGTACGCGCAGCGGCACGGCGTACGCCTCGCGATCGAGCCCCTCCACCCGATGTACGCCGCCGACCGCTGCGTGGTCTCCACCCTCGCGCAGGCCCTCGACCTCGCCGAACGCTTCCCCGCGCACCAGGTCGGCATCACCGTCGACACGTACCACGTCTGGTGGGACGACACGGCGCCCCGGCAGATCGCCCGCGCGGGCGCCGCGGGCCGCATCCACAGCTTCCAGCTCGCCGACTGGACCACCCCGTTGCCGGAGGGAGTCCTGAACGGGCGCGGGCAGCTCGGCGACGGCACGATCGACATGCGGGAGTGGAAGGGGTACGTCGAGGCGGCCGGGTACACGGGGCCGATCGAGGTGGAACTGTTCAACGACGCGCTGTGGGCACGGGACGGGCGGGAGGTCCTCGCGGAGACGGCCGGGAGGTTCGTGACGCACGTGACCTCCCGGCCCGGTGACGCCGTGCGCCCCTGACGTCCCGGCTCCGTGCCGCGGGCGGAGCCCGGCCGAGGCGGAGTGCGCCGGCGCCGGACTCCGGCCGCCGGTCAGCTGCCGAGCGCGGCGGTGAACTGCCCGGCCTCGTAGGAACCGCCCGGCTGGTGCACGATCACCGCGAGCCGGTTGGCCGCGTTGATCAATGCGACCAGCGCCACCAGCGCCGCGAGCTGGTCGTCGTCGTAGTGCTTGCGCGCCAGGGCCCAGGTCTCGTCGGACACCCCGGACGCGGCGTCGGCGAGCCGGGTGCCCTCCTCGGCGAGCGCCAGCGCGGCCTGCTCGGCCTCGGTGAACACGGTGGACTCGCGCCAGGCGGCGACCAGGTTGAGCCGCACCGCGGACTCACCGGCCGCCGCCGCCTCCTTGGTGTGCATGTCGATGCAGTGACCGCAGCCGTTGATCTGGCTGGCACGCAGGGACACCAGTTCCTGCGTCGACCTCGGCAGCGTCGACTGGTGGATCACCAGACCCGCGCCGGCGAACCGCTTGGCGAACCGGGCGGCGAGCTGGTTCTCGAACAGGTTGAATCGAACGTCCATGACCTCGTCCTCACTCGTCTGTCGCGTCGGACGAACACGAGATGCCGGCGAACCCGCCCCTGTGACGGGAGGACGTTGTGACGTGCGCCACCCGGAGTGGGTGTCACACACCGGCGCGGACCGGCGTCTGGTGCGCGAAAGGAACCTTCGTCGGCGGACGGACAGGAGCAGCCGGTTGAACATCGAACGCAACAGGGACACGTCCCGCGAGGACGCGGGCGAGGGACGCGCGGACGCCGCCACCGAGACCTTCGTGGCCCATCGCAACCTGCTGTTCACGGTCGCCTACGAGATGCTCGGCTCGGCCGCCGACGCCGAGGACGTCCTGCAGGAGACCTGGCTGCGATGGGCGGGCGTCGATCTCGCCGCGGTGCGCGACCGGCGGGCGTACCTGGTCCGGATCACCACGCGCCAGTCGCTGAGCAGGCTGCGGACCCTCGGCCGCCGTAAGGAGTCCTACGTCGGTTCCTGGCTGCCCGAGCCGCTGCTGACCACCCCGGACGTGGCCGAGGACGTCGAACTGGCCGACAGTGTCTCGATGGCGATGCTGCTGGTGCTGGAGACGCTCACCCCGACCGAGCGGGCGGTGTTCGTGCTGCGCGAGGTGTTCGACCTCGGACACGGCGAGATCGCCGAGGCCGTCGGCAAGACTCCGGCAGCGGTCCGCCAGATCGCCCACCGGGCCCGGGCGCACGTCGCGGCCCGCAGGCCCCGCGGAGTCGTCTCCCCGGCCGAGACCCGGGAGGCGCTCGACGCGTTCCGGCGGGCGGTCGAGACCGGCGACCTGCAGGGCCTGCTCGGCATTCTCGCGCCGGACGTCGTCCTGGTGGGCGACGGCGGCGGGCTCAAGCAGGCGATCCCGCGGCCCGTCGTCGGGGCCGGCAAGGTGGCCCGCCTGATGATCGGCGGGCTGGGCAGGGTCCCGGGCGTGGCTCGGCTGCGGCCGGCGGAGGTCAACGGCCACCCGGGGCTCTTCCTCCAGCTCGACGGCGAGATCGACACCGTCGTGGCGGTACGCGTCGACGACGGCCTCATCACCGGCCTCTACGCCGTGCGCAACCCCGAGAAACTGTCGCGTATCGACCGGGCTACCGCCCTGCGCCGCTGAGGCCGGCGGCCCCCGTAAGAACCCGGCAGGAAATTTCGGCCCCAGGACGCAACCCTCCCCGGCCTTCGTGGGTCGTACTTGGAGTCAGAGCTTCCGTGGGGGGAATCTGGGGGGATCCGGGGGGATCGCGGGGGGTTCTGACGGGAGGGGAAAGCCGAGGGGGCCGGTCCGTCGACCGGCCCCCTCCACGCGCGCCGGCAGGGCGGCAGGGTCAGAAGAACACCCCGCACCGCAGCAGCACATTCGCGTACGGCGTCGCCTCCCCGGTGCGTACGATCAACCGCGCGCCCCCCGACAGCTCCTTGAGCCGCTCGTGGGAGACGAGGCCGAGCTCCGGGAAACGCGCGTCCAGCAGCGCTGCCACCGCCGCATTGGCCCGCCGTACCTCCGTGGCCGCGGTCGCGCCCTCCACGACCAGCTCGGCCAGCAGGCCGTCCAGCACCTCGGCGAACGAGGGCACGCCGGCCCGGAAGGACAGGTCGACGACGCGCGGCCCGACGGGCACCGGCATCCCCGCGTCGCACACGAGCACCCCGTCCCCGTGCCCCAGCTCGGCGATCGCACCGGCGAGATGACGGTTCAGGATCCCGGCCTTCTTCACAGCGCGGCGACCTCTTCCGGCGTCGGGTACGACTCCTGCGCCCCCGCCTTCGTCACCGCCGCCGCGCCGACCCGCGCCGCGTACGCCGCGGCCTCGGTGAGCGCGTCCCCCTGGCCCAGCCGCCAGGCCAGCGCCGCCGTGAAGGCGTCGCCCGCCCCGGTCGTGTCGACGGCCTCCACCTCCACCGACGGCACCTGCGCCACCCCGTCCGCGGACGCGACCAGCGCGCCCTGCGCGCCCAGCGTCACGACCACCGATCGCGGCCCGCGGGCCAGCAGCGCCCGCGCCCAGTCGGCGGGTGCCGCACCGGCGGGCGTGTCATCGAGGATCACCTTCGCCTCGTGCTCGTTGACGATCAGCGGGTCGCACGCCGCCAGCACCTCGGCGGGCAACGGCCGCGGCGGCGAGGGGTTCAGCACGAAGCGGCTGCCGGGCGCCAGGCTCCGCACCACCTCCACCACCGACTCCAGGGGGATCTCCAGCTGCGCCGAGACGACCCGGGAGGCCTGGAGGAGGCCGCCCGCCGAGCGCACGTCCTGCGGCGTGAGCCTGCCGTTCGCCCCCGGCGACACCACGATGCTGTTGTCGCCCGACGGGTCGACGGTGATCAGCGCGACACCGGTCGGCGCCCCGCCGGCCAGCACGCCCGCCGTGTCGACACCGGCCGCCCGCTGCGAGTCGAGCAGCAGCCGGCCGTGCGCGTCGTCACCGACCCGGGCCAGCAGGGCCGTACGGGCCCCCAGCCGGGCCGCGGCGACGGCCTGGTTGGCGCCCTTGCCGCCGGGATGGACGGCCAGGTCGGACCCGAGCACCGTCTCCCCGGCGCCCGGCCGCCGTTCGACCCCGATGACCAGGTCGGCGTTGGCCGATCCGACGACCAGGAGGTCGTAGTCGTACATGAAAGGTCTCCCCTGATAGCCGTAGCGGGACATCGGCCGGTGGCGGCCGGCGCTCAGCCGCCGAAGCCGGCCACGTTCTCCTTCGTGACCACCTTCACCGGCACCTTCACCGTCGCGCTCACCTTCTCGCCGTCGGCGGCCCGCAGCGCGTTGTCCACGGCGATCCGGCCGAGTTCGCGGGGCTGCTGAGCCACCGACGCGTACAGCGTGCCGTTCTCGACGGCCTTCAGCCCGTCCGGCGTGCCGTCGAACCCGACGACCTGCACCGACTTGCCGGCCTTCGAACCCAGCGCCTTGATCGCGCCGAGCGCCATCTCGTCGTTCTCCGCGAACACCCCCTTGATGTCGGGGTGCGCCTGGAGCAGGTTCGTCATGACGTCCAGGCCCTTGGTGCGGTCGAAGTCGGCGGGCTGCTTGGCGACCACCTTGATGCCCGGGTAGTCCTTCAGCCCCTCGGCGAAGCCCGCCCCGCGCTCGCGGCTGGCGGAGGTGCCGGCCTGGCCCTGGAGGATCACGATGGTGCCGCTGCCGCCCAGCTTCTCGGCGAGCGCCTTGGCGCCCAGCTCACCGCCCTCGACGTTGTCGGACGCGACGAGCGCGGCCGTCTTCGCCTTGTTGACGCCCCGGTCGACGGCGACCACGGGGATCCCGGCCTGGTTGGCGGCCCGCACCGACGGGCCTGCCGCGTCCGAGTCCACCGGGTTGACGACGATCGAGGACACGCCCTCGCTGGTGAAGTTCTGCAACTGGTTGGCCTGTTGCGAGGCGTCGTTCTGGGCGTCGGTGACGGTGAGGTCGACGCCGAGCTTCTTCGCCTCGGCCTCCGCGCCCGCCCGGATCTGCACGAAGAAGGGGTTGTTGAGCGTGGACAGCGACAACCCGACCTTCTTCTGCGTGCCGGAGGATCCGGTGTGCAGCAGCGAGGTGGCCGCGACCACCGCCACCGCGATCACGGCGGCGAGCAGATACGTGACCGCCTGCTTGCGCCTGTCGCCGCCCCCACCGGCACCCACCGGGGTCGACCCCGCCTTGCGCCGCACGGTGTCGAGCAGCACGGCCAGCGCGATCACCACACCGATGACCACCTGCTGCCAGAAGGCCGACACGGACAGCAGGTTGAGGCCGTTGCGCAGCACCGCGAGGATCAGCGCGCCGATCAGCGTGCCGGACGCCTTGCCGGTACCGCCCGCCAGCGAGGCGCCGCCGATGACGACGGCCGCGATGGCGTCCAGCTCGTACCCCTGCGCGGCCTGCGGCTGCGCGGAGGACAGCCGGGAGGCGAGCACGATGCCCGCGGCGGCCGCGAACAGTCCGGAGAGCGCGTAGATGGCGAGCTTCTGCTTCTGCACCCGCAGCCCCGACAGCCGGGCCGCCTCCTCGTTGCCGCCGATCGCGTACATCGACCGTCCGAGGTACGTCCGGCCCAGCACGAACGCCGTGATCAGACCCATGACGATCATCACCAGCACGGGCACCGGCAGCCAGCCGCCGAGGGTGTCACCGAGGTGCGAGACCGAGTCCGGGAAGGCGATGGGCGAGCCCTGCGAGATGACCAGCGACAGCCCGCGCGCCACCGACAGCATGGCGAGCGTCGCGATGAACGGCGGCAGTTTGCCGTACGAGATCAGGAAGCCGTTGACGAGACCGCAGGCGATGCCGGTGGCCACGGCGAGCAGGACCGCCAGCACCACTGGCACGCCCTCACTCGTGGCGCTCCACGCCAGCACGGTGGCCGACAGCGCCGCCACCGAACCCACCGACAGGTCGATGCCGGCCGAGACGATCACGAAGGTGACGCCGAAGGCGAGGATCGCGGTGACGGCGGCCTGGACGCCGATGTTGAGCAGGTTGTCGGCGGTCAGGAAGTCCCCGGACAGCGCCGACAGCGCGACGACGAGGACGATGAGCGCGGTGAGCGCCCCGTTGTCGAGCAGCAGCCGGCGCAGGCCGCCGGGGCCGGAGGCGCCGCCCGCGCCCGCGGAGCTCTTGAGCGTGTCAGTGGCCACGGGAGGCCTCCGTTCCGTCGTTGTCGGTGCCGCCGTCGGTGCCGGCGTCGGTGGTGGTGGCATGCGTGGCAGGGGTGCCGGGGGTACTGACGGCGAGGGCCATCACGGTGTCCTGGGTCGCCTCGCCGGCGGGGAGTTCGCCGGCGATCCGTCCCTGCGCCATCACCAGCACCCGGTCGCTCATGCCGAGCACCTCGGGCAGATCGCTGGAGATCATCAGCACGGCGGCGCCGGCGGCCGTCAGTTCGTTGATGAGCTGGTAGATCTCGACCTTGGCGCCGACGTCGATCCCGCGCGTCGGCTCGTCGAGGATCAGCACCTTGGTGTTCGCCAGCAGCCATTTGCCGATGACGACCTTCTGCTGGTTGCCGCCGGACAGCGTGCGCACATGCTGCCCGAGCCCGGCCATCCGCACCCCGAGCTGCTTCGCGATCCGCGCGGCGGCCTCACGCTGCCCCCTGAGGTCGACCAGCCCGGCCCGGGTGGCGGACCGCAGGGTCACGAGCCCGAGGTTCTCCTCGACGGAGGCGTCGAGCACGAGCCCCTGCCCCTTGCGGTCCTCCGGCACCAGCCCGATCCCGGCGGCCATCGCGGCGTTGACGTCATGGCGCCGCACGGCCGCGCCGGCCACCTTCACGGCCCCCTTGTCGTACGGATCGGCCCCGAACACGGCCCGTACGACCTCCGTACGGCCCGCCCCGACGAGCCCCGCGATCCCGACGACCTCACCGGCCCGCACCTCGAAGCTCACATCGTGGAAGACCCCGTCCCGGGTGAGCCCCTCGACGGTCAGCAGCGCGGCCCCGGCATCGGCCCGCTCGCGCGGGTACTGCTGCTCGATGGACCGCCCCACCATGAGGCGTACGAGTTCGTCCTCACCGGTCGAGGCGGGCACCTGCCCGACGCTCCTGCCGTCACGGATCACCGTCACGCGGTCCCCGAGGGCGGCGATCTCCTCCAGGTGATGCGTGATGAACACGACCCCGACGCCGTCCGCGCGCAGCTGCCGCACGATGGCGAACAGCTTCTCGACCTCTTCGGTGGTGAGTACGGCGGTCGGCTCGTCCATGATGAGCACCCGCGCGTCGAGACTGAGCGCCTTGGCGATCTCGACCATCTGGAGCCGCGCGATCCCGAGTTCACGGACCCGCGCGCGGGGCGACACGCGCACGCCCACGCGCGCGAGCAGCTCCTCGGCGTCGGCCTCCATCCGCTTCCGGTCGATCACCCCGAAGCGCCGGGGCTGCCGCCCGAGAAAGATGTTCTCGGCCACGGACAGGTCGGGAACGAGATTGAACTCCTGGTAGATGGTGGCGATGCCGAGCCGCTCGGAGTCCTGCGCACCGTTGATGCGCACCTGCTCACCGCCCACCAGGATCCGCCCGGCGTCAGGGGTGTAGGCACCGGAGAGCATCTTGATGAGCGTGCTCTTGCCGGCCCCGTTCTCACCGAGCAGCACATGCACCTCCCCCCGGCGCAGATCGAAGTCGACGCTGTCGAGCGCGACCACGCCGGGGAAGGTCTTGCGGATGCCCTCGATACGCAGCAACTCATCCGGGTCGCTCACGACGTACTCCTTCGTACGGGGACTGAGGGGGCTGAGGGGGGGGCTGAGAGGGGACTGAGGGGGCCTGTCCTTGAGAGAGGGGAGAGCGAGGGAACGTCAGGTGGGGGAGAGCGGTCCGGTGCCCGGCCCGCCGCACGACCGGCGTACGACCAGACGGGCGGGGAGGGTGACGGACTCGCCGGGCCGCCCCTCGATCCGGGCGACCAGCGCGCGCACGGCGGCACGCCCCAGCTCGCCGGTGGGCTGGGCGACGGCGGTGATCGGCGGATCGGTGTGCACGAACCACCGGATGTCGTCGAAGGCGACGAGCGCGAGGTCGTCGGGCACCCGCAGCCCTCGTGCGCGTACGGCGTCCAGCGCCCCGAGGGCCATCAGGTTGTCGGCCGCGAAGACGACCTCGGGGGGCTCGGGCAGGTCGAGGAAGCCCTCGGTGACCTGGCGCCCGCTGTCGGCCTGGAAGTCGCCCTGGCCTATGTAGGCGTCCGGCAGGTCCAGCCCGTAGGCGCCGAGAGCCTCACGGAAGGCGTCCACGCGTTCCCGCCCGGTCGTGGTGGCCGCCGGCCCCGCGATGATCGCGAGCCGCCGGTGCCCGAGGCCGTGGAGGTGGGCGACCAGGTCACGCACGGCGGCCCGACCGTCCGCCCGCACCACCGGCACGTCGACGCCCGGGATCCACCGGTCCACGAAGACCATCGGGGTGCCCGCGCGCACGGCGTCCAGCATCAGCGGGGAGCCGCCGTCGGTGGGGGACACCAGGAGGCCGTCGATACGGCGGTCCAGCAGGTTCCGCACGTGGTGGTCCTGGAGGTCGGGCCGCTCGTCGGCGTTCCCGATGATCACGCTGTAGCCCAGCGCCCGGGCCTCCTCCTCGACGGAGCGGGCCAGCTCGGTGAAGTACGGGTTCAGCACGTCGCTGATGACCAGGCCCAGGGTGTGGGTCTGGTCGGTGCGCAGGGAACGGGCGACGGCGTTCGGGCGGTAGCCCAGCGTCTCGACGGCGGCCAGCACCCGCGTGCGTGCGTCCGCGCTGACCGACGGATGGTCGTTCAGCACGCGCGAGACCGTGGCGACGGACACGCCTGCCGCGGCGGCCACGTCCTTGATGCTCGCCATTGCCGGTCCACCTCCTCGTGGTCATGGAATCGATTACATCGATGGGCGTAGAGGTGATTGGAATCGATTACACGGGTGGCTGGCAAGGGTGGTCGCGGCGACCGACGCCGGATCGTTATATTCCGCCGTTGTAGCCGGGCTGTGACGCAATGCGGTTGCAGATGCGACGGACGGTGAACGATCATGGAAGGACGCAAGAGCATGGCCACGTCAGGACACGAGATGGGGGAGGCGAGTTCTGCATGAAGTTCGACATGGGTGCGCAGACGTTGTCGTCGTTGATGCGTGATTCGCGGGGTTCGAGTGATGATCTGGGGACGTTGATCCGTCAGTTGGTGCAGGCTGCGCAGCCGTTGGAGGGGAAGTTCAACGGTACGGGCCGGGCGATGTTCGATCAGTTCAAGGCGCGTGCGGATGAGATCACGGCGGCGTTGAACGGTTCGTTGTCGGCGATTTTGGGTGGTCAGTCGGGTATGGAGTCGGCGTTCAGCTCGGGTGATCAGGAGCAGGGTGACAACGCGCGGCAGCAGATGGGGGCGGCGAACTTCGACGCGGCGCGTTTCCGCTAGGCCTGGTTCTGGGTCCGGGCCCGGTTCGTTTCGGTTCGTTTCGTTTTTTCTCGCGGGGAGTGGTGTGTGATGGCTGCTGGTTCGGATCGTCGGTCGTATGACGTGGGTGCGTCGACGGATGCGCAGGCGAACATTCAGACGGTGATCGGCCGTTTGGAGGAGGTCATCGGTGCGCGTGATCGGCAGGTGAAGGCGGCGATGGCGGACTTCACGGCGGATGGTGTGGCGGATGAGTACCACGGCAAGGAGCAGCGGTGGAACAACGCGTCGCAGGAGGTGCGGAACATCATCCAGTTGTTGAAGTCGACGCTGGAGAAGAATGACGGGACGGCGCAGTCGACGTTGCAGCGGGCGAAGTCCGCGGTGGACAACATCGGCTGATTGCTCGTCATTTCGTCTCTCATCGCTGGTTGCTAGGTACGGGGGTGTGTGGTGCCCGGGTGGGATCTGAAGCCGCAGGGTATTTCGGGTGTGCTGAAGACGACGGGGGAGACCGCGTCGGGTTTCGAGAAGTTGGGGAAGTCGTTCGGTGACAACCTGACGTCGGCGGCTTCGAGTGCGGGCACCATCTCCGCGGAGGGTGGCGGGGGTGAGGGTGGGGAGAAGGCGCAGGGTGGTCTGGTCGCTCTGGCGTTGTCGCAGTACGCGGAGCGTGCGTCGAAGGATCTTCAGTTCGTGGCGGCTAAGGGCTGTCCCGTAACTGCTGGTCACGGGTGAGATGATCTTGTCGTGTCTGGTGTGATCACGGCGTCGGAGCCCTCCTGGATAGCCCCGTTCA
>NZ_JBIUBW010000007.1:198238-302933 GCF_044548465.1 Streptomyces sp. NPDC052023 | reverse complement strand
CAACGGCAACGTCTCGGAAGCGGTCACCAACTCCCGCAGCGGATACCGCGCGAGCACCGCGTCCACCTCGGGCGTCAACGCCGCCGCGAGGCGGGTGGCGACCGGCAACGAGTCGTCCCGGAGGGTTCGCGCGGCGGCCAGCACGACCTCGCGGGCCGCGCGTTCGGGCACGTCGGCCGCGGCCCGTTCGTACAGGACGGCCCCCTCTTCGAGGACCAGGCCGGTGTCGATGCCCGCCGGCACCTTGATCCCGGCGACGTGCCGCCAGGTGGTGACCGGATCGCTCCATGCCTCGACGCAGTACGTCCACAGGCCGATGGCGTCCGGAGTGACCTCGGCGCCCCAGCGGTCGGTTCCGGGGGCGAGTTCGCGCATCGGCGTCCAGGGGCCGGGCCGGCCCTCGGGATCCCGCAGGACGACATCGGCGGCGACCGCGTCATGGCCCTCGCGGAACACGGTGGCCGTGACCTGGAAGGTCTCTCCGGGAACGGCCTTCGCCGGGCGCCTGCCGCCCTCCACGGCCGGATGGACGTCCCGGACCGGAATGCGGCCGATGGCCTCAGTCGTACTCATGGGTCTCACCTCCGTCGTACTCAAAGCCGGGCCCCTCGGCCCGGCTCGGGATACCGCCTTGAACGGTGGCTAGAGCCCCGCCCGGGAACGCCGTCCCGGCGGGGGTCCACGCCGGGGGACACGGCCCGGACGCGGTCGGCAGGTCTCGTCCCGCAGGTAGGTGGCCAGCGTGGTGCGCAAGTAGCGCTCGGCCGCCTCCGCGGCCTCGCGCGCGCAGCGCTTTCCCATCAGCACGCAGAGGGTGTAGCCCGAGTCCTCGAAGCCGGTCCGCACCGCGCTGTCGGTGGGGGCCGCGAGCATCGCACGCTCCCAGGCCCGGTACCGCCGCAGCTGCCTGGTGACTTCGGCTCTGGCGGGTAGCAGCATGGCGCCGTTCACCTTCCGGGCGCTCGATGGGCACGTTCCCGACGGTCGGGCCGGCGGCCGGGCCCGCGAGGGGCACGGATCCGTTACGGCGATCGAGGGCCTTCACTCATGGTGCACGCACGACGACCCAGCGTCTTGTTAGAGGTTCAACCATCTCGGGAGTTCGCTCGTGTTGCACGAATGGGCTAGCACCCGCACTGTTGTGGTGACTCGGAAGCGATCAGTGCTCACGCTTCGTGTTCGGGGATCGGCTTGCTAGGGCGAGGGAGCGAGAGCCTCGCCGGTGAGGAGCCACGATGAAGACCGCAGTGCCCTGCTACTACCACCTCGATGTGGAAGTCAGCCCGGAACGCGTTGGACAGGTCAGCCGCATCCTCGCGGCCCACCTGAAGTACTGGGACCTCGAACCGCTGGTCAAGCCCGTCTGCGGCAGCGCCGAGCTGCTGCTGAAGGCCATCGACGAGCACGCGACGGACAAGCACACGTCGATCGAGATGTGGTGGAACGGCCAGCACCTGATCACCGCCGTCGGCGACAACGACCAGGACCTCCGCCCCGATCTGGACCTGCGGGCGTGCCTGGAGCACATCGCCGCCATGAGCGACGGCTGGGGCTGCTGCGCCACCGACACCGGCAGCAAGGTCATCTGGTTCTCGCAGCGGGCCCGCGCCGGCGAGCGCGTCCCGCTGGTGCCGATGGCGCCCGCGCCCGATCTGCGTGAGGGGCTGCAGGTGCCGCGCGAGACGCCGGTCGCCTCCCTCGCCGCCCCGGCGCGGCCGGCCGACGGCGCCCTGGAGGACGCGCGGTGACGAAGAAGAAGCCGAACGGCAAGGACGGGGTGCCCGTGTGGAGCGGGCACCCCTACCCCTTGGGCGCCGCTTTCGACGGCAAGGGCACCAACTTCGCGCTCTTCAGTGAGGTCGCCGAACGCGTCGACCTCGTGCTGGTCGACGACCGCGGCAACCACCGCGACATCCCCCTGACCGAGGTCGACGGCTTCGTCTGGCACGGCTACCTGCCCGGCATCAAGCCCGGCCAGCGCTACGGCTACCGGGTGCACGGCCCCTGGCACCCGTCGGCCGGCCAGCGCTGCAACCCCGCGAAACTGCTCCTCGACCCGTACGCCAAGGCCGTGGACGGGCAGATCGACAACCACCCCTCGCTGTACGAGCGCTCGTCGTCCGGGCCCGACCCTGCCGACAGCGCCGGGCACACCATGCTCGGCGTGGTGACCGATCCGGCGTTCGACTGGGGCGAGGACCGGCCGCTCGGACGGCCGTACGCCGACACGGTGATCTACGAGGCGCACGTCCGCGGACTCACCCGTACCCACCCCGACGTGCCGCCCGAACTGCGCGGCACCTACGCCGGGCTCGCCCACCCCGCCGCGGTCGAGCACCTCGCCTCACTCGGCGTGACGGCCATCGAGCTGATGCCGGTCCACCAGTTCGTGCAGGACGGCCATCTCCAGGACCGCGGCCTGTCCAACTACTGGGGCTACAACACGATCGGCTTCTTCGCGCCGCACAACGCCTACGCGGCGCACGGCACCCGGGGCCAGCAGGTCGCCGAGTTCAAGTCGATGGTCAAGGCGCTGCACGCGGCCGGCCTCGAAGTGATCCTCGACGTGGTCTACAACCACACCGCCGAGGGCAACGAGAAGGGCCCCACGCTCTCCTTCCGGGGCATCGACAACTCCTCGTACTACCGCCTCGTCGACGGCGACTGGCGCCACTACTACGACACCACGGGCACCGGCAACAGCCTGCTCATGCGTCACCCCTACGTGCTTCAGCTGATCATGGACTCGCTGCGGTACTGGGTCACCGAGATGCACGTCGACGGCTTCCGCTTCGACCTCGCGGCGACACTGGCGCGGCAGTTCCACGAGGTGGACCGGCTGTCGGCTTTCTTCGACCTGATCCAGCAGGACCCCGTCATCAGCAGGGTCAAGCTGATCGCCGAGCCGTGGGACGTGGGCGAGGGCGGCTACCAGGTGGGCAACTTCCCGCCGCTGTGGTCGGAGTGGAACGGCCTGTACCGCGACGCCGTGCGGGACTTCTGGCGCGGCGAGGAACACACGCTCGGTGAGTTCGCCTCCCGGCTGACCGGCTCCTCCGACCTGTACCAGCACAGCAGGCGCCGCCCCCGCGCCAGCGTCAACTTCGTCACCGCGCACGACGGCTTCACCCTGCGCGACCTCGTGTCGTACAACGACAAGCACAACGACGCCAACGGCGAGGGCAACCGGGACGGCGAGAGCACCAACCGGTCCTGGAACTGCGGTGCCGAGGGCGATACCGACGATCCCGGGATCCTCGAACTGCGCGGCCGCCAGCAGCGCAACTTCCTCGCCACCCTGCTGCTGTCCCAGGGCATCCCCATGCTCTGTCACGGCGACGAGATCGGGCGCACCCAGGGCGGCAACAACAACGCCTACTGCCAGGACAACGAGGTCTCCTGGATCGACTGGCGGCTCACCGAGGAGCAGCGGGACCTGCGGGACTTCACGCGGTACGTCATCGCGCTGCGCGCCGCCCACCCGGTGCTGCGCCGCCGGCGCTTCTTCCGCGGCGAGACGGTCACGCATGCCGGGCAGCCGCTGCCCGACCTGGTGTGGCTGCAACCGGACGCGACCGAGATGTCCGACGAGGACTGGCAGCGCTCGGACGCGCACTCCGTCGGTGTCTTCGTCAACGGCGACGCCATCGCCGAACCCGACGCCTACGGGCGCCCCGTGGTCGACGACTCCTTCCTGCTGCTCCTCAACAGTTACTGGGAGCCCGTGGTCTTCCGGCTGCCGGACCGTGCGTACGGCGAACGCTGGACCACCCTCATCGACACCGCCGACCCCACGGGACCGCCGGACGAGACCGAGCACAAGGCGGCCACCGCGCTCACGGTGGAGGCGCGCAGCCTCGTCGTGCTGTCCCGGCCGTCACGGAACGCGCCGGCCGCGTAGCAGGGCGCGCTCAGCGCTGACGGCGCGAGGTCACCGTGAACTGGGCCCCGTCGGGGTCGCGCAGCACGGCGTCCTCGGTGTCCAGGCGCAGCACGCTGCCGCCGTGGTGCTCCGCGGCCCGTGCGCAGCTCGCCACGTCGGCCACCGCGAAGTGGATCTGCCAGTGCGGGCGGATGGTGGGATCGGGAGCCGCCTCCAGGGCGCCGGACTCGATGCGGGCCACCACGTCACCGCCGCTGCGCAGGACGACCTCCTCGCCCTCGTAGTTGATCTCGCAGCAGCCGCGCGTCGCCGAGGCCCACTCCAGGACCTCGCCGTAGAAGATGGCGGCGTCGAAGGCGTCCCTGGTGTGCAGCCGGATGAAGGCGGGCGCGGCACGGTGCCAGGTCTCCCAGTCGGTGACCAGCTCGCCCTCCCAGATGCCGAAGGTCGCCCCGTCCCGGTCGGCGAGCAGGGCGGCGCGGCCGGGCGGCAGCGAGATGGGCCCGACCGCCGCCGTGCCGCCACGCTCCTGCGCCCGGGCCACCGCGGCGTCCGCGCTGGGGACGGCGAAGTAGGGGGTCCAGGCGACCGCCATCTGCCACATGCTGGCGACCGCGGCGATGCCGGCGACGGGCGAGCCCTCCGCCAGCGCGATCCGGAAGTGGTCGCCGAGCTTGGCCTTCCGCCATTCCCAGCCCAGTACGGCGGTGTAGAACTCTTCGGTGGCGCGCACGTCGCGACTGGTGAGACTCACCCAGCATGGCGCCCCGAAGGCGTTGTTCGTGGTGACCACGTCCGTCGTACGGGTCGTGGGTGTCGTGTCATGTTGCATGGCAGTCGTCCTGGTCTCGTCGACCGGTAGCCACCGGTTCGACACCAGTGTCCAACCGGAACCGGTCATGACGCCTGCCGAGTACCCCGGTGGCAGACGTCAGTCCCGATGGGGAGGATGGAGGTGTGGCAGGTGTACCGCACGAGCCCGCCGGCGACACCGACCGGCTCCGGGCCTTGGAGGACGAGATCGTCCAGCTCAAGGAGGCCGTCTGCTCGCATGCCGTGGTGGACCAGGCCATCGGGATGATGGTGGCGCTCGGCAGGGTGACGCCGGACGAGGGATGGGCGGTGCTGAAGGAGGTCTCCCAGCACACGAACACCAAGCTCCGCACGGTGGCGGAGCTCGTGCTGACCTGGGGCCGCGAGGGGGAGATGCCCCCGGAGATCCGCGCAGCCCTCGAGGACGCCCTGGACCGCTACGGTCCCACGCAGATCCCCGGCACGCAGATCCCCGGCACGCAGATCCCCGGTGCGCCTCCCGACTGACTTCCTCTCCGCTGCACCGCCCGGGTGACTCCCCTTCCCGGCTCAGCGGGGTGTGCCCGCGAGCAGTTCCTCGCGCAGCCTGGCGAAGCAGGCGCTGAGCAGCCGCGAGACGTGCATCTGCGAGATGCCCAGCTGCTGTGCGATGCAGCTCTGCGTCATCCCCTGGAAGAAGCGCAGATAGAGAATGGTCCGCTCACGCTCCGGCAGTGCCTGTAGACAGGGCGCCACGGCGACCCGGTCGACGACGGTGTCGTAGCTCGGGTCGAGCCCGCCTATCGCGTCCGCGAGGGCGTACCCGTCCGTCCCGGGCATCTCCGCCTCCAGGGACAGCGCGGTGAAGCACTCCAGCGCCTCCATGCCGGTGCGCACCTCCTCCTCGCTGAGCTCCGCGTACGCGGCGATCTCGGCGACGGTGGGGGGCCGGCCCGGCGTGGTCTGGGAGAGCTCCTTCATGGCGCGCCGCACCCGGTTACGGAGGTCCTGGACCCGGCGCGGGACGTGCAGCGTCCACATGTGGTCGCGGAAATGGCGCTTGATCTCGCCCGTGACCGTCGGCACGGCGTACGCCTCGAAGGCGCGGCCGCGGGCGGGGTCGTAGTGGTCGACGGCCTTGACGAGCCCGAGGGCGGCGACCTGGTAGAGGTCCTCCAGGGCCTCGCCGCGGCCTCGGAAGCGCACGGCGATCCGCTCCGCCATGGGCAACCAGACCCGTACCAGTTCGTCCCGCAGCGCTTTGCGTTCCGGGCCGTCCGGGAGTTCCCGCAGGCGCAGGAATTCCGCGGCCGTGTCGGGGGCGTCGTCGTGGGGGTGTTGCTTCGTTCTGCTGGCGGTACGCATGTGCGCGCCTCCCTCAGCAGGTGCCGGGTGGACAGAGACCGTGGGAGGGGGCGCCCGGATCGCTCGCAGGAACACGTGCGGGGGCGGCGTACCTGACCCACGGACGTGCCTCCTGTCCGAAGCACTTAAAACAGTCTTCCCATGACAAATGCGTACGAAACGCCCTTCAGGTGTCCGGGTTCCACGGTGCTCGCGCCGTATCCTTCCGCGACCGGGCGACTCCGAACGGTGGCGTTCTCCGACCGAGGTCGTGCACGTGTTCGGTGGTGCGCCCGGCCGGCTCACGACGGAGGTCCCGGCCTCCCGCCGTCGCGCCGTCTCCCTGCCGCGGGGACAGCCGGCCGGCCGACCCGGAAGGTGGACGTGATGTGCGGCACGCCCGTGGAAGGGCCTGTGCGGATTGTCCCTGCGCACGGCTTGATCAGCGATCAAGTGCGGGAAATCCCTGGCCACAGCCCATTCTGCTCATTTGACACTGCGCTGAGCCCACGGATAGGAAGCAGCTTCGAGAGGTCGAGAGGTGGAGTGTGTACGAGCCGAACGTGGTCGGGGACTGGCAGGAGTACGACGAGCATGCCGGTCTGCGCGTTCGCGTCCACGGTCTGGAGCGGGCGGAGCCGCCGCGTGGACGCGACGACGCCGCCGAGGGGCTGACGTACTTCCGGCTGCGGGTGACCGTCGAGAACCGCGGTGACCGCCGCTTCGGCATCCATCTGGAGGACGGCCAGATCGACGTGCGGATCGGCCCCGACGGGGAGAGCGCGTTCCTGGACTGGCGGAACTCGCAGTTCGTCGAGGGCTACGACGTCTACCCGCTGCGCCGGGTCACCGCCGTCGCGTACGCGGCCGGAACCGAGGCGGCCCTGGCGCAGGTGGACGTGCAGATCCAGCTGCGGGTGGACGACGACTGGGCCGACCGCCGGCTGTGGACGGGCGGCATCGGCCTGCACGAGGCGACCGCGTGCGCCCCGGCCGGCGCCGGCCGGGAGAGCCTCGCCCACCAGGTCAGCAACTTCCTGCGCGACCAGGCAGAGGAGGGCACCGCCTGACGCGGGTCAGTGCGGAATGCCGTCGATGATCTCGCGGGCGCCCTGACGCAGCAGGGCCACGGCGACCGAGGTGCCCAGGGTGGCGGGGTCCAGGCGGCCCGCCCACTCGTGGGCGTTGAGCCGGGTCTTGCCGTCCGGCGTGAACACGCAGGCGCGCAGGGAGAGTTCGCCGTGGTCCGTCCGCGCGAAACCGGCGATCGGGCTGTTGCAGTGCCCTTGCAGCACATGCAGGAACATCCGCTCCGCCGTCGCCTCCCGGTGCGTACCGGGGTCGCCGAGCGCGCTGACCGCGTCGATCAGGTCGCTGTCGCCCTCGCGGCACTGCAGGGCGAGGATGCCCGCGCCGATGGGCGGCATCATCACGTCGGGGGAGAGCACCTCACTGATCACGTCCCGGCGGCCGATGCGTTCCAGACCGGAGACGGCCAGCAGCAGCGCGTCCGCGTCACCGGCGGCGAGCTTGTCCAGCCGCCGGCCCGCGTTGCCACGGAAGGGCACGCACTCCAGGTGCGGATGCGTGGCGGCGAGCTGGGCGACCCGGCGCACCGAGGAGGTGCCGATGCGGGTGCCGGCCGGGAGCTCGTCCAGGGTGAGCCCACCCGGATGCACCAGCGCGTCACGGATGTCGTCGCGCTTCAGGAACGCCGCGAACACCGTACCGGCCGGGAGTGGCCGGTCGGCGGGCACGTCCTTGACGCAGTGCACCGCGAGGTCGGCCTCACCGGCCAGCAGCGCCGCGTCGACCTCCTTGGTGAACGCGCCCTTGCCCTCGACCAGGGAGAGATCGCCGAGCCACTTGTCGCCGGTGGTCTTCACCGGCAGGACCTCGGTTCTCACCTCGGGATGACAGGCTGTCAACTCCGCCTGGACGCGGGCCACCTGGGCGAGCGCCATGGGGGAGTCCCGGGAGACGATGCGGATCAGTGCGGGGACCGGCATGCCGACACGATAGACCGTCACCGGCCCCCGCCGCGCCCGGGAACGCCCGTCAGGCGTTGGGGTCGAACGCGATGCCGGACGGCTTGGCCTTCGCCAGGTGGGAGGTGAAGCTGCCGTCCTTCAGACCGAAGTGCGCGCTGCCGAAGTCGTACGACGCCAGCTTGTCCCGCACCCCGGCCGGGTAGCCGTTCCAGCCGACCAGCGGCGGGTACTGCCAGGTGCCCTTGTGGTTCTCCGGCGGCTCGTCGTTGGAGTTGGCGGCGCGGAAGCAGTGCGTGCTGATGCCGTCCTTGTGGTACACGATCTTCGCGTGCGTGCCCTCGAAGCGGATCGCCGAGGCGTTGTGCACGGTGAACGAGCCGTGGTTGGACGTCGAGACGTACTTGGCCTGGTTGTCCTGCACCCACACGACGATGTGCTCCCAGTCGTGGCGGTGCCCGCCTATGCTGCTGCCCGGCAGGGCCTGGTCCTTCTCGAAGTACAGGCCGTACACGATGCCGCACCAGCCGTTGTTGCACTTGTAGCGGGAGTAGCTGTTGGTGTTGTCCAGGTCGGAGGCGTCCCGGCAGTTGCCGTTGAGCGCCCCGGTCGGGTTGAGGCCTCCGTTGACGGTGCCGTCGGCGCTGATGGCGGGCGTCGCGTAGCAGCCGTCCTTGTCGTAGTCGAGGGCCGGCTGGAACGTCCGCTCCAGGCTGTCGGCGTTGGCGGGCAGCGCCGGCGGCGGGGCGGCGAAGGCGGTGGCGGGAAAGGCGACGACGAGCGCGGCGGCACCACCGACAACGGTGAGCCATCTCCTGCGGTGTACGGCGGACTTCGGCGACGACACTGCGTCCTCCTCCTGGTTCGGGCGCAGCCCAAGGGCTGTGGGGGGAAAGGCAGTTCAGCTTCCCCGGAAAGCCCGTCCCGGCCAAGAGGTCACAGGCGTCCCGTCGGTGAAGGACAGCCCAATAGTTGCCCGCTGAAACGGCGTCAGGCGAGGTGCTCCGGCAGATCGGCCGTGGACTCCTCGGGCGTGAGGTCGGGCCGCAGCCGCAGCCAGGACGGCTGGCGCAGCAGCCCGGCCCTGGTACGGGTGCTGTAGCGGACCTCGCCGACCAGCCGGGGACGCACCCACCGCGCGCCCGGCGCCGGCGGCACCGGATCGAAGGGGCAGGCGTCACTGGCGTGTTCCCGCAGCAGCGCCGCCAGTTCCGTCCGTTCGGCCTCACTCCAGCCGGTGCCCACGCCACCGACGTACCGCAGCCGCCCGGCGGCGTCGCGCTGGCCGACCAGCACCGCGCCCGGCAGGCCCGTCAGCCGGCCCTTGCCGGGCAGCCAGCCGCCCACGACGACGTCCTCGCCGCGCATGTTGCGGATCTTGATCCAGGCGCGGGAGCGCACACCCGGTTCGTACACCGAGTCCAGCCGCTTGCAGACCAGGCCTTCCAGACCGTGCTCGAGGGTGGCCTGGAGCGCCTGGGCGCCGTGGCCCACCAGGGCCCCCGGAGTGGACCAGAACGGCCCGGCGAGGCCCAGGGCTTCCAGCCGGGCGCGCCGCCGGGCGTAGGACAGCCCGGTCAAGGAGTGCCCCGCCAGGTGCATCACGTCGAACAGCACCAGGTGGACCGGTACCTGGGCCGCACGGCGGGCCGCCCGCGCGGGGGAGTGGGCGAGGCCCATCCTCGACTGGAGCAACTGGAAGTCGGCACGCCCCTGTTCGTCCAGCGCCAGCACCTCGCCGTCCAGCACCGCGGCCGTGCCGCCCAGGGCAGCGCCGAGCGGCAGCAGTTCGGGGTAGGCGCCGGTGATCTCCTCGCCGGACCTGGCGCGCAGCAGCACGCTTCCGTCGCCGGGGAGATACACCACCGCACGCTGGCCGTCCTGCTTGGTCTCGTACGCCCACCGCGCGTCCTGGGCGGCGGGCGGCAGGGTGCCGGGCGTGGCGAGCATGGGGGCGATCAGCGGCAGGGTCACGGCTTGAGGTGTCGACGGGGTGGGGCGGCGCCACGCGCCCCGCCCGCAGGTTTCCCCTGAACGGAGGGTGGGGTCAGTGCGCCCCGGCCGGCGGCGGCACGGCCCGTACCAGCCCCGACTGGTAGGCGATGACAACCAGTTGAGCGCGGTCCCGGGCGCCCAGCTTGGTCATCGCGCGGTCCACGTGGGACCGCACGTCCGGCGGGCTGAGCAGGAGCTTCTCCGCGATCTCCGTATCGGTCCGGCCCTCGGCCACCCGGCCCAGCACCTCACGTTCCCCGGCCGTCAGTGCGGCGAGGTCCTCGGGCGCCGCGAGCCGTGCGCCGTCGGCGGGAGTGGCAAGGAAACGTGTGATCAGGGCGCGGGTGGCGAGCGGGGAGAGCAGGGACTCGCCGGCCGCCACGATCCGCACGCCGTCGAGCAGTGCGTCGGGGGTGGCCTCCTTGCCGAGAAATCCGCTGGCCCCTGCCGCCAGCGCCTCGGCCACGTCCTCGTCGATCTCGGACGTGGCGAGGACCAGCACACGGGTCGCGGACAGCTCCGGGTCGGCGCAGATGGCGGTCGTGGCGGCCAGTCCGTCGCTGCCGGGCAGGCGGATGTCCATCAGGACGACGTCGGGCCGGTGGGCCCGGGCCAGCTCGATCGCCCGGGCGCCGTCGACGGCCTCGCCGACCACCTCCATGTCGTCACAGGAGTCGATCAGGATCCGGAAGGCGGCCCGCAGCAGGGCCTGGTCGTCGGCGAGCAACACGCGGATGGTCATGAGGTGCGTTCTTCCCTTGCCTGGGCAGTGGGGTCCGGCGGCGCGGTGGTGACCTCGTCGGTGACGTGGTCGCCGGGCAGGCCGGGGTCTCCGGCCGGCCCCTGCCCCCATGGTGGGCGATCTGCCCCGGGAAGGCAGCGCGGCTTCGCCCGCCGTCGGCACATGTCATCCGCCCGAGGTACCGCCCGGGGCGCGGCGGGAGTGACCGAACCGCGCGGCGCCCCGGGGCGAGGCTACGAGGGCCGTCCGGGTGGCGCCCGCACCTTCGCAGGGGGCGCACCGATCCTTCGGCCCGGTCCGCGCTCGGCGCCGAGGCCACCGGTCCCGTGCGGAACGTGCACGGTAAATTACTTGACTTAGGCAATGAATGGTAATGTGGAGGCATGCCCACACCGCCGCTTCCCCCGGGCCCCGTGTCCCCCGAGATCGTCGAGATCGAGCGGGCCCTCATGCGCATCACCTACCTCAGCACCCGCGCCCGGCAGCACGATCGGCTGATGGCCCTGGCCGGTGTGCCGCTGGACCGCGCGGCGGTGGCACTGCTGCGGCAGGTCGCCGACTCGGAGCCGCTGCGGCCCGGGGAACTGGCCAACCGGCTCGGTGTGGAGGCCTCGCACGTCACGCGCACGGTGCAGCAGTTGCAGCGCGCGGGGTACGTCAGCCGCGTCCCCGACCCCGACGACCGGCGCGCCCAGCGCATCGAGCTCACCGAGGCCGGGCGCGACGCCATCGAGCGGATCCGCGACGTCGGGGCGCGCGGCATGCAACTGGCCCTGTCCGACTGGTCGCCGGAGGAACTGCGCCGGCTCGCGACGCTCTTCCACCGGATGGTCGACGACTTCCTCGCGGCGGCGGCCGACGACGACGCCGAGCCGCGGGCCGCCGCCGAGGCCGGCACCTCCTGAAGCCGGGGTCGTCCACCGGGTGCCCCCGCGCCCTACCGGCGAGTAGGATCGCGCGTCAGGCGACCCAAGGAGGAACCGTGCCCCCGTCCCAGCCGCACGTCGGCGACATGATCGAGGACTTCGAGCTGCCGGACGAGACGGGGACCCCCCGCCGGCTGTCCGCACTGCTCGCCGACGGGCCGGTCGTGCTGTTCTTCTACCCCGCCGCCCTCACCGCGGGCTGCACGGCCGAAGCCTGCCACTTCCGCGACCTGGCCGCGGAGTTCGCCGCGGTGGGAGCCCGGCCGGTCGGCATCAGCGGCGACACGGTCGAGCGGCAGGCGGAGTTCGCCGGACGGCACACGCTCGGCATGCCGCTGCTGTCCGACCCGGACGGCGCGATCCGTGAACGGTTCGGCGTGAAGCGGGGATTCCAGCTGGCCCCGACCAGGCGCGTCACCTTCGTCATCGCCGAGGACCGCACCGTCCTGGAGGTCGTCCGCAGCGAACTGCGCATGAACACCCACGCCGACCGGGCCCTCGCGGCCCTGCGCAGCCACCAGGGGGCGGGAGCGGCTGACTGACGGAGCCGCGTCCGCGATACTGGCCCCATGCGGCTGCGAGGCAAAGCCCGCGTCACCGCCTGCCTGATGCTGGCGGCCGTGGTCGGCTGCACCAACGGCGAAGCCACCGGTCCCGAGACGTCCACCCCGGCCGCGACCCGCGCCGAACGCCCGGACACCACCGGCCCGACGCCGAAGCCGCCCGGCCCCGTGTCCCTGCCGGGCCTCATCGCCCGCGAGCACACGGGCTCCGGCCTGCGCCTCGGCGCTGTTCGCGCCCGCACCCAGTACGCCGTCACCTACCAGGCGAACGGTCTCACCATCTCCGGCATCCTCGACGTGCCCGAGGGCATGGGGCCCTTCCCGGCGCTCGTGCTGGCGCACGGTTACATCGACCCCGCCGTCTACACCACCGGCCGTGGACTGGCCCGCCAGCAGGACCTGCTCGCCCGCAACGGCTGTGCCGTCCTGCACACCGACTACCGCAACCACGCAGGCTCCGACGACGACCCGGACAACGACGTCAACCTCCGTCTCGGCTACACGGAGGACGTCATCGCGGCCGTCAAGGCCCTGTGTGGCTCCGGCCGTCCGGAGACCGACGGCGACCGGATCGGCCTGCTGGGCCGTTCCATGGGCGGCGGAGTCGTGTACAACACGCTGGTGGTGACGCCGGGCCTGGTGGACGCGGCCGCGGTCTTCGCCCCGGTCAGTTCGCGTCCCGAGGAGAACATCGACCGGTTCCAGCGGCCCGACGGCGACCCCGTCGTCGCCGAGATCGAGGCCGCGCACGGCACCCCCGAGGAGAACCCCGCCTTCTGGCGGGAGATCTCACCGATCACCTACGCCGACCGGGTGACGGAGCCGCTGCTCATCCAGCACGGCACCGCCGACGGCACCTGCCCCCTGAAGTGGTCCGAGCAGACCGCTGCCGCGTTCGCGGCGGCGGGCGTGGACGTCCGGCTGGTGAAGCAGCCGGGGGAGGGCCACACCTTCCACGCCCGCTGGCGGAGCTCCATGGACACCACCATGGACTTCTTCGCGCGCCACCTGCGCTGACGTCGGCAGGGCGGCGCCGGCACCCGGCCGCCGCGGCTCAGTCCTCCCCGGCGTCCGCGGCGACCTGGGCGAGCGTACGGCCACTGCGCACCGACCGGGCCCGTCGCGGATCCGGTGTGCCCCGGCCCGCCCGGGTGTGCCCGGCCTTCACCAGCAGCCAGGCCTCCGCGTCGCCCTGGTCGCCGCGGAACCGGGTGAGCGCGTACTCGCCGCGCAGCTTCGACCCGTTGAGCCGGAACGTGGCGTGCCCGTGCTCCAGCGACTCGCCGAAGTCGACCGGCCGCCCCTTACGGTCATGGCTCATCGGCTCGTACGTCCCGTGATCCCAGACGATCACCGTGCCACCGCCGTACTCACCCGCCGGGATGACGCCCTCGAACTGCTCGTACTCCAGCGGATGGTCCTCCGTCGGCACGGCCAGCCGCTTGTCCTTCGGATCGGCGGACGGACCTTTCGGGATCGACCACGACTTCAGCACGTCGTCCACCTGCAGCCGGAAGTCGAAGTGCAGGGTGCTCGCGTCATGGATCTGCACCACGAACCGGGGCGCGTCGCCCGAGGTGCCCGCACGCCCCTCGGGCTCGCCGGTCCGCCCGAAATCACGTTTGCCGCGGTAGGTCCGCAGCCGGTCGTCGCCACCCACCGTGACTCCTTCCGTGCGCCGCCACCGGGTACCCCGGGCCGCCGGCGTCAGAACTCCTCGTGCACCTCGGGGTCCCCGCCGGTGCGCTGCGGCTCGCGGTCGGCGACGGCCTGCATCTGCGCGGGCGTCAGCGTGAACCCGAAGATGTCGAGGTTCTGCCGCTGCCGCTCGGCGTCCGCCGACTTGGGAATGGGCAGTGCGCCCAGCTGGGTGTGCCAGCGCAGCACGACCTGACCGGGTGTCACGCCGTGTGCCTCGGCCACGGTGACGACCACGGGGTCCTGCAGCAGGTCGGTGCCGCGGCCGAGCGGGCTCCAGCTCTCGGTCACGATGCCCTTCTCGGCGTGGAAGGCGCGCGACTCCTCCTGCGGGAGGTAGGGGTGCAGCTCGATCTGGTTCACGGCGGGCAGCACGCCCGTCTCCTTCTCCAGCCGCTCGATGTGCTCGACCGTGAAGTTGGAGACCCCGATCGACCGCACGAGGCCCTCCTCGCGCAGTTTGATCATGGCCCGCCAGGAGTCGACGTACTTGCCGACGCGGGGGAGCGGCCAGTGGATCAGATACAGGTCCACCTGCTCCACCCCCAGCCGGCTCCGGGACTCCTCGAACGAGGCGAGGGTCTGCTCGTAGCCGTGGTGCCTGCCCGGGAGCTTCGTCGTGACCACGATCTCCTCGCGCGGGACACGGCTGCGGGCGATCGCGCGGCCCACGCCCGTCTCGTTGCGATAGTTCGTCGCCGTGTCGATCAGGCGATAGCCCAGGTCCAGGGCGGTCAGCACCGCCCGCTCGGCGTGCGCGTCGTCCATCGGCCAGGTGCCCAGGCCGAGGGCGGGGAGCGCCGTGCCGTCGTTGAGCGTGTGCGCCGGAATGCCGTCCACGGTCCACCCTTCGCTCGACTCTGCCGTACCGACAGTATGGGCGGGCCCGCCCGTGCCCGCCGCCGCGGGCCGAGGCGGCCCCGGCTGCCCTCGGGAACGCCGCGAGGCCAGAAGTGGTCTGGACGGGAAGGGGTGCGGGTCGCCACGGCGGAGGATCGCTGTCACGATCTTTCACGGAGCTGGCCGGACGACCGATGGAGTGCGCATGACGACGGACAGGGCCATGGCGGGGCAGCGGGCCGTGGGGGTCGAGGTGAACCCCGTCGCGGGGCACATCGGGGCCGAGATCACGGGCGTCGACCTGGCCGGTGAGCTTCACGACGCACAGGTGGCCGCGATCCGGGACGCGGTGCTGCGCTGGAAGGTGGTGTTCTTCCGGGGCCAGAGCCTGGACCACGCCGCGCACGTGGCGTTCGCGCGGCGGTTCGGTGAGCCGGTGGTGCTGAGGCGGCGGGGCAGTGCCTCACCGGCCGGCTTCCCGGAGATCGAGACGACCGCCGACCGGCTGGAGCTCGGCGGCAGGTTCGGCATGGAGCACGAGGAGTGGCTCCAGCGCCGACGGCACACCCTGCTGCGCGGCTGGCACTGCGACCACGGCGCCTGGATCGACCCGCCGGCCGCGACGATCCTGCGCGCCGAGACCGTCCCGCCGTACGGCGGTGACACCACCTGGTCGAACCTGGCGGCGGCGTACGCCGGACTCTCCGCGCCGGTGCGCGAGTTCGTGGACGGGCTGCGGGCCGAGCACCGGCTCGGCGTCGGCTACCAGCCCCGCCCGGGCGACGACGCCTACCTCCGCAACCTGCTGGATCATCAGGTCGCTTCGGAGCACCCCCTGGTGCGCGTCCATCCGGAGACCGGTGAGCGCGTCCTGTACGTCAACGGCTACTACGTCGAGCAGATCACCGGCGTCTCCCGCCCCGAGAGCCGGCTGCTGCTGGAGATGCTGCTGGAGCAGGCCGTCCGCCCGGAGTACACGGTCCGGTTCCGGTGGGAGCCGGGCAGCGTGGCCTTCTGGGACAACCGGGCCACGATCCACCTGGCCCCCGGCGACAACGCCCACCTCGGTCACCCCCGGATCATGCACCGGGTGATGCTTGCCGGTGACGTCCCCGTCGGCGTCGACGGCAGGCCGTCGGAGCCGATCACCGGCACCGAGCCGGGACGCTGGTGAGTCAGGCGTCCGGCTGCCGGCCCAGCGCGGGGGCCGGCTTCGTCGCCATGTCGGTGAGGATCCGCACGTAGTCCTCGCGGGACCGGGCGCGGACGTGCGGGGCCGGTGATCGGGTGCTGCAATGACTGCAGGTGCTACCTCCGGCCGCGCCGCGGGCGACCGACGTCGAAGGAGGTGTCGGCCGGATCATCGACCTCGGCTTCGTGCGCAAGGACGCCGACGGGTCGGTGGGTGGTGGAGTTGCGCGAGGCGGGGGACGATCCTCGTGTACGAGAACGTAGGGGCCGCCCCGATGGCCCGGGCCCTGCGGCGCGGCGGGGCCCAACTGGTGGCGAGCGGGCGCATTTCCGTGGACGCGCTGGTGGCGTCGCTCGACGCGACCGAGCCGGCGGCGCCCTGAGCGGACCCGTGGCCGTCGGGCGGGCCGGACGCCCTCCGTCGTCCCGCCGCACCTTCGCCCGGACCAGATGGGAGATGAGTGAGCATGCCAGGACTTCTCCGTGCGGTCGCCCGCACGGCCGTCGTCGCGGGTACCGCCACCGCGGTGTCCAACCGCGTCTCGGGGCGGCAGGCGGGCCGCTGGGCCGAGCAGGACAGCCGGCTCCGGACCGCGTCCCAGCCGCCGGCCGCGCCTGCCGCCGCCGCGCCCGATCCGGCCGCCGACGACATGACCAGCAAGATCGACCAGCTGAAGCAACTCGCCGACCTCAAGGCCCAGGGAGTGCTCAGCGAGGAGGAGTTCGAAGCCCAGAAGCGCCGGGTCCTTGCCTGACACGGAAGGGCGAGGAGCCGCGCGGCAGGCGGGCCCGGCCCCCGGGGACCCCGCCGGGACCCAGCCGGAGGAGGCGGACCGGCTGCGTGATCTGTTGCGCACCCCGGCCTACCAGAAGGCCCTCGTCGCCTCGGCGCTCGTCGGCGTCCCGGTCTCCCTCGCCGCGTTCTGGTTCCTCGCCGGCCTCCATCAGCTGGAGCACCTGATGTGGGCCGGACTGCCGGCGCGGCTGGGCTGGGAGACTCCTCCCTGGTGGTGGCCATTGCCGCTGCTCGCGGTGGCCGGCGTAGCCGTCGGGCTGGTCGTCAAGCATCTGCCGGGCAGCGGCGGTCACATCGCCGCCGGGGGCCTGAACGCCAAAGGGACGACTCCTGCCGCCCTGCCGGGGGTGATCCTCGCGGCCGCGGCCAGTCTGCCCCTCGGCGCCACACTGGGCCCGGAAGCCCCGTTGATCGCCCTCGGCAGCGGCCTCGCACTGCTGTTCGCGGAACTGGTCAGAACACTGAAGGCACCGCAGGGCATGGCGTTCCTCGGCGCGGCCGGCGCCGCCGCCGCACTGTCCGCGATCTTCGGAAATCCGTTGGTCGCCGCCGTCATTCTCATCGAGATGGCCGGAGTAGGGGCCCCTCAGCTGTTCGCGGTGATGCTGCCGGCGCTGCTGTCCAGCGGGATCGGGGCGCTCGTCTTCACCGGATTCGGCCGCTGGACCGGCCTGTCCACGGGAAACCTGTCGCTGACCCTGGGCGCCCCGATTCCCCGGCTCGACGCAGGGGACGTGCTGTGGTCCGTCGTCATGGCCGTCGGCATCGCCGCCGCACTCCACACGATCCTGGCGACCGGGCGGTGGGTGGCGCGCTTCGTCGCGGGGCGGCTCGTCACCGGCACGGTGATCTGCGCTCTCGCCGCCGGGGCGTGCGCGTCGGTGTACGCGCTGAGCGTCGGCCGGACGCCGGCGGACGTGGCGTCGTCCGGCCAGGCCACGCTGGGCCAGCTGGCGGAGAATCCGCAGGACTGGGGCGTCGGTGCCCTGATCGCCGTACTGCTGTGCAAGGGAGTGGCGTACGGGCTGTGCCTCGGCAGCCTGCGGGGCGGTCCCATCTTTCCCGCGCTCTTCCTCGGTGCCGCGGCGGGTGTGCTGCTCGCGCCGCTGCCCGGCCTCGGAGTCGTCCCCGGCATGGCGGCGGGCATGGCTGCCGCCGCGGTGGCCACGCTGCGGCTGCCGGTCAGCAGCGTGGTGCTGGTGGTCCTGGTGCTGCGCAGCGATGCGGTGATCCCCGTCGTGATCCTCGCGTCCGTGGTGGCCTTCGTGACGGTCCAGCTGCTGCCGGCCGGGCGCCCCGTGCCGCAGGTCGGCAAGCAGGCGGCACCTCCCGCGGCAACGGGGGACGACCGCCGCCCAAGGCGCGGCAGCGCCGGATGCGCACGGGCCGGGGCAGACCGACACCGGAACCGGGGTGCGGCGCCGGACGGAGACTCACGTGACGGGGGGTGAGGAGACGGAAGCTCACGTGACGGTCGGAGGAAAGGGGCCGACGTGGCAGTCGTACCCGGCCGTGGGCCTGACCCGCCGGAGAGCCACGACCCGCGTCCGCCGCGCGCGACATCGCCGCACCGCACGACGCCCCCGCGCCCGCTCGCCGCGGCCGACCGGATCCACTCGGCGAGGACCGCCAGCCAGGGCCGCCGGTCGGCGTCGTCGAGAGGACGCCCGGACGCCATCTTGGCGCGGCTGGCCTCGGGGTGGAGATCGTCGCCCTCCAGGAACGGCACGCCGAGCCGGCGCGCGAGGTGCACGCCCACGGTGGACTTGCCGGAGGCCGGCACACCCATCACGACCACCACCCGTGCTCCCTGGACCCTGCCGGTCAACAAGCCTCCCCGGGGTGACGCCGGAACGTGCCTCAGTCCACTATCACCTGTCACGTCACCCTGTGCCGTGCGCGAGGCGCCCCGCCGGCCCCCTGGTCCCCGCAACGGTCGTCCTCACCGGGCGCATCCGCCGGCTCCGGCGGATAGTGGTGCCGGGACGACGTTCCAGCCGGCTCCTCGCCACGCACAGGAGGTTCGATGGCCGCCAGACGGTCGCTGACCGCGCTCACCGGCGTCGTGATGCTCGGCCTCGTGGTGACAGCCTGCGAGGATCACGCGCTCGGCACGATCGAGTTGCGCACCGAGCGCGAGTCGGTGGAGGTCCTCTCGGACCCGTCGGTCAAGGGGTGCCACCGCTTCCGCGAAGGGGTGGTCCACGTCAACAATCAGACGCTCAACGACATCATCCTGTACACGACACCCGATTGCACCGAGCCGAAGGGCGCAGAGAGCGTGTATCTGCCCACGGAGACGTCGGACGAGGCGGTCCGCTCCACGGGACTGTGGCGCAGTTTCACCGTCGTCCACTGACGGTCCGGCAACATGGCGCAGACCGGGGCCGTGGGGCCCCGGCCTGGTCAGGGCAGGTGCTCCGGCTCAGCTGAACGGATCCAGCGTCAGGTTCGCCTGCTGCGGGTTGCCGTCGTGGATCAGGGATTCGTGGTGGCCTACGTCGTCGAAGGCGAAGGCGTACGCCTTCCCGTCGGCCATCCGGTCATGGATGATCCGGGCGTAGTGGTTGGTGACCGCGTCCTTGTAGAAGTTCGCCGGCGAGGTGTCCGGCTGGTCGGGGTCGGCGAGCAGTGTCGAGCGGTTGAAACCCGCGCACAGGGTGCGGGAGATGGGCCCGCGCACCTGGTCGTTGGGGGCGTCGAGCAGCCGGTGACAGCCGAAGACGCTGCTCGCGTCGGGCTTGTGGAAGCTCGTGACGACCGCGCCGGAACTGTTGGTGAAGTTCATGACACCACCCGAGACCCGCCCGAAGTACTTCGTGTTCGGCTGGTCCCCGAACGGCGTGACGGTCAGCGTCGTGGTGGCGTACTTCTGCCAGACCCTGTCGATGTAGTCGTTCATGACCGACGCCGGAAGGGCCCCGGTCTCCAGCCCGTACAGCGGTGACAGCGCCCGCAGCACCGTGCCGTCGGAGCGGGTCTGGATCAGTCCGCCCCAGCCGCCCGGCTGGGCCCGCAGCGCGTCGAGGACCCCGGTGTAGCCGCCCGGCTTCAGTCGTCCGGTGCTGACCACGCCGCCGTCGGCGCGCTGCACCCCGACCGAGTAGGGCGCCGAGAACATGTCGACCTGGGTGCTGTTGAGCCACAGGCCGGAGTCGTTGAGGGTGTACTCGGACCAGTTGAAGAGGATGTTGCGGTTCGGATCGCCCGGATTCTGCACGGCCGGCTGCACCAGACCGCCGGTGGTGAGGCGGAAGTCGAGCTTCTGGCCGTACGAGAAGTAGATCCGGCCGGAGAGCTTGGGGATCCGGATCGTCTTGGACTGCCCGGCGGCCGGTCCGGTGATCGACGCGTCCGGCGCCGGGGTCGGCGGGTTGCCGCCGGCGGGCCAGGCGTGGAAGGTGCCGTTCGCGTCGGCCCAGCCCTGCTGACCCGTCGTCAGCGAGGTGCCGAGGGTGTAGACGTACACGGGTTCGCCCCGGCCGGAGCTGTTGGTGATCTTCAGTGGGATCGTGGCGGGCACCGCGGCGTCCGCGGGCGGCGAGGTGCCGAACGTGAGCAGGGCGCCGAGCAGGGTGGCCGCCGCGGCTGACGTGAGGAACCGGTGTGTGAGGCTTGCGAGCACTCTCCACCTCCGTGCGGGTGTGGGGGGAGTTGGTCCGTACCTGTGTGTGAGAGCGCTCTCAGAGTTGCGTCAGGGCGCGAGCATGTCAATGACTTCGGCAACAGGAAGGCGGCGCCCGCCTGTTGGGGGCGCCGCCCTTCGTCGTCGCGGGAGAGTCGGGTGCGAGCGGTCAGAAGGTGCGGTCCAGGAGGTCCAGCAGGGCCGCCCAGTGCCGCGTGTCGCCCTCGGGCTGGTACGACGCGGTGTCGGACTGCGTGAAACCGTGTGGCGCGTCCGGGTGGACCTCGCAGCGGTGCCGTACGCCTGCCGCCGTCAGCGCGTCGTCCAGGCGCTGGACCTGCTCCGGCGGCAGGGACGGGTCGTGGTCGGCGTGACCGAAGTACAGCTCCGCGGTGATCCGGTCCGTCACCAGGTGCGGACTGTCCGGCTCGTCCGTCGCCAGTTGGCCGCCGTGGAATCCGGCTGCCGCCGCGACGCGGTCCGGGTACGTCCCGGCGGTCAGCAGTGACAGCCGGGCGACGAAGCAGTAGCCGGTCACCGCGACGGGGCCGTCCGCCACCTCGGGGCGCTCCGCCAGCCATCGCAGGTACACCCCGGCGTCGCGCATCGCGAGCTCGGGCGTCAGCGACCGCACCATCGGGCGGGCAAGAGCCCCGTCGGCCGACCCGCCCGCCTCCGCCGTGTGCCCGGGCTATTCGAACCGGGTGGTGTCACCCGCCCCGCGCCGTACGATCTCGGCCTCCCCCTCGGAGAAGTCGATCACCGTCGTCGGTTCCGTGCCGCAGTCCCCGGAGTCGACCACCCCGTCCAGGACGTGGTCGAGCCGGTCCTTGATCTCCCAGCCCTGCGTCATCGGCTCCTCCTCGTCGGGCAGGAGCAGCGTGCTGGACAGCAGGGGCTCGCCCAGTTCCGCGAGCAGGGCCTGGGTGACGACGTGGTCGGGGATGCGCACGCCCACCGTCTTCTTCTTGGGGTGCTGGAGCATGCGCGGCACCTCCTTCGTCGCGGGCAGGATGAACGTGTAGCTGCCCGGCGTGGAGGCCTTGATCGCGCGGAACACGTCCTTGTCGACCCGCACGAACTGGCCGAGCTGCGCGAAGTCCTGGCACACGAGGGTGAAGTGATGCCGGTCGTCGAGCCGGCGGATGGACCGGATCCGGTCGGTGCCGTCCTTGCTGCCCAGCCGGCAGCCGAGCGCGTAGCAGGAGTCGGTGGGGTATGCGATGAGCGCCCCCGACCGGACGCTGTCCGCGATCTGGGTGATAGTGCGCGGCTGGGGGTTGTCGGGGTGCACGTCGTAGTACTTCGCCATCTGCCGAGCTTATGCCGCGGGGGCGGGGGCGGCCGAGCGGACAGGGGAGTGGAGTCGTGTGCGAGGGGGTGGAGGGGGGAGCGGTGGGTGGCGGGGAGTGCCGCGGCGGCGGGAGAGCGGTGGACGACAGGGGCTGCCCGTTCGCCGCCCGTTCACCCGGCCCCGTACGCCCGTCCACGCCGCTAAAGTCCCAGGGCTCCGTGGCTCACCTTGAGGTAAGGTCCCCGACCGACGTGCCCGGTGCGGGCGCAGTGCCAGGTGAAGGGACAGGGACAGGACGTGGCCGGGCGAGAGGGCGAGCGCCGTCGCGCGGAGACGGTGGTCGGCGGGGACATGACGTGGGCGCAGGAGCTGCTCGACCATCTGCGGCCGTCCGGGCGCGATGTCCGCAAGGTCGTCGCCTGGCTCGCCGCCGCCACGCATGCGGACGTGGCCCTCCAGGACGACTCCGGCAACCTCCTCGCCGGCACCCGCACGCCCCTCGACGAGGCTCTGGTCGCCGACATCGTCGCCGGCCGGATCGCCTCCGCCGCGCTCCAGGACCCCGTACGCCACCTGAGGATGGTCCGGGTCGAACTCCCGCACCCGGCGACGGCCGGCGTCCTCGCCGTGGCCCGTCCCGGGGCCTTCGACCGGCGTACCGCGGACATCGTGACCCACACCGCCGGAGTGCTCGAAGTCCTGCTGCGGGCCCGCGAGAGCACCGCTGCCGGGCACCGCCTGCGGCGTGCCACCTCGGATCTGCGGCTCGCGATCCTGCAACTGCTCATGGTCGAGGACACCGTCTCCGCCCGCCGGGTCGCCGCGGGGCTGTGGCCCGGTCTCCTCGACACGGACACGGCCTGCGTCTATGTCGCCGAGAGCCGCCCCGAGGACCGCGACCGGTTCGCCGAGGAGTGCGTCCGTGCCACGGCGGAGCAGGCACTCGTCGTGCGCTGCCCGGCTGTCGACGCTCATGTGATCGTCGTGACGCCGGGCGAGGCCGCCGCCGCGGAGCTGCGCGAACTGGTCGGTGACCGCCCCGGAACCTTTCTCGGAGGCAGCGCCCGGCAGAGCCTCGCCCGGACCGCGACCGCGTACGGCCAGGCGGTCAGTGCCCTCGCCGTCGCGCACTTCCGCCCGGACCGGGCGGCGGTGTACGCCGAGCGCACGCACCCCGAACGGCTCATGGACCCGGTCGCCCTGCGCGACTGGGCGGCCCGCGTCCTGCGTCCCCTGGACGCGCTGCCGCACCACACCCGCGCCGAACTCCTCGCCACCACGCGCCTGGGCCTGGAGTTCACCGCCGTCAACGCGGCGGCGGTGCTGGGCGTCAGCCGTAACACCGTCCGCGCCCGCATGGAACGCGCGGAGGGCCTGCTCGGCACCGACCTGTCCGACCTCACCGTCCGGGCCACCGTCCACCTGGCCCTCAACACCCAGGCGTCCGCGGCTCAGTTGCCGGACGGTGGTGGCGGTGCGGGGACCCGGCTGACCGATCTGCTGGCCGGTCCCGCCCTGCGCACCTGGTCCGGTGAGCTGCTGCGCCGTCTGGACTCCGACACCCGGAACCTGCGCCGCACCCTGCGCACCTGGATCGCGGCCGGCGGCAACGCCGAACGCGCCGCGCACCTTCTGGGCGTCCACGCGCAGACCGTGCGCGAGCACGTGCGCAGCGCCGAGCCCGTACTCGAACGGCAGCTTCTGGCCGGGGGCAGTGACCTCTACGAGGTCGTGCTCGCCCATCTGGCGCACGGTGACCTCGACCAGCCCGTCCTGCGGGGGGCGAATCCGGGCCATCCGGACGCACCTGTGCACGGTTGAGTCCTCGCGGCGCCCGAACGGGCACGGACGCGATACACAATGAGCCAACCGTGCACGTAGGTTCGAGGCGGGCCGCAGGGGCACGACCGGAACGGGGGACCGGTCGGGCCCCGGGCGGTGCCGGCCGACTCAGTCCCGCAGCCGTACCGGCACCTCCTGCCAGCCGAACGCGATGAAGGACGGCACCTGCCGCAGCTCGCCCCCGGCGGGCCGGATCCCGGGGAAACGCGCGAACAGCGCGGGCAGCGCGGTGAGCGCCTCCAGCCGGGCCAGCGGGGCGCCGATGCACCGGTGCACACCGATCCCGAACGCCAGGTGGTCGTCCGCGCCGCGCGTGGCGTCGAAGACGGCCGCGTCCGGCCCGTAGTGAGCGGGGTCGAGACCGGCGGCGGCGTACGTCGTGATGATGGCGTCCCCGGCCGGAATGGTGACGCCGCCGGCCTTGACGTCCGTGACGGCGAAGCGCAGCGGCAGCGACGCGATGGACGGATGGACCCGCAGTGTCTCGTCGACGACCGCGTCCCAGGTGATCTCCCCGGCCCGCACGGCGGCCAGTTGCCCGGGGTTTCGCAGCAGGGCGACGACCGCGTTCCCGATCAGGTTCACGGTCGTCTCGAACCCGGCCCCGATCACCAGGAGCAGGGTGTACAGCAGTTCCTCGTCGCTCAGCCGGTCGCCGTCCTCGTCCCGTACCCGGATCAGCTCGGTGGTGAGGTCGTCGCCGGGGCGCTCGCTGCGGTGCGCGATCAGCGCCGGCAGCACCGTGCCGATCTGCCGTTGCACAAAGGCCGCGTGTTCGGGGCTGGGATCGGAGGTGTCCATGATCGCCGCGATCATCCGCCTCGTGTCGTCCCGCATCGCGTCCGGCACCCCGAACAGGTCGCAGATGATCCGCATCGGCAGCGGCTCGGCGAACCCCGCTCTGACGTCCACCACACCACCGTCGGCCCCGGCCGTCTCCAGCGCGTCGAGCAGCCCGGCGGTGACCGCCTCGACGCGCGGGCGCATCGCATCGGTGCGCCGGTGGGTGAAGCTCGGCGAGACCAGCTTGCGCAGCCGGGCGTGGTCGGCGCCGTAGGTGGAGAGCATGTTGACGACGCCGATCCAGCCCAGGATCCAGCCCCAGGAGGGGCGTTGGCCGATCTCGGGCCACAACCTCCAGTGCAGCCGGGGGTCTTTGCTGACCTGCGGGTCGAGGATCAGCTCCCGGAGCACGTCGTAGCCGGTGGGCGCCCAGGCGGGAATGCCGCCGGGCAGCTCCACGGGCACCACGGCGCCGAGAGCGCGAAGCCGGGCGGTCTCGCCGGCGATGTCGGCGCCGAACGGGTCGATGGCGATGCGCTCGGTCTCGGTCATGTGCGGTCTCCTGGCTGGTCGGGGGAGCGCGGGGTGAAGCGCACGGGCAGCGCGGTCAGCGACCGGTGGAAGGGACCCGGGCGCCAGGTCAGGCGCTCCCGGGGCACGAGGGGCTCCATGTCGGGCAGCCACTGGGTGAGCCGCTCGATCGCCTCCGTGACGATGAGCAGCGTGTGCTGCTTGACCGGGCAGGCGTGCGGACCCGCCGACCAGGACAGGTGCGAGGCGTCCCCGGGGCGCCGGGTGCCGCCGTGCTCCTGCTCCGCGAAGTGCGCCAGCGCGCCGTAGGAGATGACCACCGGCACCGCCGCCCGGATCCACACGCCGTGGAACGACAGGGGGCTGCGGGCGAAGTGGATGCCGTAGTTGGCGAGCGGCGTCTCGTGGTGCAGCACCTCCACCACCGCGTCCGTCACGGGCCGGGCCCCGCTGGTGAGGGTCGAGTAGTACTCGGGGTTGCCGAGAATCCTCGACAGCGCGTTCGACAGCAGGTTCGAGGTCGGTTCGTGCCCTGCGCCCAGGGTGAGGAACACCTGCCAGGTGACCTCCTCGGGGGTGAGTCCCGCCGGGTGGTCGAGGAGCCGGCTCGGCAGGTCGTCACCGCGCTGCCCGACCTTGGCGGCGATCAGCCCGATCACGTAGTCGCCGAACTCGGCCTCGCCCTCGGCGGCCTCGCTGCCCCCCTCGATCACCTTGCCGAGGGCGGCGTTGAGCCGTTCGCTCTCGCTGTCCGGCATTCCGAAGAGGCTGTTGAAGACGAGCGCCATCAGGGGGCGGGCGAAGTCCGCCACCAGATCGGCCTCGCCGAGCGGCCCGAACCTGCTCACCAGCACGTGCACCGCCCGGTGCACCCGCGCCCGCAGGTCGTGCGGCTCGACCAGATCGAAGGTGTCGATCAGCGTGGTGCGGTAGCGCACATGGTCGGCCCCGTCGGCGAACAGGGTGTTGGGGCGCCAGCGCATCATGCCGAGGACCGGCGAGTCGTCGGCGACGGTCGCCTCCCACGGCCGGGGGTCGTGCGAGAACGTCTCGGTGTCGTGCAGCAGGTCCAGCGCGGCCCGCCGGTCGACGACGACGTACGCCGGTACGCCCGGCGCGAGTTCGGCCCAGCCGATCGGGCCCTGGGCGCGCAGATCAGCGTAGTAGCGGTACGGATCCAGCGCGAAGCCGTCCTCCCACAGGCGCACCGGCACCGAGCGGGAGAAGGCCTGCCGGGCAGGGGGATAGGTGGTCACCGGGACTCCGGGGGGTGGCGGTCGATCAGATGCTGGACCAGGGCGAGCAGCGCGTCGAGGGAGGAGTCGCGCTCCCGGGCGTCACACGTCACCATCGGCGTGCCCGGATCCAGGTCGAGCGCGGCGCGCAACTGCTCCTCGCTGTAGTGGCGAGGGGCGTCCGGGAAGGCGTTGAAGGCGACCGCGTACGGCAGTCCGCTCTCCTCGACCAGCCCGAGCACGTCGAACGAGGCCTCGATCCGGCGGCTGTCCACCAGCACGAGCGCGCCGAGCGCCCCGTACGCGATGTCGTCCCACAGCGAGCGGAACCGTTCCTGTCCGGGCGTGCCGAACAGATAGAGCACGATCCCGCCGGTCAGGCTGATGCGGCCGAAGTCGATGGCGACGGTGGTCGTCGACTTGTCCCGCACCCCGGCGAGGTCGTCCACCGTCGTGGACGCCTCGGTGAGGTGCTCCTCCGTGTGCAGCGGCCGGATCTCGGACACGGAGTCGATCAGGGTCGTCTTGCCCACCCCGAACGGGCCCGCGACCAGGATTTTCACCAGTTCACGGGCGCTGTCGGGGAGGTGGATGCCGCTAGTTGTGCTTGAGGTCGCGGAGGCCATCGGCCACTCTCTTCAGCAGGTCGGGGTCGAACCGTTCGGCGGGTGGGATCGGCGCGCGGGCGAGCGCCAGGTTCCGGTCGACGAGTCCGGCCGCCAGCACCCGCACCGCGGAGACCGGCAGCCGCAGCAGCGCCGCGGCCTCCACCACGGTCAGCGAGCCGCCGGCCAGTTCGTCGAGGAGCGCCAGCTGGGCGGCCGGCAGATCCTCCGGCGGGGGTTCGCCGCTGCCGGTGAGTACCGAGAGCCGCTCCAGACGCGGGCGGCTCGGCCGGGCCACACCGCCCGTCGACAGATACGCGGGAACCAGGGGACGGCCGCCCCGGCGGCCGGTCATGCCGACGGGCCGCCGTCGGCTCCTCGGGGCGCCGCGGCCATCGCCTTCTCGCCGAGCCGCGCCACCTGCGAGTGCACCCGGTGCGCCAGCAGGTCCAGCCGCACCTCGGAGTCCCCGTGGGCGGCGACGACGGTGCCGTGGTCCGTCGGCACGATCAGTACGTAGCCGTGGTCGGACTCGATGACGACCTGGCGCACCTCGGCCCGGTCCCGGTCGGCGAAGGCCGCCGCGGCCGTCCGGCACGCGCCCTGCACGGTGCTGGTGATGGCGGCCACCCGCTCGGCCGACGGCTGCGACAGCGCGTCGGTGTAGCCGGTGACGAGTCCGTCCCGGGTGAGCAGGACGGCGGCCACGACGTGCGGTACCTCCAGGATCGGTTCGAGCACCCACGCCGTGTCGCCCGCATCGCGGCTGGTCATCGAGCCGCTCCCCCTTCGTAGTCGGTCTGTTCGGTGTCGCTGGTCGCTTCGTCGGCCGGCTCGGGGCCGCCGTCCCGGGCGACGGCCCGGGCCGCCGCCGTACCGGACTGCAGCGCGCCCAGAGCGGCCGCGGCCTCCTCGGGCCGTCGCGCCCGCGCGCGGGGCGCGGCCTCGCCGGAGGCGGGCGCCCGGGTACGGCGCCGCCGTTGCGGCAGCCCCCCGGCGTCCCGCGGCCCGCCGTGCGGCGATACGGCGCCGGAGGCGGCGTCGTCCGCTTCGGTGCCGTACGCGTGTGCCGGGGACGGCGGCGCCTGGGGTTCGGCCCGGCGGGTCGAGCGCGGGGCGCTGGCCGCGGGCGGGCGCTCCTCGGGGTCGACGTGGCTCAGCAGGTGGCTGTCGACCAGCAGCACGGCGCGCACCCCGCCGTACGGGGACGGCGAGGACAGGTCCACGCCGAGGTCGAACTGCCGGGTCAGCCGGCCGATCGCCGCCAGGCCCATGCGCGGCGGATCGCCCAGGTCGGTCAGCAGGATCGGCTCCGAGCCGGCCACCAGCCGCTGGGCGCGGTCCCGTTCGTCCTGGGTCATGCCGAGGCCGGCGTCGTCGATGGTGACGCACGCTCCGTGGTGGACGTGTTCCAGGTTGACCGTCACGTCGGTGTCGGGCGCGGAGTGCCGCAGCGCGTTGTCCAGCAGCTCGGCGACGATGATCGCGACCGGCTCGACCGCATGCGACACGAGGGCCGTGCCCGGTTCCAGATGGTTGTGCACACGGACCCGCCGGTAACCCGCGAGCCGGGCCTGACCGCCCGTCACGGCGTCCACCAGATGGGACTCCTCACGGGCGAGCCCGACCCACGCCCCGCACACCACGGCGGTGATCTGCGCCCGGCGCAGCGACTGCTCGTTCTCGTGGTCGAGTTCGAACAGCGTCTGCGCCAACTCAGGATCGTCGTAGCGCTGTTGCAGCCCGTGCAGGGCGTCCTGCAGCCGGTACAACGCCGCCTGGATCTCCCGGGTGGCGCCCCGCATCCCGGCCTGCGCGGCCGCGTCGATGCGGGTGCGCTGCGAGGTCAGCTCCGTGCGCAGCGCCCCCAGGACGTCGTCCAGGGCGCCGCCCAGCGGGGTGCCGGTGAGATGCGGCTGACGGGGACCGGGCACCGCGAGGTGGGGGCGGTCGAGCTGCCGGGCGGCGGCCGGCATGCGCTGTGCGGCCAGGTGCCCGAGTTCCGCCGTGAACGCGTTGAGGTTGCCGTCGAGTTGGCGGCGCAGGGAAGCGATCTCGGCTCGCTGCCGGGCCTGTTGACGGCGGGACCGCACGAGCCCGCCGCTCAGGGCGAGCGCGGACAGTGTGCCGGCGGCGAGCGCACCGGCGGCCAGGTCCGGTAGTTCGATCATCGAAAGGGTTCCAGGGGAGGTCGGGGCAGAACGGAATCCGAGGCCCCGGGGCGAGGCACTCGGAGCACAGTACAACCGTCAGCGACCGATCTCGCACGGTGAGGTGGGACTTGGTTCCGAAGAGGGCCGCTCTCTGTTCGCTTCTGTGCCGACTGTCCTAAATGCCATGTCGATCAAGCGAGTTGACGGGCATGATCGGCCGTCAGGTGCCGCAGAGCGGCGCCAGGACCGAGAGGCTGCTGTTCGCCTGACGCAGCGCCAGCTCCAGCGTGGCCGGCGAGTGCAGCGCGCCCGTTCCGTCGGGCGGGATCAGCCATTCCAGGCACCGGGTGGACCGGTACGGCGGCGGCACGGCCACCCATGACCCCCGGCCCGCGTTCCGCAGTCCGGCGCCGATCCACTTGCTGTCCGGGTCCGGGGGCAGGAAGAAGCCGACCCGGTGGGCGGCGACGTCCACCAGCGTCGGCCCCGGCATCGGCAGTGTGGGCCGCCACAGCAGGTCCAGCGCCAGCAGGCCCAGCTGGTCGGGCACGCTCAGCACGTCCCAGAAGCGGCCGGCCTCCAGCAGGGCGACGCCCTCGCCCCGGTCCCAGTCCCGCTTGCACGCCCTGGGATCGGGTGCGGCGGCGGCGAGCCACTCCACTCCTCGCGTCCAGCCGAGATCGCTCATGTTCCGCTCCGGGGGATGTCCGCCGGCCCCGGTGGGGGCCGATCCGGCATATGCATGCTGGTAGATATTTCTATGCGGGGGAAGGGGTGGCGCGGGCTGGCGTTTGTGGCGGTTCCGTTCGGGATCCGGCCGTGTGTCCGACGTGCGCCGAGTGGTCCGTCTGTGTGCCGGGCAGCGGGAGGGGTACCCGAGCGGCGCTGAGGGGCCCGCCCCGAAGGGCTCCGCCCGATCGGTGAAGGAGGAGGCCCGGATGACCAGTGGCACGGAGGCCGGCGGCGTCACCGGCACGCCGGACAAGGACTACAACCTGATCTGGTACGTGGAGGCGTGTCTGAACAACGCGCTACGCCTCGAGACGTACATCCAGGACGCGGAGCGCGAGAAGGACACCGAGGTCGCGGACCTGTTCCGCAAGGCCCAGGCGGACAGCCGCAAGGGCGCCGAACTGGGCAAGGCCCTCCTGCGCTCCCGGCTCGCCGGTACCTGAACCCCGCCTGCCGGACCGCCGGGGCCCGGACGCCGGCGCGCCGCGCCGGTGCCCGGGCTCTCGCATGCGCGGGGCGCCGGCGCAATCAGTTGCGGACCGGTGCGCGACGCCCTGCCGGACCGCCGGAGCCCTGCCCGGCCCGCGGGATCGGCTCACGGAAGCGGCTGCTCGGCCCAGATCACCTTGCCGCCCGGCAGGTAGCGCGTGCCCCAGCGTTCGGCGAGCTGCGCGACCAGGAACAGACCGCGCCCACCCTCGTCGGTCATGGTCGCGTACCGCAGATGCGGGGCGGTGCTGCTGCCGTCGAACACCTCACAGATCAGGCTGCGGTCCCGCAGCACCCGCACCCGGATCGGCGCACCGCCGTAGCGGATGGCGTTGGTGACCAGCTCGCTCAGGATCAGTTCGGTGGTGAACACGAGGTCCTGAAGACCCCATTCCGTCAGCCGCCGGGTGATCCGGGCGCGTACTTCGGCGACGGCCGCCGGATCGGGCTCCACGTCGCAGGCGTCCACCCGGTCCGGGCCGAGAGCCCGCGTGCGCGCGACCATCAGGGCGATGTCGTCGTTGTGCCTGGCCCCCAGCCGTGAGTCCAGCACCGCCTGGCAGGTGTCCTCCGGCGACGGCCCGGCCCGCTCCAGTGCCGTGCGCAGCAGATCGAGGCCGGCGTCGATGTCCCGCTCCCGGTCCTCCACCAGCCCGTCGGTGTACAGCACCAGCCGGCTGCCCTCCGCCACCTCCACCTCCTCGGTGTCGAACGGCAGGCCGCCCAGGCCCAGCGGGGGGCCGGGGGGTACGTCGAGGAACTCCACGCCGCCGTCGGGCCGGACCAGCGCCGGTGGCGGATGCCCCGCGCGGGCGATGGCGCAGCGCCGCACCACCGGGTCGTAGATCGCGTACAGGCAGGTCGCGCCGGTGACGGGCGCGGTGCCGCCCTCGGCCTCCTCGTCCTGGTCGATCCGGGCGACCAGTTCGTCGAGCAGTCCGAGCAGTTCGTCGGGCGAGAGGTCCAGGGAGGAGAAGTTGTGCACCGCGGTGCGCAGCCGGCCCATCGTGGCCGCCGCGTGCAGCCCGTGCCCCACCACGTCCCCCACGACCAGGGCGACGCGGGCACCGGACAGCGGCAGCACGTCGAACCAGTCGCCGCCGACCCCGGCCTGGGCCGGCAGATACCGGTAGGCGAGTTCCAGGGCACTCTGCTCGGGGAGGTTGCGCGGCAGCAGGCTGCGCTGGAGCGTCACCGCCATGGTGTGCTCGCGGGTGTAGCGGCGGGAGTTGTCGATGGACACGGCGGCGCGGGCGACCAGCTCCTCGGCGAGGGTCAGGTCCTCCGCGTCGAAGGCCCCGGAGCCGGTCCCGCGCCAGAAGGTGACCATCCCGAGGATCAGGGAGCCCGCCCGCAGCGGCGCGGTGATCAGCGAGTGGATTCCGTAGTCCAGGGCCTGCGAGGTGAGTTCGAAGTCCTGTGCCTGCCAGCCCGGCGCGTCCCGCAGCCGGGGCTCCAGCGTCGCCTGCGCGGCGCGCAGACTGCGGGCCTGCGGCGAGGACGGCACGAACTGGATCCGCTCGCCCACCGGATACAGCGGTGGATCCTTGCGCACGCCGGCCAGGGCCGTCCGGCGCATCTCGGTCCCCTCGGTCCCCGGCTCCGGCTGCTCACCGCTCAGTACCGCGTCGAACAGGTCCACGGTCGCGAAGTCCGCGAACCGGGGGACGGCCAGATTCGCCAGCTCCTCGGCGGTCCGCGTCACGTCCAGGCTGGTGCCGATGCCCGCACCGGCCGCGTACAGCATGTCGAGGCGTTCGCGCGCCAGCTCCGCCCGCCCGGACAGGGCCCGCAGCTCGGTCGAGTCGCGCAGGGTGGCCACGCTGCCGTGCGGGCCGCCCCGCAGATGGGTGGACCGCTGGTTGATCGCCAGCAGCCGGTCCTTCACCAGCCGCACCTCGTCCGTGACGACCTGCCCCGACGCCAGCAGCCCGGCGATGTCCGCGGGCAGGCCGAGATCGTGCACCGCACGGCCCTCGGCGTCGTCGGGCAGGCCGAGCAGCCGGCGGGCCTCGTCGTTGGCGAGCAGCAGGTCGCCGTCGGCGCCGACGATGAGCACGCCCTCGCGGACCGCGTGCAGCACCGCGTCGTGGTGTTCGTACATCCGGGTCATCTCGCGCGGCCCGAGGCCCCGCGTCTGCCGCAGCAGCCGCCGGCTCACCAGCGCCGTGCCCGCCGTGGCCATCACCAGCCCGGCCGCCGCGGTGAACAGCACCAGCGGCAACTGCCGGTTGGCCGCGCCCCCCACGTGCTCGGTGGTGATTCCGGCCGACACCAGGCCGACGACCTCGCCGTCGGGGTCCTTGACGGGCACCACTGCCTGCACCAGCTGCCCTATCGTCCCGTCGACCTCCTCCACGACCGTCCCGCCCGCGAGCGCGGGCCCGAGCGTGCCGACGAACCGTTTGCCGATCCGGTCCGGTATCGGGTGCGTGTAGCGGATGCCGTCGGTGTTCATCACGACGATGAAGTCGACCTCCGCCGCCTTGCGCGCCGCCTCGGCCCGTGGCTGCAGGACGGCCGACGGGTCGGGGCTGTTCAGCGCCTCGCGGGTGCCCGGCGCGTTGGCGAAGGCTTCGGCGACCGCCAGCGACCGGTTGCGGGCCTCCTCGGCGCTGTCGCTGCGGCTCTGCAGGACCAGCGCCACCACGGCCACCACGACCAGCAGCAGCACGATGAGGACCTGGAAGAAGAACACCTGCCCGGCGACGCTGCGCCCACTGAGCGCGGAGCGCAACGCCGCGGTGGGACTCCACCGCGAACGGCCGCCGTTGCGCTGCCCGTCGGGCCCGCCGTCCGTGTCGGACCGCGCCCGCCGCCCGCTCGGCCCGGAGACAGGCGTGCGTGCGGCGTGCTCTGCTGCGGGGGGACGGGTGGGCCGAGTACGGGATCGGCCCAATTGCCGGACCATGTGCCCTGTCTACACTCCCGAGCCCGAGGAGGCGAGGGAAGTCACACCGTGTGGTGAGCCGCTCGTGTCAGGTGACGGGGCCCGCCGCTACGCCTCCTGGCACACCTGTCCGGCCGGTGGGACGCCGTTCCTCCCGCCTGTCCGCCGCCCCCCGCACCGCGGGGACGGACCCTCAGCGCGGCTTCGCGGCACGGCGGGCCGCGAGGAGCAGGGCGATGTCGTCGGGGCGGTCCGCGGAATGCCGGGCGGCCGCCGTGAGCCGGTCCGCGAGGGTCACCAGGGAACGGCCGCCCCGTCGGCTCGCCGAGGCACCGCCCTTGGCCAGCGCCACCCGCAGCGCGCTGATCCCCTCGTCGATGTCGTGGCCGACCCGCTCGACGAGCCCGTCCGTGTACAGCGCGAGCACGGCACCGGGGTCCATCACCAACTCCGTCACCGGGTAACGGGCGAACGGGTCCACCCCGAGCACCACGCCCCCGGCGATGTCCAGCACGCGCGTACGGCCGCCCGGGCGGCGCAGCAGCGGCGGCGGGTGCCCCGCGCGGGCCACCATGGCCCGGCCGGTGAGCGGGTCGAGACGGACGTAGCAGCAGGACGCGAACTGGCCGGGGTCGAGGTCGATGAGCAGATGGTTGGTGCCGCTGAGCACCTCGTCGGGCGGCCGGTCGTCGAGCGCGAACGCGCGCACCGCGCTGCGCAGCTGACCCATGGTCGCGGCGGCCTGCACGCCGTGCCCCTGCACGTCGCCGATCACCAGGGCGAGTCCGTCCCCGGCCTCGACGACGTCGTACCAGTCGCCGCCCACGTCCATGCCCTGTGTGCCCGGCAGATACCGGCCCGCCGTCTCCACCCCGGGATGCACCGGCAGCCGCCGGGGGAGCAGGGCGCGCTGCAGTCCGCGGGCGAGGGCGGCCTCGGTCTCGTAGCGCTGCGCCTTCTCCATGGCGTGCGCGATGAGCCCGGCGAGCGCGGTGAGCACCGTGCGCTCCTCGGTGCTGAAGCTGCGGGGCCGGTCGAAGCCGAGGATGCAGGAACCGACCGGCCGCCCCGACGCGATCAGGGGCAGGAAGGCGCGGGCGCCCTCGGTGGCATCCAGGGGAATGCCGGGGTAGGTGTTCGCGAGCTGTTGCATCGAGTCGAAGAACAGCGGCTGACCGGTGGTCAGCGTCTCCACCCCGGGCAGCCGGGCGTCGAGGCCGACGCCCTCGAAGGGTGCGAGGAACCCCAGCGGGAAACCGGTCTCCCAGGCCAGATAGAGGTGCCGGTCCTGGAGCAGGTAGATGGCGAGGCGGCGGCCGCCGAACGCGGGCAGCAGCTCCTGCATCACCACGGCGGAGACCTGACGGGCGGTGGTCGCCTCGGTGAGGGCTATGGCGAGGACGATCGGCCGGTGCACCAGCGAGGTCGTGGCCACCTCCGCGCCGGGGGCCTCGTCCGCCGCCTCGGGCGGGTCCGGGGCCTGCGAGCCGCGCTGGGCCGGGGCGACGGTGCAGGTCAGGAACTCCGGGCCGGGATGGACGGAGAGTGACAGCCAGTCGCCGTCGTAGGCTTCGAACCGCTCGTCGCCGGTCTCCCGCTCGCCCGGCGAGGGCCGTCTGACGTGGAAGTGCACGGGCTGGGGCGACAGCAGCGCCGCCCGCAGATGGTCCTCGCACGCCGACTGGCCCAGCCACGGCACGCCCTCCCACAGCGCACGGCCCAGGAAGCGTGCCCGTGGCTCGCCCAGCAGTTCGGCGGCGCGCGGATTGGCGTAGACGATCAGCCCCAGCCGGTCCATGCAGAACACGCCCTGGGGCAGCTGGTCGGCGGCCGCGTCGGCCATCGAGCCCGCGTCGAGGACGATCCCGTCGACCGGCTGGTCCGGGCCCGCGGCGGCGGCATCCGGGCCGCACACCTCCACCACCCGGGGCGCGCCCCCCGTGGTGCGCAGCAGCAGCGGCCCCGAGGGCTGCTTGCCGCCGGCCGCCTCCCGCAGCAGGTCCGCCAGCCGTTCCGCGTCCTCGGCGATCACGGCACCGATCAACGTGTCCGAGGCCCAGGGTTGTTCGTCGGCGGCCAGCCCCAGCAGGGTGCGCGTGCTGTCGTCCGCCGTGACGACGTCGGTCACGGGGTGCCAGACGAAGCGCCCGATCCGCTTCGGTGTGCGGCGCGGTCCCAGCGGTCGTACGCACAGCGGCTCGTCGTCCCAGACGAGCGGCACGCCCGCCGCCCCCAGCCGCCGCACGCCGGTCGCCAGCTCCTCGGCGATCTCCGCCAGCCGGTCCCGCTTGGCCAGCACCTCGGTGACGTCGGGGACGGCCGGCAGCAGCACCGTCAGCACCCCGAAGGGCGACGCCGACCCCATGACCGGCACATTGATCGTCCCCACCGGGAAGGGCAGTCCGGCCGCGAACTGCGGATAACGGCGCATGCTCTCGGTGCTGTTCGGCAGCACCACCTTCACGCCGAGCCGGTAGGCGTCGGCCACCGGGAACCGGCGGTCCACGTGCAGCCGCCACCAGGGCCGGTACAAGCGGGCCGGCAGCCCCACGAGGGTGGCCAGCCGCAACACGCCGGGACTGCTGGACGGCAGATAGACGCCGGCCGCGCGGCCGTCGGTGGCGCGGACCGCTTCACCGGCGGCGTCGGCCAGCAACGTGGCCAGCCCGCCGAGCGTCCTGTTCCGGCCTTCGGCGCTCCCAGTCATCGGCCCTACCTCGTCCATGCGCGCGGTCGCGCAGGCGACACAGCAAGAATGCGCCACGACGCCCCTTGCCCGCACCCGGGCGCGGCTGAATCCGGAGCGTACGCCCTGGGTGGCCGCACGGGACCTGCGCGGAGAGCGCCGATCTGCCGGAAGACGGGCCCGGGCGGCCCGGGCTGGGCCCGCCGCGCGTCAGGATGCCCGCAACGTCCGCTTCGCCAGCTCGTACGCCGGGAGCATCGCCTCGTGCTCCGCGGTGTCCAGCCCGCCGAGGTGCAGGACGACCGGGCCGTCCGGTGTGACGACGGCGAGCGCGCGCTCCGTCTTGGTCTCGTCCGTCAGCGAGCTGGTGTACCGGTACTCCACCTCGGTACCGGCGAGGTCGCCCGCCTCGAACGGCTGGTACTTCTCCTCGCCCGCCCCCTTGTCGGCGGCCAGGAACTCCTCCAGGACGGTGCGCGCGCCGGCCGCGCCCGGCTCGCCGGTCCAGACCCGCAGGAAGCCGATGTGCCCGGCGGGCTTGGCGTCGACCTCGCAGGCGGCGGTCACCGGCCCCTGCCGCCACACCATGTCGGCGACTTCCTCCGGTACGTCCTCGCCGGGGACGGCGGTGGATTCCGCCTCCCACTTCGCGGCGATGCGGAAGGTGACCGGCAGCTCGCAGGGCGAACCCGCCGCACCGATCGTGCCACCGCTCCCGACGTCCCCCGCGCCCCCGTCGGGTCCGCGTGCCGCCGACGGGCTCGCGGGGGCCCCGGCGTCGTCCCGCGCGGCCTCCCCGCAGCCCGTCAGCAGCCCCACCGCCAACGCCACGTGGACCAGCCCCCGCCACGCGTTCCCCGCCCCGACCTGCACCGTGATGTCCCCTCTCGCCGAAGTCGGCACCTTATCCCGGGTGCCGACACGGGAGGTGCGCAGGCCGGGAGATCAGCGGGCCAGGGTCACCCGGGCTGCCTCCAGCGCCCGCACGGCGTACGACCGGCCGAAGAGCACCGCGTGCACGAGCAGCGGAAAGAGCTGGTGCAGCGCGACGCGGTCACGCCAGCCCCCGGCGAGCGGGGCGGCCTGCTGGTAACCGTCGAGCACCTCGTCGAGATGAGGACAGCCGAACAGGCGCAGCATGGCCAGGTCGGTCTCGCGGTGCCCGCCGTGCGCGGCCGGGTCGATGAGCCAGGCGTGCCCGTCGGCGCCCCACAGCACGTTGCCGTTCCACAGGTCGCCGTGCAGGCGGGCGGGCGGCTCGGCGGGCCCCGCGAGTTCCGGGAGCCGCTCGCAGACCCGCTCCACGAGGCGGGCCTCGGCGTCGCGCAGGGTGCCGTCGTCCACGGCACGCCGCAGATACGGCAGGACGCGGTGCTCGGCGTACCAAGGGGGCCAGTCGGTGCCGGGGACGTTGCGCATCGGCGCGAGTCCGATCGAGGCGTCCCTCGGGCCGCCGGGCGGAGCAGTCCCGAACGCCTCCGCACCTGTGGCGTGCAGCGCGGCCAGGTCCCGCCCGAAGCGCAGCGCGGCCCGCCCGCCCGGCCGCCCGTCCGGCACCCGGTCGGTCACCAGCCACTGTCCGTCGTGACCGTGCACGGCCGGGACGCGCACCGCGTCCGCGGCGGCGAGCCAGCGCAGCCCCGCCGCCTCGGCCCCCACCCCGCCCGGGGCGTCCTGGCGCTTGACCATCACCACCCGCCCGTCGTCGAGGGTGACCTCGGCGAGCGTGCCGGACACGGGGCGTACGCGGGTCACGGCCCGCCCGGTGAAGCGGGTCGCCGCGGCCTCGGCTCCCTGGTCGCTGCTGTGCACGGCCACCACCGTACGGCAGGGCTGATGCGCCATTTGCCGTATCGGCAACGGCGTTTGTCCCCGTGCCCCGGCCGGGACAGGCTCGGTCTCCGGACACCGCACCGGGACCGGTGCGCTTCGTCAGCCACCCCAGCCTTCTAGGAGAGCCCGTGACCGAAGTCCCCGCGCCCACCGAGCCCGCCGCCTTCTGGGAGGCCCGTTACCGGGACACCGACCGCGTCTGGAGCGGCCGCCCCAACGCCCTGCTCGTCCGCGAGGTGTCCGGCCTGCGCCCCGGCACCGCCCTCGACCTGGGCTGCGGGGAGGGCGCCGACGTGGTGTGGCTGGCGTCGCAGGGCTGGCGGGCCACCGGCGTCGACATCTCGCCCACCGCCCTGGAACGCGCCGCTCTGCACGCCGCCGACGCAGGGGTGGGCGACCGCACCGCGTGGGAACGGCACGAACTCGGCCACAGCTTCCCCCGGGGCACCTTCGACCTGGTGAACGCGCAGTACCTCCAGTCCCCGGTGGGCCTCGACCAGCAGGGGGTGCTGCGGAGTGCCGCCGAGGCGGTCGCCGAGCACGGCACGCTTCTGATCGTGATGCACGCGGGCTGGCCGTCGTGGCAGGCCGAACCCCCCTTCGAACACGTCTTCCCGACGCTGGAGAGCGTCCTCGCCGAACTGGCGCTGCCCGAGGCGAGCTGGACCGTCGAGACGTCGCAGACGGTACGGCGGGCGAGCGTCTCGCCCGACGGGCAGGAGGGCTACCGGGAGGACAACGTGTGGCGGATCCGGCGCCTTTGACCTGACCCGAACGGCTCCGTGTGACCGGCACCTGCCACGGGAACTCGGCGGCCATGACCGAGCAGGCAGCACTCCACGCGTCGTACTGGCTCGACACCCTTCCGCCCGGTGACCCGGCGCCCCCGCCCGCCGCCGACCTCCAGGTCGACGTCGCTGTCATCGGCGGCGGCATCGCCGGGCTCAGCACGGCATGGGAGCTCACCCGGCGCGGGCACGGGGTCGCCGTGCTGGAGGCCGACCGGATCGCCGCGGGCGTCACCGGGCACACCACCGCGAAGCTCAGCGCCCAGCACACCCTCGTCTACGACCGGCTGCGCCGCACCCGTGGCACCGACGGGGCGCGCCTGTACGCGCGCTCCCAGACGGAGGCCATCCACCACGCCGCCGGAATCGTGGAGGAGCTGGGGATCGAGTGCGACTGGGAGGAAACCGCCGCCTACACCTTCGCGCAGGGCCGCCGCCGGATCCCCGAGCTGCGGGCCGAGGCGGAGGCGGCCAAGGAGGCGGGTCTGAGCGCGGAGTTCGTCACGGAGACCGACCTGCCGTTCCCGGTCGCGGGGGCGGTCCGGGTCGCGGACCAGGCCCAGTTCCATCCGCGCAAGTACCTGCTCGCGCTGGCGGACGCCATCCGTGCCGGGGGAGGGCAGCTGTACGAGGGGACGCGGGTCACCGAGCTCACCGAGGGGGAGCCGTGCGTGCTGACCACGGAGGACGGCATCCAGGTGACCGCGCGCGCGGTCGTCGTCGCCACGCACTACCCGATCTTCGACCGCGCCCTGCTCTTCACCCGCCTCTCGCCCCGCCGCGAGCTCGTGATCACCGCTCCCGTCGACGCGGCCAAGGCGCCCGACGGGATGTACATCACGCCCGAGCACCGCACCCGATCGGTGCGCACGGCGCCGTACGCGGACGGCAAGCGCCTGCTCATCGTGACCGGCGAGCACTTCACCCCCGGCGCCGGCAAGGACACCGAGGAGCTGTTCGCGACCCTCACCAGCTGGGCCGAGCGACACTTCGGCACGCTGCGCCTCAGTCACCGCTGGGCCACCCAGGACAACGACTCCACCGACCACGTACCGCTCGTCGGCCCGCTGCATCCCGCGAGCCGCCAGGTCTACGTCGCCACCGGCTTCGGCGGCTGGGGGCTCAGCGGCGGCATCATGGCGGGCCGGCTGCTGTGCGACGAGATCACGGGTGGTGAGGTGCCGCCGTGGAGCGAGCTGTACGACCCGCGCCGCATCGCCCCGGTGCTGCGTGAGGGCGGCGAGTTCCTGCGTCACCAGGCCACTGTCGCCCGGCACTTCATCGGTGACCGGCTGCCGGGCCTGACCCGCCCGGGCCCGGACGACCTCGCCCCGGGCGACGGCGCCGTCATGCACGTCGGCGGCCGTCGCTGCGCGGTGCACCGGGACGAGGACGGCCGGCTGCACGCCGTGTCCGCGCGCTGCACGCACCTGGGATGCCTCGTGGCGTTCAACCGGGCCGAGCAGGCCTGGGAATGCCCCTGCCACGGCTCCCGCTTCGCCCCCGACGGCCAGGTCGTGCAGGGCCCGGCGGTCCGGCCGCTGGAACAGCGGGACATCTGAGGGGAAGCGCTCTGGCCGGATTCCGACTGTCCTACGCGGCTGCCCGCACAGCAGGTGCACTGGGCGGGGGTGCGCACGGCGCCGTCGCGAGGAGCAGCCGTGCGTCCCGTCCTCTTCGCCTGGCGGATGCGTGAGCCGCGTGCCGCGGGCGCGAGGGCCGCTCCCGGCTCGGACCGGCCGATCACGGTGGCCGGTGGGCACCTGGTCCACCGGGCCGGACGAGCCGGCGGTGTTTGAGTCTCGCGGATCGGGCCACCCGGTGGATGTCAGCGAACGCCGCCGATGCTTGGAGTGAACGATCGTGGCGCGAGAGCAGAAGGCCAAGGCCAAGATGGAGCAGGCCAAGGGCAAGGCCAAGGAGGCGGCCGGCCGCGCGGTCGGCAACGAGCGGATGACGGCCGAGGGCAAGGCGGAACAGTCCAAGGGCGACGCTCGTCAGGCCAAGGAGAAGACCAAGGACACGTTCAAGCACTGAACGGGTCGCAAGAGGAGCGGGCTCCCTGTGTGCGGGGAGCCCGCTCTTTGGCGTGGGGCGAGTGGGAGCGGTCCCTCGTCACACGGCGTCCCCGCGGTGGGAGCGGTAACGCCCGGCGTGGGGGCGCTTCCCCGGCTCTCGACGGTTGCTACGAGCGTTTCCGGCCAATCTCACAGCGTTACTAGGCGGGCACGTCCCGTGCGGATAGCGTGAGCGCGCCGCGTCGCCACACCGGGGGCACAGGGCCCCGCAGGGACTTGCGCGCGGCGGAGGCTTACCCCTTTGACCACAGCATCCGTGCTGATGGCCGACGTCTTCCAGGTTCAGCCGTACACATCCCACTGCGAGGTGATCCACGCCGAGGGCGCACATGCCGTCATCGGCGTCTCGCCGGGCAACAGCTACTTTTCCGCCCGGCGGCTGCACGACCTCGCCCGCTGGGGGCTGGACCACTTCGAGAAGATCGACTTCGTCTACACCGACCTGTATCTGGCCGAGATGTACGAGGCGTCCGGCTACGCCCCCGACGACGCCCGCAGAAAGGCGGTGAAGAACCTCCGGGGTGTGCGCGCGAAGGTCCGTGACGCGGCCACCGCCGCCGACCCGGAGGGGACGAGGCTGCGCTGGCAGCCGATGTCCGACTTCCGCTCCAACCCGGCGTACCAGGAGATCCACCGCCGGCTGAAGAGCCGGCTGCTCACCGACGACGGCTTCCGCGCCGTGTGCGAGGCACTGGTGAGCCGGTTCCTGACGGGGCGCGGGGAGCGGGCGAGCGAGCAGCAGCAAGCCGTGTGCCTGGAGTACGTGTGCGCCGAGGCCCCGCTGTTCCTCGACACCCCCGCGATCCTCGGTGTGCCGTCCTCGCTCAACTGCTACCACCAGCTCCTGCCGATGGCGGAACTGCTCTACTCGCGCGGCGCCGGCCTGCGCGCCTCCCGCAACCAGGGCCACGCAGTGGTCACCCCCGCCACCGAAGGAGCCACCGCATGACCACCGCGCTTGACGCCGCCCGCCCCACGGACGTGCTCGACTTCCCGTTCTCGTGGGACGGGAGGCGGGTGCCCGCCGAGGTGGAGGAGCTGCGTGCCACGACCCCGGTACGGCGGGTCCGCACGATCGCCGGCGACGAGGCCTGGCTGGTGTCCTCCCACGGCCTGTGCCGGCAGGTGCTGGAGGACGGCCGGTTCTCCCTGAAGGACACCTCCGCCCCCGGCGTCCCGCGCCAGTACGCGCTGACGATCCCGCCCGAGGTCGTGAACAACATGGGCAACATCACCGGCGCCGGGCTGCGCCGGGCGGTGATGAAGGCCCTCAACCCCAAGGCACCGGGTCTGACCGACTGGCTGCGTGCCGAGGCCGAACGGCTGGTCGACGCCCTCGTCGAGGCCGGTCCCACCGCGGATCTGCGGGCCGCGTTCTGCGATCCGTACTCGGCCGGGATGCACTGCCGGATCCTCGGCATCCCGCAGAGCGAGGCGCCGCGGTTCCTGCGCAGCCTGGACATCGCTTTCATGAACTCGCCGTGCCCCGTCACCGGCGCGAAGATCAACTGGGACAGGGACATCGGCCGCATGACCTCGCTGCTGGACGACCCCGCGACCCGGGGCCTGATGGGCGAGCTCGCCGCCCTGCGCGACGACCCCGACTACGCGCACCTGACGGACGAGATGCTGGCCACCGTCGGCGTCACCATGTTCGGCGCGGGTGTCATCTCCACCGCCGGATTCCTCGCCATGGCGCTGGTCCACCTGCTCGTCCACCGCGCCACCTGGGAGTTGCTGCGGGACCAACCGGAACTGCTCGACCGAGGGCTGGAGGAGCTGCTGAGGGTCAACCTCTCCATCGGCGACGCCCTGCCCCGGCTGGCCCTCGCCGACGTCCGGCTGGGCGACGTGCAGGTCAAGAAGGGCGAGCTCGTGCTGGTCCTGGTCGAAGGGGCCAACCTCGACCCGGAGAAGTTCCCCAACCCGCACCGCTTCGACGTCCACCGGGAGAACGCCGCGGACCATCTCTCCTTCGGCGGCGGCTCCCACTACTGCCCGGCGACCGCCCTGGGCCGTGCCCACGCCCGGATCGCCCTGGAGGTGCTCCAGCGGCGCCTGCCGGAGCTGAGCCTCGCCGTGCCGGTGGAGCAGCTCGTATGGCGCACGGGCTTCATGAAGCGCATCCCGGAGCGGCTGCCGGTCGCCTGGTAGCGCCGGAGCCGTCACTCCCCTGACCCCGAGGAGGGGACGCCCGCCCGCCGGCCCGGTACGTCAGTCCTTGGCGACCAGCGCCGGTGTCGACGCCGTCAGTACCTCACCGCGGAAGAAGGCCGGGTTGCGCCACCGCATCACGGACATGATCACCAGGCCCAGGGCCAGGAGCCCGACGCCGATCACGAACACCGACCCCACTCCCAGCACGGACGAGCCGCTGCCGTACGCCGGGTCCCACATGTCGACCAGCGTCTTGGCGAACACCGCCGCCAGCAGCACACCGCCGACCACGGGGAACAGCCCCTTGAACACCAGGTCGCGGCCGGAGCGCAGCAGCTCCGCACGGAAGTACCAGGCACAGGCGAAGGCCGTCAGGGCGTAGTAGAAGCAGATCATCAGGCCGAGCGCGTAGATCGTGTCGACCAGCACGTGCTCGCTGACCAGCGTCATCAGCGTGTAGAACACGCCGGTCGCGACACCCGCGGTGACCGTGGCCCGCCCCGGCGTCCTGAAGCGGGGATGCACCCGGGCGTACGAGGCGGGCAGGGCCTCGTACGTCGACATCGCGAGCACCGTGCGGGCCACCGGGATGAACGTCGTCTGGAGGCTGGCCGCGGCCGAGGCGAGGACGGCGACGAAGAGCAGGATGCCGAGCGCGGGGCCCATCACCGGCCCGGCGAGCGCGGCGAAGACGTTGTCGGAGGTCTCGGGGTTGGCGAGGCCGAGCCCCTGGTCGCCGGAGCCGACGACCATTTGCGCCGCGACCCCGGTGGCCAGGTACGAGCCGACGAGCACGACCATGGCGACCAGGGCCGCGCGGCCGGGCGTGCGGCTGCTGCCGCTGGTCTCCTCGTTGGCGGTCAGGCAGGCGTCCCAGCCCCAGTACATGAAGATCGACAGCGACAGGCCGGCGGTGAACGCGCCGAAGGACTGCACAGCGAACGGATTCAGCCACGACCACGAGAAGTCCGCCGAAGTCGGGAAGTCCGGCGTGCCCGCCTTGCCGAAGGCCATCGCCACGAACACGGCCAGCACCACCAGCTGCAGCGCCACCAGCGCGTACTGCACCCCCTTGGTGGCGGTCATCCCGCGATAACTGATCACCGTCGCGATCGCGATCAGTGCGAGGCAGGTGAGGATGTGGACGGCCTTGTTCCCGTCCAGGGCGGCGACGGACTCGCTGCCGGTGATCTCGCCGGCCAGCAGCCAGAAGTAGGAGGTGGCCACGCCGGCCAGGTTCGACAGGACGATGATCGTGGCGATCACCAGGCCCCAGCCGCACATCCAGCCCACGCGTGGCCCGAACGCCTTCACCGTCCAGGTGAACGAGGTGCCGCAGTCCGGCATCACCTTGTTCAGCTCGCGGTACGCGAAGGCGACCAGCAGCATCGGCAGGAAACCCGCGAGGAACACGGCGGGCATCTGGACGCCCACCTCACCCGCCGTGGAGCCGAGCGTCGAGGTGAGGCAGTACACCGGGGCCACGGTGGACACACCGATGACCGCGCTGCCCAGCAGGCCGACGGAGTTCCCGCTCAGGCCCTTGGCGCGCATGCCCCCGGAGGAGGCCGCGTCCGTGTCTCCGGCCTGGGGCCGTACGTCCAGCTGAGTCATGAACAGGACGTTAATTCCTGCGGTTTCCGTGCCGGCTCCCTGTGACGTCGGCTTGGCCCGACGCTGCATTTCCGATCATTCAACGGTGAAATATGCGTTCCGCCTGCATTTTTAAGGCTATCTTCGAGCGTTGCTCCGAGCTTCCAAAGTCGAGTCCCGGCAGGCCGCTGTTCGGTAATCGCAGCGAGGCCCGATGCGGCGCATGGCGATCTTTCCGAGTGATCCGCGCCACACCGAGCCTGTGCCTCCTCACACGCGCGGTGCGAACCGTTCCCACACCCGGTGGCTCTTCAGCAGCCCGGAGATCTCCTCCAGGACACCGGTCCCGGACTCACCGGCGACCACGCCGGGCGCGTCGGTCGGCACGCCCGCGGCCTGGAGCGCGGACCGCGCGCCCGCCCAGCCTCCGATGGCCTTGCCGTGCCGGAACGCCTCGCCCAGCATCAGCAGCACCCTCGGATCGGTGGGGCGCGTGCCGTTCGGCTCGCCGTTGCCGGCCTTGGCGTCCCGGGCCCCGTAGGCGTCACCGCCCGGCCCCGGCACACCCGCCAGCAGCAGGGCGTCGAACTCGATCGAGCGGGCCGTGGCGAACGTCCGCTGCACCGTGATCGGCTCGCCCTCCGGGTCGAGCTTGCCGCCGGACGGCGCGATCACCAGCGGTACCATTCCGGCCGCCAGAACGGCCTCGCGCACCGCGCGGACCTCGCCGAGGTCGCCCGTACCGTCGGTCACGATTCCGGCGATCCTGCCGTCCAGCGGCCAGGTGCGCCCGATCTGGGACAGGGCGGGGGACGGCTCGACGGTCTCGACGGGCACCGTCGGCTCGGGGGCCGGCAGGCCCAGACCGGCGGCCACGGGCTCGCACAGCTCGGGGTCGATGTTGGCCAGCACCTGCAGACCGCGCTCCTTGACGGCCTGCTCGTAGCACTTGCCCAGTTCGAAGGTGTAGGCGGCGACGATGTGCTCGCGCTCCACCGGGCTCATGCTCCGCCAGAAGCGGCGGGGCTGGCTGAAGTGGTCCGCGAACGACTCCGGCGCCTTGCGCACCTTGCGTGCCTCGGGCACCGCCACCGGCGTCTCGATGTAGGCGTGGGTGTCCGCGCCGGCCAGGAACGGGCAGCCGCCGTCCAGCGAGTTCGGCCGGTAGGGTGCCGCCCCGCTGTGCACGGCCGTCTGGTGCATGCCGTCGCGCAGCATGTCGTTGACGGGCGCGTGCGGGCGGTTGACCGGGAGCTGCGCGAAGTTCGGCCCACCCAGGCGGCTGATCTGCGTGTCCAGGTAGGAGAACAGCCGGCCGGCCAGCAGGGGGTCGTCGGTGACGTCGATGCCCGGCACCAGGTGACCGGGGTGGAAGGCCACCTGTTCGGTCTCGGCGAAGAAGTTGGTCGGATTGGCGTTCAGGGTCAGCAGCCCGATCGGCTGCACCGGCGCCAGCTCCTCGGGGACGATGTTCGTGGGGTCGAGCAGATCGATGCCCTCGAACGTCTGGTCGGGAGTGTCCGGGAAGGTCTGGATGCCCAGCTCCCACTGCGGGTACGCCCCCGCCTCGATGGCGTCGGCGAGGTCACGCCGGTGGAAGTCGGGGTCGACGCCGCTCGCGATCTGCGCCTCCTCCCACACCAGGGAGTGCACGCCCAGCTTCGGCTTCCAGTGGAACTTCACCAGCGTGGTCGCGCCCTCGGCGTTCACGAGCCGGAAGGTGTGCACGCCGAAGCCTTCCATCATGCGGAACGACCGGGGGATGCCCCGGTCGGACATGTTCCACAGCGTGTGGTGGGTGGCCTCGGTGTGCAGGGTGACGAAGTCCCAGAACGTGTCGTGGGCGCTTTGCGCCTGCGGGATCTCCCGGTCCGGATGCGGCTTGCCCGCGTGGATGACGTCCGGGAACTTGATCGCGTCCTGGATGAAGAACACCGGGATGTTGTTGCCCACCAGGTCGAAGGTGCCCTCACTGGTGTAGAACTTGGTCGCGAATCCGCGCGTGTCACGGACCGTGTCGGCCGAGCCGCGCGAGCCGAGCACGGTCGAGAACCGTACGAAGACCGGCGTCTCGACGTCCTTCTGCAGGAAGGCGGCCTTGCTGACGCTCGCCGCGCTGCCGTAGCCCTGGAAGATCCCGTGGGCGGCGGCGCCACGCGCGTGCACGACCCGCTCGGGGATGCGCTCGTGGTCGAAGTGGGTGATCTTCTCCCGCAGGTGGTGGTCCTGGAGCAGCACCGGCCCGCGGGCTCCGGCCTTCAGCGAGTGATCGGTGTCGTGCAGGCGGTTGCCCTGGGCGGTGGTCAGATAGGGACCGCCCTGCGCCCGTGCCGTGGGGTCGGCTCCGGTCGGGATGCCGGTCGGGCCCACCGTCGCGGGAGCGGCCTGGTCGGGCTTCGGCGGCAGCGGCTCCCTGGGCTCGGTGGGTTCGTGCAAGGGCGGCGTCTCGGCCCCCGGCCGTCCTGGGACACCCTCGGCGGGTCCGTCGTCACCCAGGGCGGCGGCAGCCTTGTCGGCCATGGCCTTGATCGGGTTCTTGTCGCGCATGGCACTCCTGGGGAACGAGTCGTCGAAGTCTGATACGCGCCGGTCACGGCCTCGCGGCACCGCACGCGAGGCCCTGAGTACCCGCAGCTCCTGAGCCGAACCGTCCGCATTTCTGCCGGTTGCAAAGCCCCGCATGCGTGGCACCTGGGTGGTATGGCATGGATACGCACGACAGGGCACAGGGGCAGGCGGGGCTACGACGCCGCCGTGGACGCGGTACGGCGGGCCTGCGCGGCTCCGGGGCGGGAGCGCGACCTGGCGGTGCAGGCCGTGAAGGCGGCGCTGGCCGCGTGGGTGGCCTGGGCGGTGGTGGGGTGGTGGCTTCAGGCGCCCATGGCGTTCGTGGCGCCCTGGGTGGCGGTCGTGCTGGTGGAGTCGACCGTGTACCGGTCGGTGGCGCACGGTCTGCAACAGCTGGCGGCCATCGCGTTCGGCACGGTGGTGGCCACCGCGGGCGTGCTGGCCCTCGGCAACGCCATGGCCGCGATGGCTCTGGTCCTTCCGGTGGCGGTCCTGCTCGGCAGCTGGCGGCAACTGGGCAGCCAGGGCATCTACGCGGCCACCGGAGCGCTGTTCGTCCTCACCGACCCGAATGTCAGCGTCACCGGTTCGGCGGCCCGGATCGCGGAGGCCGTCTTCGGCGCGCTGGTGGGCATCGCGGTCAACGCGCTGATCCGCCCGCCGGTGTACCTGCGTGACACCCGGGCCGCCCTGGCGGACGCGGCGGGTGAGGCCCACGCCATTCTGACCTCCGTCGCCGAGGGGCTCCGGGAGGACGAGTGGGACGCCCACCGCGCCGAGGGCTGGCACGAACGGGCGTTGCGCCTGCGGCGGCTGGTCGACCAGGCCCGCTCCTCCCTCGGCTGGAGCCGCGAGAGCCTGCGCGTCAACCCGCTCGGCTGGCGCCGGCAGTCCTCGCCCGGCCGCGCGTACGACGATGCCGTCGTCGTCCTCGACTACGTGGCCGTCCACACCGCCGGCGTGACCCGCACCGTGATGGAGGTCGCCGAGGAGAAGCGCGGCCCCACCCGGCCGGACCCGCGGATCGCCGGCCCGTACGCGGACTTCCTGTGCCGCGCGGCCGAGGCGATCCATCTGTACGCCAGGACCCGCTTCGGCGACGGATCCGAGGACGAGCTGCGGGAGTCCGTCGACAAGCTCGACCGGGCCCTCAACGCCCTGCGGGAGCAGCTGCCCGGGTCGGTCCCGAACGACCCCGAGGCGCTGGCCGTCCACGGTGCACTGCTGGCACAGGCCAGCCGCCTGGCCGAGCAGCTGCCCCGGGACGCGGAGCGTCACGAGTGACGCCGCGTCATCTGAGGAGAAGTTGAACTCTGTAACTATGCGAATTTTGAAGGCTTTCGCATCATTCGCGTGGATGCGGTGACACCGGGTGCCGAAGGTACTGCTCGACACCCTGAGGGAGATGGTGACATGCCTTCCACCGAGAAGATCACCACGGAGATCCAGAGCACCGACATCGACGCGGTGCTCGACCCGGCCGAGGCCGACGGCGTCTACCGCGACAGCCGCGAGTGCGCTGCGCTCGCCCTGTCCGACGGCGGCGGTTCCCTGCTGCTGTCGCCGCCGACCCCGCGGCCCAAGAAGGGCTGACCGGATCGACGGGAGCAGCGAAATGAAGCAGTCAGGCACTTCCGCCCTCCTCGAGGGCGCGGTGCAGGAGCTCGCTTCCGACGTGGTCTCCGCTCTCCGGAGCGGAGACCACGTGCGAGCGGAGAGCACCACGGTGACGGGCGAGGCGGAACACGGCGTCGCCACGGCGGCGGTTCGCGTGGTGGGAGCGGACGTACTCCTTCCGCACGTACTGCTGCACACCTCGCCCACCCCGGCCGAACTCACCCTGGTCCAGGAGTCCGTGGCCGCCTACCCGCCGCGTCCGGGCGCCGGCGGCACCGTCGCGTGGAGCCACTGGGCGATGACCCGGGGGCTGTGCCGCTTCGAAGCCGGCGCACCGGTCCCCGGAGAACCCGACGCCGTCTGGCTCGGCGGGGCGAGCTGGCAGCAGCTGACCCACCAGCTCGCGGTGCTGGCCCCGCTGGCCCTGCCCGGCGAGGACTGCGCGGTGGCCCGGGTGGCCCGGAGCCGCCCCGTGGACGTCGCGCGTGGCTTCGTCCGGGCGGTGCGTCGCCGGGACTGGCGGCAGGCCGCGGGCGCCGGGCGCTGGCTGACCCTGCTGCCCGGGGTGCCGGACACCCTGGGCCTGGAGGCCGGGCTGGACTTCGTGGACCTGATGGGCGGCCAGGACCCGCGCGTGGCCCTGCAACTGCAGGCCGCGCGGCTGATGCGCCGGGGAGCACTCGTTTGAGGGCCGTGGACGTGCGGGAGAGCCGCAGCGCCGAGCAGGTCGCCGGGCCCGCGCTCGCCTGGATCCGTGCGCACCGCGACGAGTTCGCCCTGGGCGAGGACGCGCTGGCCGTCGACGGGCAGGTCAACGCAAGCTGGAAGCCGCTCGGCGAACTGGCCCAGGTCTGCGCGACCGTGACCCGTACCGCCTCGCCCACGGACCCGCTGCGCGCGGCAGCCGACGACCTGCTGACGTTCGCCTGGGAACAGACCGGGCGCGGGGAGCTGTTCCTCCGGCTCCAGCGACTGGAACCCTTCGCGACCTACCCCCTGGAGGTGTACGCCGCCCTGGCCTCGGCGGGACTGCGGTACGAGCCCTACGAAGCGGCCACCGCGGTCGTCGCCCGCACCCGGGGCTGGCGGCTCACCGAACAGGAACCCACCCGGCGACTCGGTGTGCTCAACGCCGAACTGCGCAGCGGCATCCCGGCCCACGGCCGGTGGTCCCGGGCGCTGGAGCGCACCTGGCTGGGCGGCCTGCCCGAACCCTGGACCTTCGAACGCGCCACCGGATACGCCGTCACCCACGTCGTCTTCCACCTCACCGACTGGGGACGCGCCGACGGGGGTCTGCCGCCGGAGGTGGAGTCCTACCTCGCCGACTGGCTCCCGGCCTGGCTCGACACCTGCGTGGAGGCGCGGATGTGGGACCTGAGCTGTGAACTCCTCGCCGTGGCCGCGACGTTGTCCCGCCTCCCCGCCGCCGCGGCGCAGACCTGGCCCCCTGTCGCGGCGGCACAGCTGCCCGGCGGGGCCGTCCCGGAGGAGGGCGGCCACGACAGCGACGACTTCGCCCACTGCTACCACTCCACCCTCATGGCCGTCTTCGCCGCCGCCCTGACGCTCCGGCACTCCGGCCGCGCACAGCAGGAGGTGCTCCGATGACCGAGACCCGCCTGATGCACCACGTAGGAGTCGCCGCCGTCGAATGGCTGTGGACCCATCGCGACGGCTTCCGGCTGGAGCCCGGCGTCGACCCCGAGGTGGGCTTCCTGGACCGCTTCAAGCCGATCGGCGAACTCGCCCTGATCTGCAAGGTGCTGTTCCGTGAGGGGGTGGCCGGCTCCCAGCAGGCGCGCATGGCACGTGACTTGCTCGACCACACATGGCGCACCACTCTGGACGGCGGCCGCATGCTGGTGCGGGGCCAGCGGATCGAGCCGATCTCACCCATCCCGTTCGAGGTGTACCTGCCGTTCAGGGAACTCGGCTACAGCCAGCCCGAGGTGGAGCGGGCCACCGTACTGAACCACCGTCTGGACAGCTGGTCCGCGTTCGAGGCCAACCCGACCCGCCGGCTCGGCCTGTCCGCCTTCCAGCGCCGCTTCGGTCTGCCGCCGCGCCCGCCCGAGGCCGAGGCTTTCGCCCGTACCTGGCTGGCCCGCACACCCGAACCGTGGACGGTCGAGGGCCACATCGCCTACACCGTCACACACACCGTGTTCCACCTCACCGACTGGGGAGAGCACCCGGACCGGCTGCCGCCCGCCATCGCCGACTACCTCGCCACCTGGCTGCCGGTGTGGCTCGACGACTGGCTGGACCTGCAACGCTGGGACCTGCTCGGCGAGTTGCTCGTCGTCGACGCCTGCCGGCCCCGCCCCACCCTGGACCCGCGGGCGTGGGAGGGGTTCGCCGCCGCCCAGCAGCCGGACGGCGCGATGCCGGCGGTGCGCACGATGCCCGACGGCAGCCCCGACGAAGTGTTCGACCTCGTCTACCACCCCACGCTGGTCGCCGCGTTCGCCTCCGTGCTGGCCACCTCCCGGGCCTTGAGCGAACTGGCGCACGCGTCATGACCGGGCCCCGCGCACCGTGGCCGGGAGCACCGTCCGACACGGAGGCACCGCGTGCTGCCGCGACCGCCGCCACCGTGCAGCCGCCGCCCGCGCAGGCTGTCACCTGGGAGGAGGACGGCCGGCTGGCACGGCTGCTGGAGGACGCCGTCGCCCTGTCCGACGCGCCCGACGTGGTCTTCGCCGCCACCCGCCACGGCCGCCGCACCCTCCGCTCCGGCGGCACCGCACCGCCGCCGCCCCGGCTCCGCGAGGACCTGCGCTACGAGATCGGCTCCGCCACCAAGACCTTCACCGGCCTGCTGCTGACCCACCTGGTGCACAGCGGCCGGCTGACCGGCGGCGAGCCCGCACTCACCCTTCTCGCCCCGGGCCGGGAGACCGGTGCCGCCCCCGTGACACTCGCCCACCTGATGACCCATACGTCCGGTCTCCCCGCCCTGCCACGGGACTTCTACCTGCGCGCCATGTCCGCCTGGCACACCAACCCCTATGCCCGCTACCCCGCCGCGCGGGTCGTCGGCGCCTTCCTGCGCCACCACCCCAGGCACCGGCCCGGCAGCCGCTGGCACTACTCCAACTTCGGCGTCGCCGTCCTCGGCCATGCCCTGGCCCCGGCCGTGGGCGCCCCGTGGGAGGACCTGCTCACCGAGCACGTACTGCGCCCCCTGCGCCTGCACGGCATCGCGCTGCGGCCGAACGGCCCGCAAGGGGACGCCGTGGGACACACCAAGGACGGCACGGGCACCCTCCCCGCCTTCGACGCCGGAGGCTTCGCCGCGGCGGGCGCGGTGCGCGCCACCCCGCACGACCTGCTGACGTTCCTCGAAGCCCATCTCGACCCCGGCGACTCCCCGCTGGCGGGCGCGCTCCACGCGGTCCGCACGCCGGTGCTGCGGCGCGGGCTGGACCACCGGCACGTCCACACCGTCGCGTGGTTCCGCCACCCCACCGCGGGCGGCCCGCTGTACTTCCACAGCGGTGCGACCCTCGGCCAGCAGGCCTTCCTGGGTTTCCGGCCGGACACCGGCACAGCAGTGGCGGCGCTGTGCACCCGTCGCTTCCGGGCCGGGGACCCGTTCGTGGCCGCGGCATACGCGCTGCTCGCGGAGGAATGACGGCGTCCCGCGACGCGGGGGCGGCATCGGACGAGGCGGTGCGCCGCGTCCGATGCCGCCGGGACCCGAGGGACCGTCACACGCGCTGCCACAGCGCCGGCGTGGCGGCCGGCGCCCAGGCGCCCTGCGCCTGGTGGGACTGCAGACACTGGTAGCGGACGCCGTCGTGGACCACCGTGGCCCCCGTGTGGTAGACCCGGCCGGCGGCCCATCCGTCGGCCTGCCCGCCGTCCTGCTGACCCGGCGCCGCGGCACCGGTCGAGGCCGTCTTCAGCGTCAGCCCGTAGTCGCTGAGGATCGGGTTGACCGGCTGGTAGAACGTCGTGCCACCCCTCGTGCAGTCACCCGTGCCGCCCGACGTCACGCCCTGCGCCTGGGCGCCCGAGACGAACGGGCCACCGGAGTCGCCCGGCTCGGCACACACCGTCGTGCGGGTCAGCCCGTCGACGACGCCCTCGGCGTAGCTGACACTCGTGCCGTGGTGCTGGATCGTGCCGCAGTGCCAGCCCGTGGTGGAGCCGGACCGGCACACCGACGCCCCGACCAGCGCCTCGACCGAGCCGCCGATCTGCACGGTCGCGCCCTCCTCGCCCCTGACGTTCGCGGTCGCCGTCCAGCCCCCGCCCGCCGCGACCCACGCCATGTCCTTGCCCGGGAACACGGAGGCCTGGAAGGAGCCCTGTTCGGCCTGGTCGTAGCCGGTGGTCCGGTCGCCCGGGTCGCCGCAGTGGCCGGCGGTGGCGAAGCCCTGCTGCGTGCCCTTGGTGACCGGGAAACCGACCGAGCAGCGGGCCGCGCCGTTGATGTAGTACGCGTCGCCCCCGGTGATGTCCGCCATCAGGTGCGGCCGGTTCGACGACACCTTCACGTCGACCTGCTTGGTGTCGAGGCCGGCGGCCCGCAGGAAGGCGTTCGCGGCCGACCTGCTCGTCGCCTCGACCACGACCTTGTTCCTCGGCACGTCGACGAACCACTGCGGGGCGTTGCGCGTGCTGAACCGCGAGGCGGCCTTGTCCAGCTTGCCCTTGACGGCCGTGAGGTCGGCCAGGGTCGCCTTGACGACCGCGGCCTTCGCGCCCTGCCCCTGGATGGTGGTCACGTCGGCCTTGCTGGTGGTCGCGACGGTGAGCGTGCCCGAGGTGGCGCCGCTGAGCCAGGCGCCGGCGAACCGCTCGCCCAGCGCCAGACGGAGGCGACCCGCGCGGGTGCCCGCCTCCGCCTCGTTCACCAGCCGGGCCGCCGCCTGCTGCCCGGTCAGACCGAGGTCGCGCTCCAGCGCGCGCAGCACCTGGGCCGACGGCCGGTCGGCCCCGAGCGTCTGGGTCGCCGAGGGCAACGGCCCCGCCAGCGGCGGCGGCTCGGCCTCGGCCGCCGCGGTCGAACAGATCCCGCTCAGCAGCAACGTGCCGACCGCGACCAGGGCCGTGCGGTGCCCGGCCACGGCATGTCTGTGCACCATGCGAAAGGTCTCCTTCCAGTCAGGTACGGGGAGAAACCGTCCCGAAGCCCTAGGGCTTGCCTGGAAGGGAGCGCGGAATGTCAATCCCGCAGGTGTTTCGCGCTTTGGTGAGGTGAAGGGGCGCCAAGTGCAGTACGCCGCGCGCTGTCGCCGGGCTCGCCCCGGTACGGCGCCCCGCGATTACGGCAGCCGCGCACCCACGGGCACGTGGTAGACGTGGAACGCCCGGCCGATCACCGGCTGCGCCACGTTGCGTACCCGGACGCCGCCGCTCGTCATGCCGTGCTCGGTGCCGGCGTGCGCGTGCCCGTGCACCGCGAGGTCGGCGCCCGCGGTGTCGATCGCCTCGGCCAGCAGATAGCTGCCGAGGAACGGATAGATCTCCAGCGGCTCACCGGCCAGCGTCTCCGGCACGGGGGAGAAGTGCGTCAGGGCGACCCGCACGTCGCAGTCCTCGCCGGCCAGCTGTTCGAGCGCCGTGCGCAGCCCGTCGGCGCAACGGCGGGAGTACCGCACGAACTCCTTCATCAGGGGCTCACCGAACTCACCGGCGCTGCGCCCGACGAAGCCCCCGCCGAACCCCTTGGTGCCCGCCACCCCGATGCGGCTTCCGCCCGCGGTCACGACCGTCGCCTGTCCCTCCAGCACCCGGGCACCGGCGTCCTCCAGGATGGCCGTGACCTCCCGCGGACGGTCGTCGTGGTGGTCGTGGTTGCCGAGCACGGCGACGACGGGCACCCCGAGATCCGCGATCTCGCGTGCCACCACCCGGGCCTCGTCCGTGGTGCCGTGCCGGGTGAGGTCGCCGGCCAGCAGCAGGACGTCGGCACAGTCGGGCAGCGTCTCGAACGCCGTGCGCAGCACGCCCTGGCTGTCGGGACCCATGTGGATGTCCCCGACGGCGGCGATCCGGATCATGTGAGGTCCTCCGCGTGATCGGGCGAGGACGAGTCGGTGACCACGAGGTCGTAGTGCACCGGCAGCTCGGCCAGCTCCTCCTGGGCGAGACGGCGTACTTCGTCACGGCAGCGGGCGGAGGGCACGGCGCCGGTGAGCAGCACCGCCTCACCGCGCACCTCGATGCGCACCCCCAGTTCACCGAGGTCCCCGGCGGCGAGGCGGTCACGGAGGTGCGCGACCCGGTACTCCAGGTGCTCGGTGGACGCAGTGCCGGAGACCCCCTGGGCGTCGGGGCCGGTCATGGCTGCTCCTCCCGTGCAGTGATCACGTTCAGACGTTCGAGCAGGAACAGGAAGGCGGCGGCCATCGGCTGGTCCCCGATGTCCTGACGGATCCGCTCCCACTCGACCTTCTCGCGCAGCGCACGGGCGATCGGCAGGACCGCGCCGAAGTCGCAGTGGTGCTCGGAGAAGGCGGCGAGCAGGCTCGACAGCAGGTCGGTCGGTGCCAGCACCGGCATGCGCACCGAGTCCACGGGGATCTCCTGCGCCCGCCCCAGCATGCCCGTCGAGACGGGGCGGTGCGCCAGCTCGAAGATGATGTCGATGTCCTGCCCGAAGCACGTCGACTTCAGCAGCCAGTCCTCCGGCGGGGTGTGGACCGGCAGCCCGGCGCGGCGCAGGGTGGCCGCGACGGCCTCGGCGTCCTCGGGCCGGATGCAGAAGTCGGCGTCGTGCTGAAGGTTCTCGCTGGCGCCGTGGGCGTACGCGGCCACACTGCCCGCCAGCGCGAAGTCGTGCCCACCCCGCTTGAGCAGCGTGCCGACCTGCTTGGCCGCTTCGAGGATCGCCTGGTTGCGATCCCGGGGCAGGTCGCTCGCCGCCTCCGGCCCCGGCCGCTCCGCGGGCGGCTGTGCCGCCACCCGGAGACCGGGGCCCTCGGCACGTGCGGCGAGTGTCGCGTCGTCGCCGTTGTGCACCATCCCGATCACTCCCTCCGCGCTAGCCCTGGGTACCCGCCCTGCACGGTTCGACACCGCTTGTACCGGCGCGTGCACCGCCGTGGTCCGGGGGAACCGACACCTGGGGAGTTGTGCCATGATCGGCACGACCGGGCCGGGTATCAGGGCTACTGCGGCTTCGTGGCGATCTGGATCAGATTCCCGCAGGTGTCGTCGAAGACGGCGGTGGTGACGGGACCCATCTCCAGGGGCTCCTGGAGGAAGTGGACGCCGAGGCGGCGCAGCCGCTCGTACTCCGCCTTCACGTCCTCGACGGCGAACTGGGCGAGCGGGATACCGTCCTGGACGAGTGCGTCGCGGTAGGTCCTGGCGGCGGGGTGACCAGCCGGCTCCAGGAGGAGCTCCGTACCGCCGGGCTCCTCGGGTGAGACGACCGTCAGCCACCGGTCCGACTCGCCCACCGGGACGTCGTGCTTCTTCACGAAGCCGAGGATCTCGGTGTAGAAGTGCAGGGCCTTGGCCTGGTCGTCGACGAAGACGCTGGTCAGATGGATCCTCATGGGGTGTTCTCCTGCGGTTCGGACGGGTCCGGCGCGAGCCATCGCTCGGCGATCTGGCGCAGCGGGGCCGTGTTCAGGTCGTGGAACTTGTAGCGGCCCTCCCGCCTGGTCTCGACGAGCCCGGCGGCCTCCAGCACGGCGAGGTGCTGGGAGACCCCCTGGCGGGAGAGGGCGAGATGATGCTTCATGCTCAGGCGCGAGCAGATCTCGAACAGGGTCTGTCCGGACTTCTCCGTGAGCTCGTCGAGGATGGTGCGGCGGGTGGGGTCGGCCAAGGCTTTGAAAAGTTCGTCGGCCACGGCCCGATGATAGGCAAATGCTCACTTGCCTATCAAGTCGCGCGCGCTCCCGCCCCGGCCTCACCCTGTGCCGCCGGGGCGGTGTCAGCTCGTGAGGGTGGCCTGCCGGCGCGCGATGTCCCGGGCCGTGCGGGCGGCCCTCTCCTCCGTTTCGGTGAGCGCTCCGCTCCCCACTCCGAACAACCCCTGGCGAAGGAAGACGGCGAGGCCGTGCGCGGTGACGGCGACACGGAGCAGCAGGTCGAACGCGTCGTCCGGGTCCGGGGTCGACCGGCGGGCCGCCGGCAGCAGCAGGCCGGCCAGCTCGTCGCCGGCGGACGCCAGCTCGGTGTACCTGGACTTGTCGAGGCCCGCGTGGAAGGTGATGTCGAAGAGGGCCGGTTCCTCGGCGGCGAAGCGCACATAGGCGGACGCGAACGACGCGAGCTGCTCCACGGGTTGCTCGCTACGGCTCATGGCCGCGGCGAACCGGTCCCGCTGCCGGCGGTAGCCGGTCGTGGCGAGCTCGGCCAGCAGTGCCTCCCCCCGGCGCCATCTACACGAACCTGCAACGCCACACCGGCGACCGGGGCAGCGGCCGGGTCCCCGCCCCGCTGATCAAGACCGTCGAACAGGGCGCCGCGACCTCCGTCCTCCTCGCCGTCTCCCCCCTCCTCACGTGCGCGACTCCCGCTGGCGCCACTCCCTCATGAACTGGGGCCACGACCCGCTGGCGTGACCGGGCAGCCGCCCGGGCGTACCGCGCGGCCCCGCCGCCCACGCCCGTCAGCAGCGGACGAAGACCAGGGCCGCGTTCTGCCCGCCGAAGCCGTAGGAGGCACTGACCGCGGCCTCCACCCGGGTGGGCCGCGCCGCCTTGGCCACGACGTCGAGGTCGATGTCGAGGTCGGTGTCCTCGTGATTGACCGTGGGCGGGATGACCTGGTGCTGAAGCGTCAGCACGGTGGCGGCCGCCTCGATCGCCCCGGCGGCCCCGACGGCATGCCCGATGGCACCCTTCAGCGACGTGACGGGCGGGGGCGCGCGGAACACCGAGCGCAGGGCCCTGGCCTCGGCGAGATCGTTCAGGCGCGTACCCGTTCCGTGCGCGTTGACGTGGCCGACGTCCCGCGGGGCCAGGTCCGCGTCGGCAAGCGCGGAGCGCAGAGCGGCCCGCGGCGCCCCGGCCGTGCGGCTCGGGCGCGGCGTACTGACAGGCGTCGCACCCGGCGGCGTAACCCGTCAGAAGGGCGCGTGGCCGCGCCCCGCGTGCCAGGGCGTGGTCGGGGCGCTCCAGGACGAGGACGGCCGCGCCTTCGGCGAGCACGAAACCGCCACCGAAACCGGCGACGACCGGCGGGCTCGTCCAGCCGTCGTGCGGGCCCTGGATGACGGCCCACACCAGCGCCAGCAGTCCGCCCGTCGACAGCGTGGCGCCGGCCAGGTCGAAGGCCGCGTCGCGGCGATCGCGCGATCGTGGCACCACCAGCAGCGTCGCGCCCACGATCAGCGCACCCAGCGGCAGATTGATCCAGAACGCGGCACGCCACGACGCGTGTTCGACGAGCCAGCCGCCGACGACCGGTCCGCTCAGCCCGCCCAGCCCGCCCACCGCGGCCCAGACCGCGATCGCCCTGGCACGCAGGTCCGCCTCCGGGAACAGGCGATGCAGCACGCCGAGCGTGGCGGGCATCAGCAGGGACGCCCCCGCTCCCATGCCGCATCGCGCCGTCACCACCTGCCACGGCTGACCGGCCATCGCTCCGCCGGCCGAGGCCGCCGCACACAGGGTGACGCCCAGGACGAAGCAGCGCCGGTGGCCCCACCGGTCGGTGAGCGTCCCCACGGCCAGTACGGTGCCGCCCAGCACCAGGGCGTAGCCGTCCACGATCCACTGCACCTGCGCGGTCGTGGCGCCGAGGGCGTCGCGCAACTGTGGCACGGCGACGTTGAGAACGGGTCAGGTCCAGCTCCAGCAGGAAGATGCCCAGGCACATCACCCCTGCCGCCCAGCCGCGCCCCGCACGCGCGGCCGGCGTCCGCGCCGCGTCCGCAGCGCTCATACGGCCGGCACCGTGTTCTCCCCGACCGCCGTGCTACGGCAGACCGACGCCCGGTCGCAGACCACCGCGCTCCTGCGGTCCCTCACGTCCTCGGCGGCCACCGCGTGCTCCGCGGCCCGCGCGAGGTCGGCGACCACCTGTTTCACCAGGGCCGCGGTCCGCACGTTCGGGTACATGTGCGCACCACGGAAGAGCCGGGGCTCAGCCGGTGCGGCGAACAGGCTGTTCCAGGTGGCGAGCTGCTCCGCGCTCGTGGTCGGATCCTGCGCGCCGCCGTACAGGGCCAGGGGCACCTCGAGGGGCGGCTCGGGCCGATGGCGGTGGTGCAACAGCAGCAGACAGTCGGCCAGCAACGGCGTGCCCACGCCGGCGAGCAATTGCGCGTCGTCGAGCAACCACTGGGGCACGGGGCCACCGATGAGCATGGCCAGACCATCCGTGCCCGCGGTCAGCAGGGGCACGAGGCCCTTGGCGTAGGCACCGTCCTGGGGCCCGCTCAACGCGGACAGTCCCGCCCAGATCGGCATGCGTCCGCCGTCCCGCCGGAGCCGGCGCGTCGTCTCGAACGCCATCAGCGCCCCCACGCTGTGACCGAACACCGCGAACGGCCGCGCATCCGCCGGGTCGTCGAGGATCTCCGCCAGGCGCGCGGCGAGATCCACGGGGTCCGTCAGTGACGGCTCGTCCGCCCGGGGGCCGCGGCCGGGCAGTCTCACCGTGCACAACTCCACCCACTGCGGCAGGTGCTCCAGCCACGGGTGGAAGAAGTCGGCGCCCGCGCCGGCCGGCGGCAGACAGTGCAGCCGCACCGCAGCCTCGGGGCGCTCACCCAGGACAATCCGTTCAGGTCCGACCAGTTCCCGGCTTCGCACCCTGCACACTCCCAGCTCGGTTCGGCGGCTCGTACGGCCCTCAGCCGAGGCGGATACCGAAGCACCTGGGCCAGACACCCGGCAGGGCACAGCTGTCTTCACCGTGCCGGGCACGGCCGAGCGAGGGAACGAGCACCGCCGTGGCAGACGCGCCATTCACCGAAACGCCGCATGGGGGAGCGCCACGCCTCGGTGCCGCCCGCCTGCCGGAGCGGAGCGGCTGCCGACCGGTCAGCCCATGCTCTTGGCGCCGTCCAGGGACTCCCGGATGATGTCGGCGTGACCGGCGTGCTGAGCCGTCTCGCCGATGAGGTGCAGCAGGACCCGGCGGACGGACCAGCGGGTGCCCGGCTCGTGCCAGGGGGCCGGCGGCAGCGGCTGGGACAGGTCGAGGTCGGGCAGCGTGCCGACCAGTTCGTCCGTTCGGCGGGCCACCTCCGCATACCCCTGAAGCACGCCCGCCAGCGTCTCGCCGGGCAGCATGCGGAACTCGTCGGCCCGCTCGGCCCAGTCGGCCTCGGTCATGTTGTTCCAGTCGCCCAGGACCTCCGGCCCGTGCTGGATGAAGTCGACCCAGGACCGTTCGACCGAGGTGACGTGCTTGATGAGGCCGCCCAGGCACAGTTCGCTGCTGGTGGTGCGCCGCCCGGCCTGTTCGTCCGTCAGGTCACGGGTGGTCAGGCGCAGGAACCGGCGATGGTGGGCCAGGGCCTGAAGCAGGTCGGCTCGCTCGCCGGTGGCCCCGGGCGAGGGCTTGGTCGGGGTGGTGGCGTGATGCGTCGCGGTCATCGTCTCCGGCTTCCGTCAGCGGTGTTCCGTGTTCCGTGGACGAGTCCCACCCTAGGAGCCGTATAGGACAGATCCTGACCTAAAAGCCCAGGGAGTGAGAGCCACGTCAGCGCTCGGGGCAGCGCTCCGCTGCCCCGCCTCGCCGGCGGCGGGGGACCCTCGCTACGCCGGCGGTGCCTGGCGGAGGTGGAAGAAGTACGTCATGGGTCGGGAGTCCAGCGAGTCCTTCGATGCAGGAGGCCGCCGCGTCAGCGGTCCGGAGTGAGCACCATGCGGAAGCGAGCGGTACCGGCGAGCATCTTCTGATACGCCTCGCCGGCCTGGCTCAGGGGCATGATCTCCACCATGGGGCGTATGCCGTGCAGCGCGCTGAACGCCATGGTGTCCTGTACGTCCTGCGCCGTACCGGACGCGTGACCGCGCACGGTCCTGCTCCCCATGATCAGTTGAACCGGGCTGATTCGCATGGGATCGGGATCCACCCCGACGACGGCGAGCTCACCTCGGTGTGCCAGTCCGTCGACGGTCGCCGCGATGGCGTCGGAGGCGCCGGCGGTGGCCAGGACGACCTTCGCGCCGCCCAGCGACTGAAGGGCCTCGGCGACCGGGGTCGCGCCCGTGCTGTCGATGTAGTGGTGCGCCCCGAGTTGCTTGGCGAACTCGGCCTTGCCGGCGCCCCGCGCGATGGCCACCGTCTCGAACCCCATGGCCACGGCGTACTGGACGGCAAGATGTCCCAGACCGCCGATGCCCTGCACGGCCACCAGGTCGCCCGGCTCGGCGGGGCTGCGCCGCAGTCCGTTGTAGGTGGTCACACCCGCGCAGGCCATGGGTCCCGCATCGGCCGCCGTCAGCGAGTCGGGGATCCGCGCCAGGGCGTCGACGGGCGCGATCATGTATTCGCCGAAGCCTCCGTCGTAGGCCCAGCCGGGAACCTTCAGGTTCTGGCACACGATGAAGTCGCCCTGCCGGCACGGTGTGCAGTGACCGCAGCTGCCCCCGAACCAGCCCACGGTCACCCGGTCCGCCACGTTCCAGTTGCCGGCCTGGGCTCCTTCGCCGAGCTCCTCGATGCGGCCGCCGACCTCATGCCCCGGAACCACCGGGAACTGCACGCCGGGCACTCCGCCGCCGACGAACAAGTCGTCGCTGTGACAGATTCCGCAGGCTTCGACGGCGATCCGCACATGGCGGGGACCCGGGTGCGGCACTTCACGCTCGACGACCTCGAAGGGCCCGTTCCGGGTGGCGACCTGCGCGACTCGGTAGGTGGTCATGTGTGCCTCCTGGATCAGGATCGGCGGACCTGAGCCGGCAGACAGCTTGGTGACCCACACGCCGGAAACGGGGGGGATCGAGTGGGTGTGCCTTCGCGCCGAGCGACGACTCCGGCCGTCGAACCGGCCGGTGGTGCGAGACCGGCGCGCACCGCCTGGCGGTCACCTGTTCTCGCGGGCGAGCGAGAGCCCTTCCACCCAACCACTGCCCCGACCGCCGGGCAACCGGTGCCCCCGGAGGTCACGGGCGACCCCGCCCGGTCCCGGACGGCGACCTTGCAGCGAGAAATGTCACCTGTCAACATGGTGACGTGAATCTGGAACATGTCTTTCCGTGCGGAAATCCCGCCCTCGACTTCGCCGCGACGCTTCGCGCCCGCAGGTCGGTCCGGTTCGAGATGTTCGTGTCCGGGGACCGGCTGGACGCCTGGTACCTCGAATCCGGGATCGTCGACGCGGTCACCCCTGCCAGGGAAGCCGATCTCGAGCGCGCGGTGACCGTTCGCGAAGCGATTTACCAGCTGGCCACGGCCCGCATCGCCGGAGAACCCTACGACAGGGGGGCGCTCGCGGTGGTGAACAACGCGGCTCGCAAGCCTCCCGCGGCGCCGCAACTCACCGCGATGGGGCGGTGGACCGACGCGACGCAGGAGGAGGCCCTGTCCCTTGTGGCGCGTAGCGCGGTGGAGCTCTTGAGCGGCGCGGATGTGCCGCTGATGAAGGAGTGCGGAAATCCGGAATGCACCCGCGTCTACATCGACCGGTCGCGCGGTATGCGCCGGCAGTGGTGCGGCATGGATTCCTGCGGGAACAAGGTCAAGGCGGCCGCCTACCGGGCGCGCAAGAAGCAGGCCCGGACGGTCGGCGCCCACTGACGGCCGGCGCCCACCGGCCGGCGGCGGGAACAGGCACCCCGCCCCGGTGGGCACTGTCTCCCTCGGCCCCCTCGTGGCGTGCGTCACCCTCTTGACGGGTGACGGTAGGGAGTGGCAGTATCGTCACCACTTGAGCTGGTGACGTGAACATTCGATCCAATGCGTGAGTGAGGCGACATGAGTCTCGAAGGGCCGGAAAACCCGAATGCCGCCGAGGCCGGTCGCCGTGAGCGGTTCGGCAAGCTGCCGGAGCGCATCCGGCTGGAGGACACCGTCGAGGAGAGGCCGGCCGCGGTGCCGGATCCGGCGAAGGACACCTACAACGCCGACGAGTGGCTCGTCCGATACTGCCTGTGACCCACGGAGGAAAGTCGTGAAGCTGCCCAGGATTTTCGCCGTCCCGGCGGTGATCGTGGCCTCGGTCGCGATCGCCTTCGGATGCTTCGTGCAGGTCTTCTGACACGTCGCTCGTCGCGGGCGGCGAGCCAAGGACTCGCCGCCACCACCTGGCCGACGATGCGGGATGAACCCGCTCGTCGGCTTCTTCGTTGTCCGGGACTGCTGTGGGTGAACCCGGTCCTGCCGTGGCGTGAGGGCGTCAAGGCGCCCCGGGCGGGCGCGGGGTGGCGCTCCGCCCGGGGCGACGGGGGGGCAGGCTATGCGGCGGTGGCGTTGATGCTGACCGTGATGTTGTCGCGGGTCGCCTTGGAGTAGGGGCAGATCTGATGGGCGGCGTCGGCGAGTTCCTGGGCGGTGTGCTGGTCGACGCCCCCGAGGCGGGGGTTCAGGATGGCGGAGAGGTGGAATTCGCCGTCGTCGTCGTGGGTGAGGGTCACCTCGGCGGTGATGGCGGTGCTGGTCAGCTTGACCTTGCGGAGTCCGGCCGCCCGCCGCAGCGCACCGAGGAAGCAGGCGGCCCAGGCGGCGGCGAAGAGCTGCTCGGGGTTGGTGGCGTCCCCGGCTCCGCCGAGTTCCTTGGGGATGGACAGGCTGTGCTGCAGCAGGCCGTCGGTGGAGCGGACGGTGCCGCCGTTGCGGCCCTCACCGATGACGTCGACGGTGCCGGTGTAACTGACAGACATGGCTGATCCCTATCTCGCGTACGGGGGCGCCCGGCGGGGACGCTTCGGAACGTCACCACTTCAGGTGGTGACGTAAGGATGACCTCCATCTCGTCACCAGTCAAGCCGGTGACGAGGTGGAGGTCGTCCGGAAGCTCCCGTCGGCTACGGCTGCCGGGTCCTGGCGGCTCGGCAGGTGAAGCGCCCCCACACCAGTAGTGCCGAGAGCGCGGCCCAGGTCGCGAGGCAGAGCAGCGGCGCGAACATGTGGGCGCCGTCGACGACGATGAGCGCGATCACGGTCGGCTGCAACCAGGCTCGAACGGACGGCCGCTGCTCGGATGCCGTCCGGCGGTGGCCGGGGGCCGGGCTGCCGGGCGGCGCTTCCCTTGCGGCGGGGGCGGTGGCCATGGGGGCCCCACCCCTGCCGGCCCCCCATCTGAGCTCCTGCGCGACATAGGTGATTAGGGCTAGCCCATGTCGCTCTCTTGAACTGATGCGTGGCATCCGGCCCCTCTGTGTCACCTGTGTGACAGGTGACGCAGAGGGGTGAAGGCCTCGGGTGCTTCCTGTGGGACGTTGTGGCCGATGCCCTTCAGCGTGCGATGGGCGTACTTGCCTGTGAACGTTCTGAGCGTGGGAAAGCCGGCCGGAGGTGACGGTCCGGCGCGGACATACGCCTCAGGCGGGGGTGTGGGTCGCTCGCCGACGTGCCCGGTACGCACGCAGATTGGCGGCGTTGCCGCAGACCTTCACGGCGCGCGGCGGCACGGTCATCGCCCTCGTGTCCAGCGAACAGAAGGCCCGCACGGCCCAGGACAGGGGGCCGACCACACGGTCGTGTCCATCGGCGGCGCCTTCGTGGAACCGGTGCGGGCACTCACCGGCGGTGAGGGCGCGGACGTCGTCTTCGACGGCGGAGGCGAGACCACCTTCCGTGCCTCCCTGAACGTCCTGCGCCGGCACGGGCTCCTGCTCTGCTACGGCGCGGTCATCGGTGCGGTCCCCGTGATCAACATGCGGGAGCTTCCGAACAGCGTCAAAGTCTCCTATCCGGTCTTCCGCGATCACATCCCCACCCGCGAGGCGCTGCTGCGCCACAGCGACACCCTCTTCGACCTCGTTCGGCGTAACGTCCTGAATCCCGGCATCGGCGGGCGCTACCCCCTGGCGGACGCCGCCCGGGCCCACCGCGACATCGTGTCCCGCGCGACCAGCGGCAAGCTGCTGCTCCTTCCGCAGCCACGGGTGACCCCGTAGCTCCAGGCGGGTTCCGGTCCTCGCGACGACCCGCGCATCGGGTGACTCCCGGTGGCTGCGCCCCGCGGAGTGGCTTATGCATGGATGACGGAAGCACCCGAGGCATCGAGGGAGTACGGCGTCATGACCCCAGGCGACGAAGCGATCACGTGTCCTTTCGACTTCAGCGAGGGCTTGGACTTCGACCCCTCACTGGCCGCGCTGATGGACCGCGATGCCATCGCCCGGATCCGGCTGCCCTACGGTGACGGCGACGCCTGGCTGGTCACCGGGTTCGACGGGGTGCAGAAGGTCACCACCGATCACCGCTTCAGCCGGGCGGCCATCGTGGACCACGACTACCCGCGGCTGACGCCGGAACCCATCGTCTCCACCGAGTCGATCAATGTGATGGACCCGCCGTACAGCAGCCGTCTGCGGCGCCTTGCGTCGCAGGCGTTCACCCAGCGGCAGGTGGACGGGATGCGGGGGAGGATCACCCGCCTCGCGGACACCCTGCTCGACGAGATGGCCGCGCAGGGACCCGGCGCCGATCTGGTGCGTCATCTGTCGGACCCGCTCCCGCAGCACACCATCTTCGACTTCTTCGGGATCCCCCGGGACGACTGGGCCCGCATGCGGCAGAACCTCCAGCACCTCCTCGCCACCGGCCCGGACAGCCGTGAGACCGCCTCGGCCGCCAAGGCCGAACTGCGGGCGTACTTCGTCGACATGGTCGAACAGCGGCGCAGGACACCCAGGAACGACCTGATCGGCGCGCTGGTCGCCGCCAAGGTCGGCGAGGACACGCTCGACGACCAGGAGATCGCGGTCATGGCCCTGACGCTGACGCTCAGCGGGCAGGACACGGCCACCTGTCAGATCAGCAACATCGCCTATCTGCTGCTGACCCGGCCCGAGCTGATGAAGCGCCTCACCAGCCGGCCGGAGGACCTGCCGGCCGTTCTGAACGAGATGCTGCGTGTCATCCCCTTCCGCAAGGGCGTCGGCATTCCCCGCCTGGCGCTGGAGGACGTGGAGCTGGACGGGGTGCAGATCCGCAAGGGTGACTTCGTGCACGTGTCCTACCTGACGGCGAACCGCGACCCGGAGCGCTACCCGAACCCTGATCTCATCGACCCGGACCGGCCTGCCCTTCCGCACATGACCTTCGGCTGGGGCGGACACCGGTGCATCGGGGTGCCGCTGGCCATGGCGGAACTGGAAGTGGCCGTCGGACGGCTGCTGGAACGGTTCCCGGAACTGCGCCTCGCGGTCTCTGCGGAGGAGGTGCGCTGGGACAAGGGAACCATCCGGCGCTTCCCGATCGAGTTGCCCGTCACCTGGTAGGAGCCAAGGGGCGGGGACCGGCCCAGGAGCCGGCCCGGCGGAGCATCCGCAGCGCGGGGAGGGTGCCTCCACTCCCCGCGCGCAAGGCCGCTCACGGACGCCAGGGATCAGGGACCTCGTCCTCGGGTTCCCGTGTGCCGGGCCGGCCCTTCTCCGCCCACGCGGTGTCAAGGACCAGCTCCGCCATCCGGAACACCAGCTTGTGCCGTGGCTGGTCCGAACGGCCGTACAGACACACGTAGTAGCCGCCGTCGGGGTACCGGAAGATCTCACGCCGCCGAATCCTCCGCAGGGCGAACTCCGGCTCCTCGGTGCACGCCGCCCGGTACAGAGCGGCCTCCGCCTCCTCCCGCGTACCGTCGAATCTGCCGACCGTCCTCGTCTCGAACTCGGTGTCGAGAGTGTCCACGGTGATCACCCACACGGCCATGAGCCTGTCCCCCCATAGGTGCACGTGACTACCAGCGTGCACGTCGGCATGGGGGAATCATGGGCCGGGAGCCGACCTCAGCGCCAGCGCGCGCTCACGACGATGTGACCTGCTCGATCAGCGTCTGCACGTACAGGCCGCGGGCCGCGTCGAGTTCGGGCGGGGTGCCGGTGCGCACGGCCGTGGCGAAATCGCGGCGGAGGATGGGCCAGCACTCCTCGTGGTCGATGCCCGCCGTGTCGTAGACCGCCTGCTGCCCGGAGCCGAAGAGCTCGATGCGGGTCAGGGCCCGCGGTACCTCGACCGCGCCGGACAGGGACGCCTGGCTGACGGCGCCGTTGGCGTGCTCCATGGTGAGCTCGATCCAGCGGCGCGGGTCGCCGGTGCCGCGGATGTGCGTGATCGGGCCGATCGAGGCGTCGAGGAGGTCGAGGAGGTGCGGGCCCAGATCGAGCAGGGCGCCGTGCTCCAGTCGCCAGCCGGTGGCGAAGTCGCCGCCCAGGAACGCGCCGTGCAGGTAGCAGGAACGGGCGCCGGTCACGTCGAGCGCACGGGCGGTCTCCAGGAAGGCACGGGTGGTGGGGTGATAGCGCTTGGTGAGGACGAGCTGGGAGACGACGCCGGCTTCGGCCACCGCGTCCGCGACCCGTCGTGCCGACGCCAGGTCGGGGCCGAGAGGCTTCTCCAGCAGGACGGCCTTGCCCTGCTTGGCGGCGAGCGGCGCGAGTTCGGCCTGGACGGCGGGCGGTACCGCGAAGGCGACCGCCTCGCAGCGGTCGAGCAGGTCCTCGAAGTCGACCGCCACGTGCGCCCCGTAGGGGGCCGCCGTCTGCTGGGCGGCTTCGGGACGACGGGCCCACACGGCGGCCAGCCGGGTCTCGGGTCCCGCGGCGAGCATCCGGGCGTGCATGGCGCGGGCCCAGGGGCCGGCGCCCACGAGGCCGACCTCGACGGGCCGGTGGGTCCAGGGAGCGGGGGTGGTGGTCACGACGTTCCTGTCTGCGGGGGAGAGCTCGCCTGGTCGGCGAGTACGAGGCGGTTGAGGCGGGCGTCGGCCCGCGCCGGGGCGTAGAGCAGCTCGACGACCATGGCCGCGGCCCCGATCAGACCGGCGTGCTCGCCGAGGCGAGAGGTGACGATCTGCAGGTTGGCGGTGGTACGGGGCATCGCACGCTGGTACAGCAGTTCCCGGACGCCGGTCATGAAGGGCACGCCCGCGAGGTCCCCGGCCAGCATCAGCACCCCGGGGTTGAGCAGGGTGACGACGGTGACGAGAACCTCGCCGGCACGCCGGCCGGCCTCCCGGGCGAGGCGGACGGCGTCGGGTTGCCCCTCGTCGAGGAGGCGTTTGACGTCGTGACCGGAGCTGGTGTCCATGCCGAGGGCGGACAGTTCCTTGGCCAGTGCCCGCCCGCTGGCGACGGCGGCCAGGCAGCCGTAGGAGCCGCACATGCACAGGGCGTCGGACCGGTCGTGGAGACGGATGTGGCCGATGTCGCCGGCTCCTCCGTCGATGCCCCGGTAGACGTCGTTGCCGACGACGACGCCCGCGCCGATGCCGGTGGACACCTTCACCAGCACGAAGGCGGAGCAGTCCGCGTGGCCGGCCTGGTGTTCGGCCAGCGCCATGAGGTTGGCGTCGTTGTCGAGGAAGACCGGGACGGGACCGTCCTCCATGCTGGGGCCCACATGGTCGGCGTACGCCTTCTGCAGGCGTTCGCGGACGGGGTAGCGGTCCCAGCCCGGCATGATCGGGGGTTCGACCACCCGGCCCGTCTCCCAGTCCACCGGGCCGGGCACGGACAGCCCGATGCCACAGACATGGGTGGCTGCGACGCCCGCGGCGGTGATCAGCTCCGGGAACCACGCGGCGAGTCGCTCCAGCACCTCGTCCGGCCCCTCGGTGATGTCCAGGGGCCGGACGCGCTCGGCGAGGATCGTCCCGGCCAGGTCCAGCACGGCGATCCGGGCGTGCCTGGTCTCCAGGTCGACGGCGATGACCGACGCGTGGGACGGGTCGAAGACGATGCAGGCCGAGGGCCGGCCACCGGTGGACGTCCCGGTCGTGTGCCGCAGCCATCCGGCGCGGTTGAGGACGTCCAGACGGTGGCCCACGGTGGAGCGCGAGAGGCCGGTGGCGCGTTGCAGGTCGGCGCGGGTGCTGGCACGGCCGCTGCGGATCAGTTGCAGCAGTTCTCCCGCGCTGACCTGGTTCGGCGTCATCGAAGGTTCCCTCACGGTGTCAGCTCTTGTCGGCGCCGCTGGTCAGACCCTCGGTGAGCAGGCGCTCGGCGGCGAAGAACAGAAGTACCACGGGGATCGTCAGCACCACGGAGCCGGCCATGAGGACGGTCTTGGAGACCTCGATGCCGTTGGAGAGCTGGGCCAGCCCGAGGGGCACGGTCCACTGGCCGGGTTCGGCGGCCAGGAAGAGCAGGGCGAACAGGAACTCGTTCCAGGCGATCATGAAGACGTACAGTCCGGTCGCCATGAGGGAGGGCAGGGCGAGCGGCAGGATCACCTTCCGGACGGTCTGGAGCCGGCTGGCGCCGTCGAGTGCGGCGGCCTCCTCGATGGAGTAGGGAATGGTGACCAGGTAGTTGCGGAGCATGTAGATCGACACCGGCACGGTCTGGGCGACGTAGACGATCGCGAGTCCGACCAGGCTGGAGGAGAGCCCCAGTTTGGCGAAGACGACGAACAGCGGGACGGCCAGCAGGGTCGCCGGGAACATGTAGACGGCCAGGAAGAGCGCGCTGACCTGGCGGTGGCCGAAGAACTTCAGCCGGCTCACGGCGTAGGCGCCGGGCACGGCGGCCAGCATGGTCAGCGCGACCGTACCGAGCGAGACGAGCGCGGAGTTGAGCAGGAACTTCAGGAAGCCCTGGCCGCCGGCGTCGGTGGAGCGCAGCACGTCCCGGTAGGTGGACAGGGTGAAGTCCTTGGCCGAGATCCACAGGGATCCGGGGTCGAGCAGCAGGGCGTCGATCGGCTTCAGGGACAGCAACAGCATGTAGTAGAAGGGCACCACGGTGATCACCGCGAAGAACGCGATGACGATCCAGCGCAGGACTCCGAAGAGTCCGTCCTCGAATCGGGCCCGGGTCAGGGCGGCCTTGCGGGTCACGATTCCTCCTGCACCTTGTTGCCGAAGAACTTGAAGTAGAGGCCCAGCAGGATCATGAGCGCGACGGCCAGGACGAGTGCCTGGGCGGCCGCGGCCCCCACGTCGTAGCGGGCGGTGAGGAAGTCGTAGACCCGGACGGCGGCCACGTCGGTGCCCGCGCCACCGCCGGTCAGCAGGTAGACGTCGTCGAACTTGTTGAAGGTCAGGATGAACCGCAGCACGCACAACAGGGCGATGACGGGCATCAGCTGGGGCAGCAGGATGTGGCGGAAGCGCTGGGTGGGAGTGGCGCCGTCCACCAGGGCGGCCTCCTCCAGGCCGTCCGGGACCGCCTGGAGCCGGGCGAGGATGAACAGGAAGGCGAAGGGGAAGTAGCGCCAGCACTCGAAGGCGATGACGGTCAGCAACGCCAGAGGGATGTCGAAGTGCAGGCCGAGAAGCTGGACTTCGTACTCACGGGTGGAGAGGAAGGCGATGGGGTCGTCCCAGCCGAAGAAGCGCCGGCCCCAGTCGTTGACCACGCCGTACTGCGGGCTGAGCGCGACCTCCCAGACGAAGGCCACGGCCACGACGGGTGCGACGTAGGGCAGCAGCATCGCGGCGCGCAGCAGACCCCGGCCACGGAAGGGCTTGCGCAGCGCGAGCGCGGCGACGAGTCCCAGGGTGACGGAGCCGAGCGTGGCGCCGGCGGTGTAGATGAGGGTGGTGCTCAGGCTGGACCAGAAGCCGGAGGAGTCGAAGACCGCGGCGAAGTTGTCCAGGGACCAGTCCCCGGCGAGGCCCATGCCCTGGATGTCGACGAGCTTGGCGTCCTGGAACGCCAGCAGCACGGTCCACAGGATGGGCAGGATGACCACCACGAGGACCACGAGGAAGGTGGGTGAGACGAACGCGAGGCCCGCGCGGTTCTCGCGGCGGCTGGCGGTCATCGGGCGGCGGCCCGGGGGTTCGGGCCGGTCGGCCGGACCGGGGCTGGTGTCCCGGCGCTGCGGCGCGCCGGCTGGAGCTGTAGTCATGAGGGGACCTTCGTGACGTGCAGACGGGCGGCTACTGCAGGGACTTCTTCAGTGCGGCGACCTCGTCGCCGGCTTCGCGTGCCGCCTCCGAGGGGGAGGACTGACCGCTGGTCATGGCGCCGATGGCCTTCGGCACGGGCAGCTCACCGTTGGTGGCGCCGACGAGGGCGCCTTCGCCCTGGGTGATGCCCCAGCGCCGCATGTTGCTGACGCCGTCGGCGAGCTGGTTGAGCAGGCTCGCCGGAAACACCTGGTCGAACGGCTTCTTGGTGTCGACGCCGATCTCGCTGTGCCGCCACGCGTCGATGTAGCGGTCGGGCTGTGCGGCGGTGCCCTGGCGGACGGGGATCTTGCCCTCGGGCGCCATGCCGAACCAGGACTCGTAGCCGGTGCCCATCATGTACTCGATGAACTCGCGGGACGCGGCGGTCTCGGCGGTCTTGGTGGTCACCCAGGAGGTGATCTCGCCGAACTGCGCCGCCTCGCTCGCGTCCGGACCCGTCATCGCGGTGACGATGCCGCTGTTGGACGCGAGGTACTCGGAATCCTGACGGCACTCGGGGCAGCTGGGCAGGGCGTCCTTGCGCAGTCCGGCGAGTTCGTCGAGCAGGAACGACGACCAGATGATCATCGAGGACTGACCCGCGAAGTAGGTGGCGCGGGTGGAGTCCACGGTCTGGGTGCCGGGGGCGCCGTAGGCGCGGGCGAGCTCGTCGTAGGTCTTGAAGGCGGTCTGGCACTGCGGGGACTCGAGGGCGACCTCGTGGCTGTCGTCGACCAGCTGGCAGTCGTTCGCCAGGGCCACGCTCTCGAAGCTCTGTGAGGTGAAGACGTCGCCGGGGTCCGTGGCCGCCGATATGCCGTCGTGCCCCTTGCTGTCGAGTGCCTTCGCGGCGCTCAGGGCGCGGGTGTAGGTGTCGGGGGCCGCCAGCTGCTTCTGGTCGAACTGGTCCTTGCGGTAGACCAGCAGCTGGAGCCAGGCGTCGGAGGGCACACCGAGGCTGGTCTTCCCGTCGGAGGTCAGGTCCAGGGCGTTGGCGTTGAAGGTGCCGCGCCCCAGCTCGCCGATGATCTCCTTCGGGATGCTCGTGTTGAGCAGGCCGTTGGTGTACATCTGCCAGACCTGGCCCATCGGGGCCGCGCCGATGACGTCCGGCAGCGTGCCGGAGGCCGCCGCCGACATGATCAGCTGAGGCATCTGCCCTTCGTCGACCCCGACGAGACGGACCTTGACCCCGGTCTCCTTCTCGAACCCGTCGATGATCTTCTGCTGGGCCGCGATGCGGTCCGGCAGGTTCTCCTGGGACCAGACCGTGATCTCGCGGTCCGGCTTTCCGGGCCCGGTGCTGCCACTGGAGCAGCCCGACAGCAGCCCGATCCCCAGGGCTGCCGTGATGCCCACCGCGATCGTCATCGATCGCCGGCTCTTGGTGCGCATTGCATGTCCTCGTTCCGACTTACGTCTACTGAACACGCATCACAGCATCAGTTTTGCTTGTTGACAAGACATAAGTTGGGGTTATTGTCGACGCAACCGAAAAACTGCAACCTTCCGGAGCCCTCCGTGGAACGCGTCGTCCAATTCACCGGCCCCCGCCAGGTGGAGGTAGCCGAGCACGTCAGAGCCGATCTGCCGCCCGGACACCTTCGCGTGCGCACCCGCTACTCGGGCATCTCGGCCGGCACCGAGCTCACGGCCTACCGCGGCACCAACCCGTACCTGACGCGTACCTGGGACCCCGAGGCGCGGCTCTTCCGCGACGGGGCGGCCGGCATCGAGTACCCGGTGGCCGGCTGGGGCTACTCGGAAGTGGGCGAGGTCGTCGAGGTCTCCCCCGAACTGGCCGGCACCCCCGGCATGCCCGGCCCGGGCGACCTGGTCTGGGGCATCTGGGGCCACCGCAGCGAGGGCATCGTCCCGGCCGAGCGCATGATCGGGCACACCCTGCCCGCGGGGCTGGAGCCGCTGGCGGGCGCCTTCGCCCGGGTCGGCGCCATCGCCTACAACGCCGTACTGGCCGGAGACATCCACCTCGGTGAGGACGTCGCGGTGTTCGGGCAGGGCGTCATCGGCCTGCTCACCACCCGCCTCGCCCAGCTCAACGGCGCCCGCGTCACCGCGGTCGACGCCCTCGACGGCCGTCTGGAGACCGCCAAGCGCTACGGCGCCCACCAGACCCTCAACGCCCGCAACGACAACGTCGCCGAAGCCGTCCGCGAGGCCACCGCCGGAATCGGCGCCGACCTCGCCATCGAGATCAGCGGCGCCTACCCGGCCCTGCACGATGCCCTGCGTTCCGTCGCCGTCGGCGGCCGCGTGGTGGCGTCCGGCTTCTACCAGGGCGACGGCATCGGCCTGCGCCTGGGCGACGAGTTCCACCACAACCGCGTACAGCTCATCTGCTCCCAGATCGGCGGCGTGCCCCCGCAGCTGTCGGGCCGCTGGACGGTCGAGCGCCTGCAGCAGACCTTCCTGCGGCTGGTCGCCGAGGGACAGGTGGACGTCGCCTCCCTGGTGAGCCATGTCATCCCGGCCGCCGACGCCGCCGACGCGTACGTGCTGCTGGACGAGCGCCCCGCAGAGGCGCTGCAGGTCGTGCTGGAATTCTGAAAGCTCTGAAAGGCCCCCTCATGCTCAAGACCGCCGTTCAGGAGCAACTCCTGCCCGGAGACACCCTGCAGGCCAAGTGGGACTTCGCCCAGCAGGCCGGCTACGACGCCATCGAACTGCGCGGCAAGGGCGACCTCCACTTCGCCTCCCGCCTCGACGAACTACGCCAGGCCCGCAAGGACGGCGTGGTCATGCCGACGGTGTGCGTCGACATGCTGCACTTCCTCGGCGCCTTCGACGACGGGCAGCGCCGCGACGCGATCGCCCAGATGAAGTCCCAGCTCACCGTGATCGCCGAGATCGGCGGCCTGGGTGCGCAGACCCCGGCCTCCTACGGGATGTTCTCGCGCCGTCTGCCGCCCTTCGAGCCCCCGCGCACCGAGGACGAGGACCGCGAGGTCCTGCTGTCCGGGCTGACGGAGCTCGGCGAGCACGCCCGCAAGGAGGGCGTCACCCTCTTCCTCGAGCCCCTCAACCGGTACGAGGACCACATGGTCAACCGCCTCGAACAGGCCGCCGGCCTGATCCGGGAGACCGGCCTGGACTCCGTGAGGATCGGCATCGACAGCTACCACATGAACATCGAGGAGAGCGACCCCGCCGCCGCGATCCTCGCCCACGCCGACGTCATCGGCCACGCCCAGGTCTCCGACTCCAACCGCTTCCAGCCGGGCGCCGGACACCTCGACTGGCCCGCCTGGCTCGGCGCCCTGCACACCATCGGCTACGACGGCTACCTGGCCCTGGAGTGCCGCCTGACCGGCGACCCCGTCGACGCCGTCCGCTCCGTCCCCGCTTTCCTCAAGAGGTCCGGCGCGTGAAGTCCCTCCTGGACCGGCCCGTGCCCACCGCCGCCGCATCCCTGACATTGCGGCGCGGTGCGGCGCGGGTCCTCATCGACAACTGGACCGGTGCCTCCACCGTTCCCTCCCGCACCCTCTACCCCCACCAGTGGAGCTGGGACTCCGCCTTCATCGCCATCGGCCTGCGTCACCTGTCGGTGCGACGCGCACAGCAGGAACTGGAGTCCCTGCTGGCCGGGCAGTGGGCCGACGGGCGCATCCCCCACATCCTCTTCAACCCCGCCCTGCCGCACGGCGCCTACTTCCCGAGCCCCGACTTCTGGCGCTCCTCCCAGGCGGGCCGGGCGTCCGGCGCCCCGGCGGCCCCGGAGACCTCCGGCATCGTCCAGCCGCCCGTGCACGCCCTCGCGGCGCTGCTCGTGCACCGGGCCGACGCCGGCGAGTCGCGGCGCCGGGGTTTCCTGGCCCGCGTCTACCCCCGGCTCGCCGCCTGGCACGACTACCTGCTCACCCGGCGCGACCTCGGCGGCGGGGGACTGGCCGCCGTCGTCCACCCGTGGGAACCGGGCATGGACAACAGCCCGTGCTGGGACGTGCCCCTGCAACGCGTCACGCCCGCCCCGGCGGACGCCTTCCGGCGCGCCGACCTGGACCACGGCCACCCCGCCGACCGTCCCACCGACCTCGACTACGGCCGCTACGTCCGGCTGGCGGCCGACTACCGCGAGGCGGGCTACGACGACCGCGAGGCCCGGCACGGCTTCGCCGTCGAGGACCCCGGCTTCAACGCCCTGCTGATCGTCAGCGAGCTGGCGCTGGCCGCCATGGCCGAGGACCTGGGCACGGCCGGCGAACCCCACACCGCGCGCGCCGCGGAGCTGACCCGCCGGCTGGTGGGCCGGCTCTGGGACGCCGAGGCCGGCCTGTTCCGCGTACGGGACCTGGGCAGCGACACACTGATCGACGAGCGCAGCGTCAGCGGTCTGATCCCGCTCGTCGTCCCGCACCTCCCGGCCGATGTCGTCGACCGCCTGCGCGAGACGCTCGACGGCCCGCACTTCTCGGCGCCGGCCACCCGGCTGGTCCCCAGCTACGACCTGACCGGCCACGCCTTCGCCGGCACGCGCTACTGGCGCGGCCCCGCCTGGTTCAACACGGCCTGGCTGATCCACCGGGGGCTGCGCACCCACGGTCACCATCAGGAGGCCGCACGCCTGCGGCAGGGCTTCCTCGCCGAGGCGGGGGAGTCGGAGTTCGCCGAGTACGTCGACCCCACCACGGGCGCCGCCCGCGGCGCGCGTCACTTCTCCTGGACCGCCGCCCTCACCCTCGACCTGCTGAGCGCCGACCCCGAGGAGACCACACCATGACCGCGGCCGACACCCGCGTCCAGCTGGTCCGCGACGCCACCTTCGCCCGCATCGACGGCGACGGTGGCATCACCGGCACCCGGGGCAGCGCGCCCGACGGAGTGTTCCTGCGCGACGCGCGTCACCTCAGCCGCTGGCAGCTCACCGTCGACGGCACCGGACCCGCGGCCCTGGTGCCCGCGACGGCGGAGACGGACGACACCGCCACCAGCGTCCTCACCCCCCGGGGCACGCGCGACAACCCGCCCGCCTACACCGTGTTCCGCCGCCAGGCGGTCACCGCCGGCACGCTGACCGAGCACCTGCGGCTGGTGAGCAACCGGCCCGACCCGGTGACCGCGCGTGTCGAGCTCACCGTCGACGCGGACTTCGCCGACCTGTTCGAACTGCGCGCCGACGACCGGCACTACCCGAAGCCCGGCGCCCGGTACGAGACCCGGCGCACCGATGACGGCCTGCGCTTCGACTACCGGCGAGGCGACTGGCACGCCCGGACCACCGTCACGAGCGACCCGGCCCCTGACGCCACCGAGCCCGCTCCGACGGCCCCGGACTCCACCGCGCACACCCTGACCTGGCACCTGGAGCTGGACGGCCACGGTCGGGCCGAGCTCCACCTGACCGTCCGCGCCCAGCCGCACGGCCCCGCGGTACACGTCCCGGGCGTACCGCACCCGGACCGGCAGGCCCCGAAGCCGGCGGACGACTTCAGCCGTACCTGCGAGCGGGGCCTCGCCGACGTGGACCTGCTGACCATCCCCGTCACCGGCGTCGACGGCGAGGAGGTGTACGCTCCGGCCGCCGGCATCCCGTGGTTCCTCACCCTCTTCGGCCGGGACTCGCTGCTGACGTCGTACTTCCTGCTGCCCTACCGGCCGGAGACGGCCGCCGCCACGCTGAGCGCGCTGGCCGCGACCCAGGGACAGGACTACGACACCTTCAGCGGCGAGCAGCCCGGACGGATCGTCCACGAGACCCGTCACGGCGAACTCGCCCACTTCCGCCAGGTGCCGTACGGCCGTTACTACGGCGCCGTCGACGCCACCCCGCTGTTCCTGGTCCTGCTCCACGCCCACTACGAGACGACCGGCGAGCGTTCCCTGGCCGTCCGCCTGGAGCAGCACGCCCGGCGCGCCGTGGACTGGATGCTCACCGACGGCGGCCTGGTCAAGCACGGCTACCTCGTCTACACCCCCGACCCGGGCGGGCTGGTCAACCAGAACTGGAAGGACTCCGCGGGCGCGATCTGCTTCACCGACGGGGCCCAGGCCGAGGGGCCCATCGCGGTGTCGGAGGCCCAGGGCTACGCCTACGACGCGCTCGTACGCACCGCGGAACTCGCCCAGGACGTGTGGCGGGACGAGGCGTTCGCGGACCGCCTGCGGGAGGCCGCGGCACGGCTGCGCGGCCGCTTCCTGACGGACTTCTGGATGCCGGGGGCCGACTTCCCGGCCCTCGCCCTGGACGGCGAAGGCCGCCAGGTCGACGCCCTCGCGTCGGACGCGGGGCATCTTTTGTGGTCGGGCATCCTCGACACGGACCACGCCCACCGGGTGGGCAGGCGCCTGCTGGAGCCGGACTTCTTCTCGGGCTGGGCCATCCGCACCCTGGCCGCCGGCCAGAAGCCGTACCATCCGCTCTCCTACCACCGCGGCAGCGCCTGGCCGCACGACAACGCGGTCATCGCCCTGGGCCTGGCCCGCTACGGGCTCGCCGACGAACTCGCCATGGTCGCCGAGGGCCTCATCACGGCGGCGGCCCGGCACGGCTACCGCCTGCCCGAGGTCATCGCCGGCTACGCCCGCACCGCCACCGGGGGCCCCGTCCCCTACCCGCACGCCTGCTCCCCGCAGGCTTGGGCGGCCGCCACACCGCTCGCCTTGCGGACGGCGCTCGGGCAGGCGTGAGCCACGGCCGGTCTCCTGCCGGGCGGGTGACCGGTCGCTACCGCTCGCCTTGCGGACGGCGCTCGGGCAGGCGTGAGCCACGGCCGGTCTCCTGCCGGGCGGGTGACCGGTCGCTACCGCTCGCCTTGCGGACGGCGCTCGGGCAGGCGTGAGCCACGGCCGGTCTCCCGCCGGGCGGGTGACCGGTCAGCCGGCGTCACCCCCGCCGGCAGCCCTGAGGCGACCTGGCGAATGCGCCGGGCCCTCGGAAGTGGCGGCGCTGTGGTGTGGATCACATGGCCTAGGCTCTCCGCGGAACCGGAACACGCAGCGTGGGAAGGCGGGGCGCCGTGCTCGCCGCAGCGGTCATCGCGGGGATTCTGTTCGTCTGGTCGCTGCTCGCGCACCGGCTCTCCCGATGGAGCATCACCGCCCCCATCGCCATGATCGGGGCGGGCGTCGCGATGACCGCGGGGTCGGATCCGCCGCTCCGTTTCGACCTCGACACGGAGGTGTTCGAGCACGCGGTCGAGGTCATCCTGGCGCTGCTGCTCTTCGTGGACGCCGTCGAGGTCCCCGGCTCGGTGATCAGGCGGGAGAGGCGGCTGTTCGTGCGGCTGCTCGCCGCGGCCCTGCCCCTCACGCTGTTCGCCGCCTTCCTGACCGGTTACCTCCTCTTTCCCGACCAGCCGGAGTGGCTGCTCGCCGTCCTCGCGGCCGTCGTCGTCCCGCTGGACCTCGCGCCCACCGCGGCAGTCGTCAGGGACCGCAGGATCCCGTCCCGGCTCCGGGACGTCCTGAACGTCGAGGGCGGGCTCAACGACGGGATCGTCTCCCCGGTCTTCCTCCTGTGCATCGCCATCGGCGTCGAATCACGTGGCGCGCACGCCGACTACCTCGACGCGCTCCTGACCGCGGTCGTGGCGTCCGCGTGGGCCCTCGCCACCGGCGTCGCGGTCGGCTGGACGAGCGGGTGGCTGCTGCGCACGTCCTGGGCACACGGATGGACCTCGCCGACCGCGGTCCGGCTGGGCGTCCTCGCCGTTCCCGTCGTCGCGTACGCCTTCTCCGTGGCCGCGGGCGGCAACGGCTTCGTCGCCTCGTTCGTGGCCGGCATCTGCTTCGCCCCGGCGATGCGGCATCTTCCCGAGACCGCGGTGGAGATGACCGAGGACCTGGTGACCCTCATGACCCTCGCGCTGTGGTTCCTGTTCGGGCAGATCGTCAACAGCGTGTTCGCGCACGACCTTCAGGTGGCCGTGTTCCTCTACGCCCTGCTCGCCGTGACGTTGGTGCGCATGGTCCCCGTGCTGCTCGCCCTGGCGGGGACGGGCATGAGACCCGCGGACAAGCTGTTCCTCGGCTGGATGGGCCCGAGGGGCGTGACGTCGATCGTGTTCGGATCGCTGGCGATCATCGACGTCCCGGAGCGGTACGACGACGTCATCGCCAAAGTGATGGTGATGACGGTCCTGGTCAGCATCGTGCTCCACGGTCTGAGCTCCGAGCCGATCGCCCGGCTCTACGCCCGGCCGGGCGGGATCGGCGGACCCTGGCGGCGTCGGACGCCGGTGTCCTCATGAGGGCCGGCCCGCTCGGTGACGGTGCCGGCCCGGGGAGCTTCTCCCTCACCTGACGGGTCAGCAGACCGGAACCCCGGGGACCTGGTTCTCCGGCACGCTGAGGTAGATGCTGGTCATGTAGCCGCCGTACTGCGGCAGATGGGCCCACCAGTCGTTGACGTAGGGCGGCGCGCTGACCTGCTGGCCGCGCTTCTGGCAGCCGACCAGGACCTCGGCCCCGGCGGGCAGCGTCGTGACCGCGCCGGACGTGGTCGTCGTCTGGGTGCGCACACGGACTCCCGAACCCCAGGTGCCGATCCAGGTACCGGCCGGGCGGGAGGCGCCGGGAACGTTCAGCGAGCGCGTCAGGCGCCCGATGTCCGTGTAGGCCTTGCCGTAGGACGTCCCGGTCGGGTGCAGGGTGTAGACGACCACGATGGAACGGTCGCCCGCACCGACCACACCCGTCGTGTGCAGCGCCGGACGTGTGAGGTCGACGGCGTCGGCACTCGCCGGCGTCCGTGCGTGCGCACCGGCCGGGGTCCCGGCGTCCACGCGGGGCTCCTTGGCGGCCGTCGCGGCCGGCGAGGTGCACCCGCCGGAACTGAAGCCCGACCAGCCCTGCTTGACGGCCCAGGGCCGGTTGAAGGAGCCGGCGATGCCGAAGTGCTGGTTGTAGCCGTCGGTGGCGCAACGCGTGGACTGCCGCAGGTTGCCGAGGACGTAGTCGCGTACCGCTGCCGGAGCGGAGTCCAGCAGGTAGCGGTAGATCTTCACGGTGTCGCGGGCCGAGAGGGCGGTGTAGCCCCAGAAGCCGGGGTGGGTCGACGGCGGCCGGGCGGTGTCCGTCAGACCGAGCCGCGGCACCATCCGGTCGATGATCGCGCCCCCGCCGTTGTTCGCCCAGAAGGTGCTCGCCGCCGTGTCGTCGCTGCCGCGCAGTATGCTGTCGATCCGCGACCGGTCGGCGGCCGGCAAGGAGTCGGGGGCGCGGTTCCAGAGCACGTCCAGAGCTATCAGCAGCTTCACCACCGACGCCGACCGGAACTGCCCCGCGGTGTTCAGCTGCTCGGTGAACGTCCCGGTCCGGCGGTCGAACACGGCGACGCCCGCCGTCACCCCGGCCGGTACGTCGGCCTGGACCGCCGGGGGCGGCGAGGGGGCCTCGGCGGAGGCGGCGGTCGCGGTCGTGCCCACGAGCGCCGCGAGGGCGGCGGCACACACCCCGGCACGCACCACGCGCCGGCGGGCGGCCCGGGTGATGCGGCCGCCAGGTGCGCTGTTCACAGTCTTCATGGTCATCCTCGGGTCGGGTGGCGGTGCGTCGCTCGCACCATCGGCAGGACGGCGCCAGGTACCGCGCCGTATGAGGAACCGGCCGAGGAGCCTGCCGTGCCCGCGCCTCTCATACGAGGAGCCGTCCCCGCCCGTCCCCTGGGCACGGGCTGCATGCCGCCGCCGGTAGCGACGGCGCGGCTGCCCCCGCACGCACCCACCCGGCCCTTCTCGGGCCCGACCCTTCCGGGAGAACCCATGCCTCAGCGCGGTACCCGCCTCGCCGTCGCGGGCCTGGCCGCCGGCGCAGCGCTCGTCCTGTCCGCCTCGGCCGGCAGCGCCCACGCCGGCGCCGCCGGTTTCTACGTGTCGCTGCAGACGCACAGCAACGTCCGCACTGCGCCCGGTACGCAGAACGTGCCGTTGCTCAACACCGGCTCCACCAGGGACCGTTACTACATGGACGGGGTCTGTTACGTGCACGGCCAGCCCGTCACCGCGGGCGGCTACCACACGGACGTCTGGTACCGCGGCACCGTCCACGACACCGTCGACCTGGCCAAGGGCCCCTACCGGAACGTCTGGGCCTGGGGCGGCAACGTCGACGTCGGCAAGGACCCCGCCGACTCCGTCGGTGTCTGCGCGAACTGACCCCCGGAGAGGACGACATCTCCCTGCTCGTCGTCACGCGTTCCCCGCCCGGCCGTTTCTCCCAGGACGCCCTCTGCGTCGAGGCCGGCAAGGACCCGTCCCTCCTCGTGAACGAGTGCTGTACCGCACGCCGATGCCCCTGGGACCGCCGCCGTGGTCCCAGGGGCATCGGCGTTCCGGTGGCGGTACGGCGCTCTCAGCAGGCCGGCAGACCCGGGTCCCGCTCGTCGTCGCGGCCTCCGGCCAGGAAGATCTCGCTCAGGCAGGCCGACGGCGCCATGCCCACGGCGGGCGTCTTGACCCACCAGGTGTGCCGCCGGGTCAAGGGTGGTCGCGCGGACCGCGGCGGCTACTGCAGTGCGCCGAGCCGGCGGCCCGCGCGGACGGGGTGAGGCGGGGGGGCGAGGAGCGCCGCGGCGGCCAGGACGGCCGCCGCGGCACCCTTCGCACCGGCACGAAGGCCGGTCAGCACGTACGCACCCCCGGCAGCCAGGAGGCGGGGTGGTCGATGTAGATGTTGCTGATGTATCCGCCGAGCGCCGGGATGTAGGCCCAGGCGTCGTTGCTGTAGCCCTCGGCGTTGACCATGTCGCCGCGCTTCTGGCACTCGACGAAGACCGGCGTGGGCCCGCTCAGCGTGCGCACCACCGCCGCGTTCAGCCGGGCGTCGGCCCGTACCCGGACGCTGGTGCCCCAGGTGGTGAAGTTGGTGCCGGGCGTGCCGCTGCCCGGCGTGCACGGCAGGCTCACCCCACGCGCCGCCAGATACGGCACAGGATCCATGCCGCGGGTGCTGGAGGTGGAGCTGTGCGCCTCGAAGTGCAGGTGGGGGCCGGTCGACTGACCCTCGGAGCCCATGCGGGCGATCAGCTGGCCACTGCTCACCCGCTGGTTCACGGACACCAGCCGCTCGTACATGTGGCCGTACTCGGTGACCGTGCCGTCGTCGTGCCGGATGCGGATCCACTGGCCGTAGCCGCCGGCGGGGCCGGAGGCGATGACGGTACCGGGGCCGGCGGAGTAGATCGGCGTACCACGGTTGTTGGCGATGTCGACGCCGTCGTGACCGGAATGCCACCTCTGGGTGATGGTGCCGGCGGTCGGGCAGGACCCGGCGTAGTCGGCGGGCTTGGCGGGCGGGGCGGCGTCGGCCGCGCCCGCCGTGAGCGGGACCAGCCCGGCCGCGGCGACCGTGGCGACGAGCATGCCGAGGGGCTTGGGGCGCTTGAGTGCGCGCATGGCGAGATCTCCTCCGTGCGGAAAGGGTGCTGGGCGGGTTCGGCGGTACGGGCGGTGCCCGTGGATCAGCAGGCGGGGACGCCGGGCAGCCAGGCCGCCGGGTCGTCGACGAAGATGTTCGAGATCCAGGCCCGGTACTTCGGCAGGTACGACCAGGCGTCGTTGCTGTAGCCCTCGGCGTGGACCATCTCGCCGCGCGTCTGGCACTGCACGTCGACAGCCGTCGGGCCGGGCAGACGCGTGACGGGAGGCTTTCCGGTGCCGGGCTCCGGGCGCAGGCTCACGTTGGTTCCCCAGGTCATGAACCGCTTCGTGCCGGCCGGCGGCTGCTCGCCGCCCGTGATGCGCAGGGCACCGGCGTACTGGGCGTTCAGCCGTACGTCACTGACCATCACCAGCGTTCCCGACTCGCGGGCCTCGACCATCTTGCCGCCGCCGAGGTAGATGGCGATGTGGTGAACGCTGCCCAGGTTGCCCGGATTCGACGCCCACAGCAGCAGGTCGCCCGGCTGCAAGGGGGCGAGGCCCTGGTCGCGGCCGAACCGCGCCGTGGCGCCGCTCCACCGGGCCTGGTTCCAGGACCCCTCGGGCAGGGCGATCCCGGCTCCCTGCCAGGCCGCGTACTGCACCAGGTGCGAGCAGTCGAAGCCCTTCACCTGGCTGTCATGGGCGCCGGGGCCGCCCCCGGGGTAGTCCTGGCCGTACGTCGGCCCGTGGAGGGAGCCGCCGCCCCACGAGTAGGGCACCCCGATCTGCGAGCACGCGGCGTCGACGATCGCCTGCGCCTGTGCGGACGCGTCCGCCAGGGCACGGCAGCCGGCGGCGGCCACGGCCTTCGGCGGAGCCGCCGACGTGGCGGCCAGCGCGGTCCCGGTACAGCTCAACGTGGTGGCGAGGAGCAGTCCTCCTGCCATCGCCGGCGTGCGGTTGGTGCGGCGCATGCGATTCCCCCTGCTGTGGTTCGAGCGCTGTGCGGATGGGTGATGTGCGGGTGGGTGGTGTACGGATGAGCCCTGGACGAGCGGGGTGTACGGCGAGGGGCGGGTCCGGCAGTCGGTCGGTCTGCCTCGGGCCTTACGCCGGTCACGCCGTGGGGGTGGGCCCCGCGGGCCCGTCGGCCGTCGTGGAGGGGACGGGAGCGGAGGCCGGTTCGTATGCGTCGAGCGCGGCACGGATCTTGGCGAGTCCGCGCATCCGGTTGCGCTGCACCGTGCCGCGGTGGGCGCCGAGCCGTTCCCCCGCCATGTCGTGGGTCAGTCCCTCGATGTCGACGAGGATCACGGCGGCCGCCTCCTTCGGGGACAGCCCGCGCAGCAACGCCGTCGCCACTGCCTCGGCCTCGCTGCCGGCGAAGCCGCCGTCCCAGCTCTGCTCCGGCAGCCGGTCCGTGCAGCGCTCCTGCCGCGAGGGGTGCCGCCACAGGTCGCGCTGCAGGTTCAGCGCCGCCGCGCAGGTGTAGGCGTACGGCTGTTGCTGCCGCGCCAGGGTGCGGGCGTGCGCCCGCCGGGAGAGCCGCAGATACGTCTCCTGCAGCAGGTCGTCGGCATCGTGCGGATTGCCGGTCAGGGCCAGCAGCCGCCGCCGCAGTCTCGGCATCACGGCGGTGAAGGCCTCGTCGAACTCGGCCGCCGTCATGTGCTCGGTCACGGACGTCGTGCGCGCGCCCGGGCCGGTGCTCCGGCTCGCGGTCTCGGTGGCGAGGGCCGACTTGGCCGTCATCGTCGGCGCCATGCAGGTGTTTTCCACGGTGTTCCCCCGGGGTGATCCGTCTGTCTCGTACTGCGGTGGGGCCCGCGCCTCCGGGCCAGCGGCTCTACGGGCGGGTCAGGGTGGCGGGCCCGTACTCGGCCGCCGGCGCCGCGGTCATCAGCGCCCAGTACCGGTCTCCGTACGACCAGTGCCACCACTCGGTCGGGTAGTTGACGAAGCCCGCGGCCGTCATCGCCCGGCTCAGCACCGTCCGGTGGGCACGGGCCTCGGCGCCGATGCCGGGCGCGCCGGTGCGGCAGCGGCCCTCGCTCTCCTCGGGAGTGGCGTTGACCTCGGTACCGAGGGGGAGTTCCGCGCCGTCGGCGGTGCAGAGCGTCAGGTCCACCGCGCCGCCGCTGACGTGCGGGGCGACCTCCGGAGGCGAGATGTACGCGCTGGCCAGCTCCCGTATCCGGTCGGGCCGGGCGTCCGGGTGGGCGGTGCGCAGTGCGGCCGCGTACTCGTCGAAGTAGCGGCGCTGCAGCGCGGGCGGCCGGAAGCCCTCCACCAGCAGCAGCCGGACGCCGGAGGGCAGGGCGTCCTGGGCGAGCAGCAGCCGGCGCAGGACGCCGGCCCTGACATGCGCGTACGAGCCGTCGTCGTCGGCCTTCCGCGCGTCGACACGCAGCGTGGAGACCTCGCGGGTGTCGACCAAGGGCTCGCCGTTGTCGGCGACTTGGGTCCCGGCCACCCGGTGGTCCGAAAGCAGGATGATGTCCGTCACGCTCACAGCGTGGCGGTGGGCCCTGCAAGTTCGATGCAGATCCGCTGCAGAACCCTCTGCAGGGCGCCGCCCGGTGGCGCTCGTCAGAAGCAGTCTTCGAAGTTCTCGGAAACTGTGGGAATGGGGTCGTAATTCCCGCCCCCGCGCACGTACACCGCGCTGATCCAGCCGCGGGGTCCGCCTGCGTCCACCTGAACCCGGTAATTGTTCTCCTAGGGGCCGTCCTTGGCGGTGTCACCCGTGTTCTGGCAGTACGCCGTGACGTACATCCGGCTGACCTTGATTCCGCTGTACGGCGGGCAGGAGTACGCGGCGCACCCGCGCATGTTCACGTCGTTCGCCCAGACGTATACCCGGATCGTGCCCGCCGCCTGCCGGGCCGGGGCGGCCGCGATCAGGGACAGCCCGGGGAAGCCGGCCGTATGCGTTCGCTCCGGCACGCGCTCATACGGAGATGTCCCCACCTCCGTCCCCAGGTTGAAAGCCGGACAGCCTCATCCGTGAATTGGGAGGAATTCTCACCGGACACCCAGCGATTTCCGGCCATCCGGCCGCCGTACCGCTCTGCCGGAGAAGAAGGCAGTGCGGTATCAGGCATGCCTGTCCGTGGGTGCCGGTATGTTGTCCCTGACTCGCGGGAACGTGAATTCGGGGGACACGTTGGACGTTCGCCTTCTGGGTCCGGTCGAGGTGTCGAGCGGAGGGCAGCGGATTTCGCTGAACGGTGCGAAACCGACGGCGATACTCGCCGCTCTCGTCGTGCATCTCGGTGAGGTGCTGTCCGCCGAGCGGCTGGTCGACCTGGTCTGGGAGGAGGAGCCGCCCGCCACCGCGCGGGCGCTCGTCGCCACGCACGTCTCGGGACTGCGCCGCGCCCTGACCGGCAGGGAGGGCGGCGACGCGATCCGCACCCGGTCCCCGGGCTACGTCGCCGAGTTCCCGCCCTCCGCAGTCGACGCCCGGCGCTTCGAGGAGGCGTGCACGGCCGGCCGGAACGCGGCCCGTGACGGGCGGGCCGAGGAGGCCGTCGAGACCCTCCAGGCGGCCCTGCGTCTCTGGCGCGGCCAGGACGCCCTGGAAGGGCTCGGCCAGAGCTTCGCGCGCGTCGAGGCGATGCGCCTGACGGAACTCCGGCTGGAGGCCCAGGAGTTCCGCTTCGCCGCCGAACTGGCCCTGGACCGGCGCACGGATCTCGTCGCCGAACTGGTCGCGCACGTCGCCGCCAACCCCCTGCGGGAGCGCCCGCGCGGCCAGCTGATGACCGCGCTGTTCCGCACCGGACGCGTCGCCGACGCACTGCGCTGCTACGACGAGGGCCGTCGCCTGCTCCGCACCGAGCTGGGTCTCGACCCCGGCCCGGAACTGCGGGCACTGCACCGGGCCCTGCTCCAGGCGGACACGGCGGTGCTGGGGACCCCGGCCCGCCACGCGGCCCCGCCCCCCGGGCAGGGGCACGTACCCACCGGGGCGGCGGCCGGCCCGGTTACCGGCCCGGACACACCGTCACCCCACGCCCCTCAGCAGCCCCACGACGACACACACCGGCTCGTTCCGTCCCAACTACCTCCCGACGTCGCCGATTTCATAGGACGAACCGAGCAGATCGCCTGGGCGACCGCCCTCCTGGAACAGGTGCGCGACCCGCGGCGCACCGCGCCGCCCATCGGCGTGATCTCCGGCAGGCCGGGCACAGGCAAGACGGCCCTGGCCGTCCACGTGGGCCACCGCACCGCCGCACTCTTCCCCGACGGGCAGCTCTTCGTCGACCTGCGCGCCTCGGACTTCGAGCCCGTGCGGACCGTGGACGCCCTGGCCCGGCTGCTGCGCGCCCTCGGGATGGACCCCGACACCGAGGCCCGCGACGAGGAGGACCTCCTCGGCCTGTACCGTACGCACATCGCGCGCCGCCGGGTCCTGCTCATCCTCGACAACGCCGTCGGTGAAGCGCTGCTGCGCCCCCTGCTGCCACCGGGCGGCGGCTCGGCCGTGCTGATCACCGCACGCCGCCGGCTGATCGCCCTGGAAGGCGCCACCCACCTCGATCTCGGGGTGCCCTCGCAGTCGGAGGCACTGGACCTGCTGGCCCGTGTGGCGGGCCCGACCCGTCCCACCCTGGAGACGAGCCAGGCCGCCGAGATCGTCGCCCTGTGCGGGCGGCTCCCGCTCGCCGTGCGCATCGCGGGCGCCCGTCTCGCCGCCCGCCCGCACTGGACGCCGGCCCGGCTCGCCGCCCGCCTCCAGGACGAGCGCCGCCGCCTCGACGAACTGCAGGCGGGCGACCTCGAGGTGCGCGCGAGCCTCGGGCTCGGCTACGCCGACCTCGACGCACCGGAGCAGCGCGCCCTGCGCCGCCTTGCCCTGATGGACCTGCCCGACTTCGCCTCCTGGGTCGCCGGGCCGCTCCTCGACGTGCCCGCACACGAGGCGGAGGACGCCGTGGAACGACTCGTCGACTGCCATTTCGTGGAGGTCGTCCGCACCGACGAGACGGGGCGGACCCGCTACCGCATCCACGATCTCGCGCGCGAGCACGCCCGGGAGCGTTGTCTGGCCGACGAGGACCCGCACCAGCGCGAGACGGCGGTACGCAGGCTCGTCGCACGCTGGCTGGGCATGGCACGCGCCGCGGCAGCGCGCGGCCCGGGCGGCGCCTCACGTCTCCTCCCGGGCGCCACGGCCGACGCACCGGAGGACCTGGGGGGCGAGCCGACCGCGTGGTTCGCCGCCGAGCAGCGCTGCCTGCTGGCCGCGGTGACGCACTGCGCCGAGCACGGCATGTCCGACGCGGCCCGCGAACTCGCCGCCGCCCTCATGGCCGCCTCCGCGGCGCTCTACAACCAGTTCGACGCCTGGTCCCGCTCCCACGACGTGGCCCTGGAGGCGGTACGCCGCGGCGGTGACGTCGAGGGCGAGGCCTGGCTGCTCACCGGACTCGGCCAACTCCGGCTGGAGCAGGACCGCTTCGACGAGGCTCACGCGTTCTTCGCCGCGGCACTGCGCCTGTTCGAGGAGCGGGCCGTCCGCTGTGGTCGCGCGCAGGCGCTGGCCGGCATGGGCGCGGCCCGCCGCGAACAGGCCCGCTTCGCCGAAGCCCTGACCCTGCTGACCTCGGCGCTCGAACAGTACCGGGAGCCGGAGGACAACGCGGCGAAGGCCCATGTGCTGTACGGCATCGGATGCGTGCACCGGGACCAGGGCCGCCACGACGACGCATGGGAGGCCCTCTCCCAGGCGCACCGGCTGTACGTGACCGCCCGGGACCGGCACGGCGAAGCGCTCGCGCTGCGCTCACTGGGTTTGTGTCACCGGGCGCGGGGAGACCTGCCCGGCGCCGAGTCCCTGCTGCGCCGGTCCCTCGGCATCTTCGAGGAGACGGACGACGCCTTCGGCGTGATGTACGCCAGTCAGTCCCTGGCCAAGGTCGAGTTCCGGCAGGGCCGGTTGACCGAGGCCCGGGAACGTCTCGACCGGTGCCTGGAGATCACACGTGAGCGCCAGGACATGTTCGGGGAGGCTCTCGTCCTGCGCACGATCGGCGAGTGGCACCTGGCCGCGTCCGACTGGGAGACCGCGACCGAGACGCTGCGGCAGGCGCTCGGCCTGTGGGAGAAACTCGCGCTGCCCCTGTGGCGTGCCCGCACCCTGCGTGACCTGGCCCGCGCGGAACTGGGCAAGGGGGCGGACCGGGCGGGGCGCGAACTGGAGGAGGAGGCGCACCACATCTTCCGCGACCTGGGCAGCCGCGAGGCCCTGGAACCCCTGGAGCCGCACGCCTGGCCAGAACGCTGAGGCCCTGCGCGAGAGGAACGACCCGGCGAGGCAGTCATACGGCAGGTGATCACCTCCCGTCGGCAGGGTGGACGGCGCGGCAGCCCCGCCGCTCCGCGACCACCGCCGGGAAAGGACCACCATGCTGAAGACGGCACGACGGACGGACGTACGCAGGCACCGGGACGGACAGGGACGCCGCTCCGCCTTCAGGGCGCTGCGCTCCCTGGCCGGGCTCGTCGTGGTCGCCGCCTCGATTCTGCTGACGCTCGCCCAGCCGGCGGCCGCACACCCGCCGAGCGGATCCGTGTACGTGTGGGCCAGCGACGTACGGGTGCGTTCGTGCCAGAGCACGTCCTGCGACCTCGCCACCACCGAGCGGCTCACGCGGGTCCGGGTCAAGGCCTACTGCCAGGTGGACGCGGGCGAGGCCGGCCGCGTGACCGACGGCCCCTACACCAACACCTACTGGGTCCAGATCATCACGCCGGGCAGGACCCTTGGCTGGATCTCGGCGGTGTACGCCGGCGGCGGCTCCAACAACCGTCCGGTGCCTGGTGCGCCGGTCGACAGCCCCTCGGACCCCACCATCGACTGCGAGTACATCTGAACCGCCCGGAATCCGGAGGCAGCATGAGCACAGGACGTCTGGTCAGGGCGATGACCGCCACCGCGCTGGCTGCCGGGCTCCTGACCCTGGCCCCGGCCGCTTCGGCGGCACCCGAGCGGCCCTCCGTCACGGCCGCTGCGGCAGACGCGTCGCGGGCAGACGCGTCGGCGGCCCGCACATCCGTCTACATCTGGGCGACGAACGTGAACGTCCGTCACGACGGCGCGGACGCGGACTGCGTCTTCCACCCCTCGCGCGCCTCGTGTCCCACCGTCGTCGCGACCGTCTCCCGCACGACGGCCAAGGGGCACTGTCAGCGGGTGGGCGAGACCATCCACGACAGTGGATACAGCAACCGCTGGTGGACGCTGGTCGAGCTGGCGGACGGGAAGATCGGCTGGGTCAGCAACATCTACATCCAGGGCGGCGAGAAGATCGCCGGGGTGCCCGACTGCGCCTGGTGATCACCACAGGCACACGGGGCTGCCCGGTGTCCACCTCACGGGGGGACACCGGGCAGCCCCGTTTCGTTGGGGCGGGTACTGCGGAATGCCGTCCTGATTCATATCCATGAATGTGATTCACTTTCAAGGTCGTGTGAGCGTATGCGGGCACGACCCGCGGGGCAACGGGTCGCGCGGAAGAGTCGTTTCTGAGACACGTTCTCGTCTGCGGGGTTGACGTGGTCCAGGGGAGGGGCCACGTTATAGCTCGCCCGTGGGGAGCTTTCGCGCAGCGCCGGCTCGGTGCGCTCGTTGTTCATGTATATGAATTACCGCCTTGTGGTGCGAAGTTCACGACGGAACACACAGGAGCCAAGGACGCGAAGGGAGCCGGCCCGTGACGGCAGACCAGCGCCCGGGGAGCGGCGACGCGCACCCCGCCGGAGGGATCACCAGACGAGGGCTGCTCGCCGGTGCCGCGCTCGTGACGGCGGGCGCCGGCACGGCCGCGGCCACCCCCGCCAGAGCGAATGCGCAAGTGCCCACCCTCTGGCGGGAGTTCGCCCAGAACCCCTACGCCCACCCGCAGATCCCCTACGTGGGCCGCGCGGGGTGCCGCGGGGGAGCCGCGCGCCTGCCCCGCCGCCCGGTCGTGGCCGACGTACGGGAGTACGGAGCCGTCGCGGACGGTACGGCCGACTCCGCTCCCGCCATCAACCGTGCCATCGCCGCCGCCGGACGGGCCGGTGGTGGCACGGTCACCCTCCCGCCGGGCACGTTCCGCATCGACGATCTGATCCGCATCGGCCATTCCGGCGTCGTGCTCCGGGGCGCGGGCAGCGGCCGTACCACCCTGTACGCGACACGGAATCTCACCGAACTGATCGGTGTCTACGGGTCACGGTACGGCGGCGACAAGTCCTCCTGGTCCTGGGCGGGCGGCCTCATCTGGCTCGCCCCGCAGGCACGTTGGACATCGCTGGTGGCGGCGATACAGGCGAAGCAGTGGCCCTTCGAGGGCTGGACCGGAAACCGGCGGGACGAATTCCGCACCCTCACCGCGGTCGAGCCCGCGCGGCAGGGCTCCTGGACCGTGCGGGTCGCCGACGCCGCACAGCTTCGTCCCGGCACCCTGGTCCTGCTCCGCCTCTGCGACGACGCCGGCCACACCCTGCTGGAACACATGGCGGGCGGCGGACCGGGCCCGGAGGCGTACGTCTGGGACGACAAGACGAAACTGACCTCGTACGTGCCCTACGAGTGGCCCGTCCGCGTCACGCGCGTCCGCGGCCGTGACATCACTCTCGAAAGGCCCCTTCCGCTCGATGTGCGCCCCGAGTGGCAGCCCCGGCTGACCACCCTCGTGACCCCGCTCACGGGGGCGGGCGTCGAGGGCCTCACGCTGGAGGCCGTTCAGACCCCGCAGGCCCCGCACCTGCTCGACAAGGGGCACAACGGCGTCGTCCTCCAGTGCGCCTACGACTGCTGGGCCGACGACGTGACGGTGCGGCACGTCGACAACGGGTTCGGCCTGGTCGCCGCCTCCGCGTGCACGCTGCGCCGCACCCGGGTGGCGGGACGCGGCACCCATCACCCGTACTTCTGCCGGGAGGGCTCGCACGACAACCTCGTCGAGGACTTCACCATCGAGCAGCGCACCACTCCCGCTCCCTCCGGCACGCAACTGCACGGCATCAACGTCGAGGGCCTGTCCTCGTACAACGTCTGGTCGCGCGGCGTGATGGAGATGGGCACCTTCGACAGCCACCGGGGCATGCCCTTCGCCAATGTGCGCACCGACATCACCGTCAACAACAACGGCCGTCACGGCGGCGACGCGAGCGCCGGCCCGCTGTTCGGCGCACGCTTCGCGCACTGGAACATCCGCGTCACCAACGGCCGCGCGGGACTGATGAGGATCGACGGCCTGGCACCCCGATCCGCCACGGTCGGCATCAACGAGGTCACGGAGTCCGGCCAGATCGACGTGCCCGACTTCACGGGCGAACTGAACTCCCGCCTGGAGCTGTACGGCACCACGGACGTGGTGCGCCCCCGCAACCTGTACAGCGCGCAACGGGCACTGCGCGACGACTGACGCCCGAGCGCTCCCCGTCGCGCTTCACGAACTGCCCCGCTCGACCCCGCTCCCCTTTCCCCCAGTTGATGGAGTAGGCAACATGAGCCCTTCCCGGCGTACGGTCCTTGCCACGGCGGTCGCCACCGCGGCCGGGGCCGGTGTCCCGGCCCCGGCCGCAGGCGCAGCAGAGAGGACTTCGCAGGCCTCGTCCCTGCGCGAGTTGCGCGCGGCGGCCGACTACGCGGTGGAGAAGATCGCCTCGGTCGCACCAGGCGTGCGCGCGTTCCCGGTCGGGACCAGATTCGAGAAGTGGGTGTACTCCCAGAACGGCGACTGGGTGGGCGGATTCTGGCCGGGAACGCTGTGGATGGCGCACCTGCACACCGGAGACGACGCGCTGCGCACCCTGGCGCTGGACTCGGCGCGTCGGCTCGCGCCCCGCCAGTACGACACCACCACCCACGACCTCGGCTTCCTGTTCTGTCCCTCCTGGGTCACCGCATGGCGCCTGACAGGTGACGACAGCTGGCGGGCCGGTGCGATCAGGGCCGCCGACTCGCTGATCCAGCGGTACAACCCCCGGGGACGCTTCCTGCGCGCGTGGGGAGCGCTGGACGATCCCAGCAACGCGGGCCGCGTCATCATCGACACGATGATGAACCTCGATCTCCTCGCCTTCGCCGGCAAGCAGACGGGCGACGCCAAGTACCTCGACATCGCCGTGCAGCACGCCACCACGGCTCAGCGGGTCTTCCTGCGCCCGGACGGCTCGACCCCGCACGTCTTCGACTTCGACCCCGCGACCGGTGCGCCGATCGGCCCGAACACCGTTCAGGGCTACAGCGCCACCTCGTGCTGGGCGCGGGGGCAGGCATGGGGCCTCTACGGCTTCACCACCATGTACCGGCGCACGGGCAACGCGCAGTTCCTGACCACCGCGCGCCGGCTCGCCGACTTCGCGATCGGGGCGCTGAGCCCGGACGACGTGCCCGTCTGGGACTACCGCGCGCCCCAGCAGCCCCACGACATCAAGGACGCCTCGGCCGGCGCGATCACGGCGTGCGGACTGCTCGACCTGGCCGCCGTCACCGGCCGCGCCCACTACCGGGACGTGGCGCTGCGCCTGCTCACCGCCCTGTCACGAACCTGCCTGACCAGGAAGTCGCCCCGCGCCGAGGCGGTGGTGGCCCGCTGCACCCGCAACCGCCCGGCCGAGGACGGCATCGAGATCTCCCTGCCCTACGCCGACTACTACCTCCTGGAGGGCATCCTGCGCGTACTGCGCCCCCAGGAGATCGACCGCGCGATCGACCTGTCGTCCGTCTGACGCCTGTCGCCCACCACTACGGCCCCGGTCGGTCGCGGATCTGCCGGACCGGGCCGCGTCATGTCCGGGGCCGGCGGGGGCCGTTCGCAGCCATGCTCTCGTCGGAGGGGACGGCGTCGCCGGCCGGTGCGCCGCCGCGGCCGTAGTGGTGGGTGGTGAACATGTACAGCAGGCCGGTGACCACCACGACCGCGCCGCACAGCAGCACGATCCAGTTCTCGAACCACGGATCCTGCGGGTTGCGGGGCCAGGCGATGTTGACGATGGCGAAGATGCCGTACGCCAGAGCGGCGGCGTTCACCGCGAGGCCCCAGCGGCCCAGGGTGAACTCACCGAGCGGACGCCACCCCTTGAGCCGCGCGCGCAGCGCGGCCAGGACCACCATCTGGAACGAGCCGTAGATACCGAGGATCGCGAACGAGACGATGTTGGTGAGGGCGTCCTCGGAGACCAGCGAACCGAAGGCGATGAGCAGCGGCACCGCGGCCGACACGAGCAGCGCGTATCCCGGTACCGCGCGGGCATGGGAGAACTGCCGCAGCAGCCGGTGCCCGACGATCATCTCGTCGCGGGCGTAGGAGTAGATGAGCCGTCCGGCCGCGGCCTGGAGGCTGATGGTGCAGGAGAGGAAGGAGATCAGCACCACGGCCATCACCGCCCGGGCCCCGAACTCACCCATGGCGTCGAACAGTACGCGCACCACCGGGTCGGGGTCCTCGCCCGAGATGACCGCGCGGTAGTCGGCGACCGACAGCAGCAGCGACAGGCAGGTGAACGTCGCCGCGGCGCCGCCGATGTAGATGGTGCGGCGCATCGCACGAGGGATGACGTTGCCGGGACGGGCGACCTCCTCGGCGGTGTCGCCGCACGCCTCGAAGCCGTAGTACTGGTAGAAGCCGATGATGGCCGCCGCCAGGAACACCGGCAGATAGGAGCCGTCCCCCTGGGTGCCGTAGGTGTCGAAGATGACGCCGAGACCGTGGGCGCGATGGGTGACCAGCAGGTACACGCCGACGACTAGGGCGCCGACGAGCTCACCGACGAAACCGATCAGGGCCGCCGCCGACAGTGCCTTGGTGCCCGCGTAGTTGATGACGACGGCGACGACGATGAGTACGGCGGTGCACAGCACGGTGGTGTGCACGGTCGGGGCGAAGCCGAAGAGGATGGCGATGTAGGGGCCGGCGCCGTAGGCGACCGAGGTGATGGTCACCAGCAGCGCCCACATGTACACCCAGCCGGTCATCCACGCCCAGCGTTTGCCCCACAGCCGCCGGGCCCAGGGGTAGACACCGCCGGCGATGGGGTACTGGGCGACGATCTCGCCGAAGACCAGCGCCACCAGGAACTGCCCGCACCCGGCGAGCAGAAACGCCCAGATCATCGGTGGCCCGCCCGTGGCGAGCGCGGTGCCGAAGAGGGTGTACGTGCTCACCACGGGGGAGAGGTAGGTGAAGCCGAGGGCGAAGTTGGCCCAGGGGCCCATGTCCTTGCGGAACTCCGAGCCGGGCTCCCCGCCGGACGCGCCGGGCGCGGGCGCGGGGGACTGTGGATGGGTCACCGCCCCGCCTCCCCGCCCGCCGGACCGGGGCGGCCGGTGAGCAGATCGGCGGCGCGTTCGGCGGCCAGCAGGACGGTCACCATGGGGTTGATCGTGGGCATTGCCGGGAACACCGACGCGTCGACGATCCGCACGCCCTCGACCCCGCGCAGCCTCAGCTCGGGGTCGCAGACGGCCATCGCGTCGTCCGGGGCGCCCATCCGGCAGGTGCCGGCCGGGTGGTAGACGGTGTGCGCCGCACGGCGCCCGTACTCCGACAGGGCGGAGTCGGACACCACGTCCGGACCGGGCGCGACCTCGCGGACGAGCCAGTCGCGCAGCGGATCGGTGGCAGCCACCTCGCGGGCGACCTTCAGACCGTCCACGATCGTGCGCTCGTCGTGGCCGTCCGGGTCGGTGAAGTACCGGAAGTCCAGGGCGGGATGCTCGGCGGGGTCGGCGCTGCGCAGCCACATGCGGCCGGTGGAGCGGGCGCGCGGCACGTTCGGCGTCATGCACACTCCGTGCCGCGGCACGGGGTAGCCCAGGCGTTCGGTGTTGACGGTGAACGGCACCTGGTAGAAGTGGAACATCAGGTCCGGGCGCGGCCGGCTCTTGTCGCGGCGCAGGAACAGACCGGCGTCCGAGTCCGTCGCGGAGTTGGGCGGCAGCGGGCCGGCCGTCTCCCAGACGATCACGGACTCGGGATGGTCCAGCAGGTTCTCCCCCACGCCCGGCAGGTCCGCCCTCACGTCGATGCCCAGCTCCCGCAGGGCGTCCGCGGGCCCGACGCCCGAGAGCATCAGCAGGCGAGGCGTGTCGATGGCACCGGCGCACAGCAGGAGTTCACGCCCGGCGCGCACGGTGGCGGGCCGGCCGTCGGCCCCGCGGACCGCGACGCGGGTCAGCCGTCCCGACTCGTCGGGGAGCAGCTGATGTGCCCAGGTCTCCAGGAGCACGGTGAGGTTCGGCCGGTCCATGACGGGGTGGAGGTACGCGACGGACGCGGAGGAGCGCAGGTTGCCCTCCGGCCGGTAGGCCAGCGAGAAGAAGCCGGTGCCGTCGGCGAAGGGCTCGGCGTTGAAGTCTTCGACGACGGGGACACCGAGGGCGCGGGCGGCCGCGGTCACGAAGTCCCTTGCGATGGGATTGCGGTCGGCCTCGGCCACCGGGACGATCTCGGTGAGCAGCCGGTCGCGGTACGGGAGGATCGTCGCGGGGTCCCAGCCCGAGCAGCCCCTGACGACCCAGTCGTCGAGGTCTTCGGGCAACGGCAGAAAGCTGATCAGGGTGTTGTGGGAGGAACAGCCGCCGAGCACACGGGCGCGTGAGTGCAGGATGTGGGAGTTGCCGCGCGGCTGCTCGACGGTGGTGTAGCCGTAGTCGAACTCCGAGCCGAGCAGGTTGATCCAGTTGCGCAGGCGCAGGATGCGCTCGTCGCCGGCATCGCTGGGGCCGCCCTCGACGACACAGACCCGGCAGTCGGGGTCCTCGCTCAGACGGGCGGCGAGCACGCAGCCCGCGGTGCCGCCGCCGACGATGACGTAGTCGTAGGCGGACTCGGCGCCGTGCGCGGTGGTGGAGGCCATGCGGTGCCTTTCTTCGGTGGCCGTCATGACAGGGGGCCGACGACGTGGGTACTGCCTGTCAGCCCTTGAACCAGCCGGAGGGGGCGGGGGAGAGGTTCTGGTAGATGTGCTTGGCCTCCTGGTACTCGCGCAGCCCGGTGGGGCCCAGCTCCCGCCCCACGCCGGAGCGGCCGAAGCCGCCCCACTCGGCCTGCGGCACATAGGGGTGGAAGTCGTTGATCCACACGGTGCCGTGCCGCAGCCGCTGGGCGACGCGCTGGGCGCGGCTCGCGTCCGACGTCCACACACCGCCGGCCAGGCCGTAACGGGTGTCGTTGGCCAGTTCCAGCGCCTCCTCCTCGGTGCGGAAGCGCTCGACGGTCACCACCGGGCCGAAGACCTCCTCCTGCACGATGCGCATCGACCGGTCGCAGTCGGCGAAGACGGCCGGCAGCAGGAAGAAGCCCCGGCTCAGGGCGGGGTCGTCGGGGCGGGTGCCGCCGGTGACGAGCCGGGCGCCCTCCTCCTTGCCGATGGCGATGTAGCCCTCGACCTTCTCGCGGTGCTCGGCGGAGCTCAGCGGGCCGCTCTCGGTACCCTCCTCCAGGCCGCTGCCGAGCCGGATCGCCCGCGCCCGCCGGGCGAGGGCGTCGACGAACCGGTCGTGCAGCGAGTCCTGGACCAGCAGACGTGACCCGGCCGAGCAGACCTGCCCGGAGTGCAGGAAGGCGGCGTCCAGCGCGTGGTCCACCGCGGCCTCGAAGTCGGCGTCCGCGAAGACGATGTTGGGGTTCTTGCCGCCCAGTTCCAGGGCGATGTTCCTCGGCCCCTCGGCGGCGCTCGCCATGATGGCCCGTCCGGTGGACAGACCGCCGGTGAAGGACACCAGGTCCACCTCGGGATGGCGGGTCAGGGCCGCTCCCACGGTCGCTCCGGAGCCCAGCACCAGGTTGGCGACGCCGGGCGGTGCGCCGGCCTCCTCGATCAGCCGGATCATCGCGACGGTGGTGAGCGGTGTGGTCTCGCTGGGTTTGAGGACGAAGGTGTTTCCGGCGGCCAGCGCCGGGGCCACCTTCCAGGAGGCCTGCAGCAGCGGGTAGTTCCAGGGCGCGATGAGCGCGCACACGCCGATCGGCTCGTAGACGACGCGGCTGAGGACGTCCGGGCCGACGTCCACGACCCGGCCGGCGTCCTTGCCCGCGAGCTCGGCGAAGTAGCGGAAGGCGTTCGCCACGTCCTCCACGTCGATGCGTGCCTCGGTCAGCGTCTTGCCGGTGTCGAGGGTCTCGGTGTGGGCGATCTCCTCCTTGTCGCGCAGCAGCAGGCCGTGCACGCGCAGCAGGAGGTCGGCCCGGCGGCGGGAGGGAGCGCCGGCCCAGTCCTCCTCGCGGAAGGCACGCCGCGCGGCCCGCACCGCACGGTCCACGTCGGTGGCGTCGGCCTCGTCGACGGTCGTGACCACGGAGGCGTCGTAGGGGTTGACCACGTCCCGCCGCCCGCCGGCCGCCGCCTGTGTCCACTCGCCGTCGATGTACAGCTCACCCACCGCGGGGCCTCCTTCGCATCCGGCCGCTGCCGCTCTCTGTTCGACGGTCAGCAACATGGCCCACGAGGGGGGCGGCGGCCACGTGCCGCACCGCCGCCACGGCACCCGGGTGGCTCAGGAGGACCCGGGTGGGCTACGGATCTGCGTGCCCTGCTGGAGGGCGGGGCGTCGAGCGGATGTCCTGAGGGGGACCGGCCCGGCCGGGTCCCGGCACGCGGCCGGGACCCCGGAGCGGGAGCCACCGGGTACTCATGTCCCGCGAACGCGCGCGGGCAAGGTCACTTGCGGTAGCCGAGGATGGTCATCATGCCGGACTCGGAGTGGTACTGGTTGTGGCAGTGCAGCATCCACAGGCCCGGGTTGTCGGCGTAGAAGTCGATGACGAGCTTGCGGTGCGGCAGCACGTGGGCGGTGTCCTTGCGGGCTCCGACCGCGTCGATGCCGGTGAGGGCGAACGTGTGGCCGTGCAGGTGCACGGGGTGCCACATGTCCGTGGCGTTGATGAGACTGATGCGGACACGCTCACCCTCCTGGACCGGGATGCGCTTCTCGATGGAGTAGGGCTCGTGGTCGAAGCCCCAGTCGAAGTTCTCCATGCCACCGGTCAGCTTGATGCGCATCTCACGGTCCGGCTCGTCGTCGCTGAAGGCGACCGACTCGTGCGGGCGCAGTCGCCGGGCCGGCACGAGCATGCCGTCGAGTTCGTCCGGGTGCGCGTCGGGCGGGGGGATCGACCCGCTGCTCGTGCGCAGCACCGCCATCGTCCTCGCGCCCTTGCCCTCGGCGATCGCCACCAGCGGGAACACCCCGTCCCCTGCCGTGACCATCACGTCGTAGCGTTCGGCCATGCCGAGCAGCAGCGCGTCCGTCCTCGTGTGCTCGACCGGGTAGCCGTCCGTGTGGGTCACCGTCATCTCGTGGCCGCCCAGTGCCACCCGGAAGGCCGTGTCGCCCCCGGCGTTGATGATCCGCAGCCGGATACGGTCCCCGGGGCGGGCCCGGTAGACCGAGGGAGCCTCCGGGAGGCGGCCGTTGATCAGGTAGTGCGGATAGTCGACGTTGCCGCCCATGCTCTGCAGCACGCGGCTGTACGAATCCCGCAGGACGCGGTCCGGACCGGCGGACCTGGCGGACGGCGACTCCTGCGGCCCGGCGGACTTGCCGCGCTCCGGCCCGTGGGCGCCCTCACCCATGTCCATCGGCGCGTGCTCGCCGCCGTGCAACTGGGCGAGTACGCGGTCCGGAGTGGACCCGGACACGCCGTCCACCCAGTCGTCCAGGACGAGGACCCACTCCTTGTCGTAGGACAAGGGCTCCTTGGGGTCCTCGACGATCAGCGGGGCGTACAGGCCACGGTCGAGCTGCATGCCCGAGTGCGAGTGCAGCCAGTAGGTGCCCGGATGCTCCACGGCGAACCGGTAGGTGAAGTCCTCACCGGCCCCGATGGAGCGCTGGGTCAGGCCCGGCACGCCGTCCATGTCGCAGCGCATCCGAATACCGTGCGAGTGCAGCGTCGTCGCCTCGCGCAGGTGGTTGGCGAGCGTCATCTCGAGGACGTCGCCGGCCGCGATCCGGATCTCCTTCCCGGGCAGCGCATCGCCGTACGTCCAGGTCCTCACGGACCGCCCGCCCAGGTCGACGGTCGTCTCGGTGGCGGTGAGCTTGAACTTGCGGACGGGACCCGCCCCGCGCTTCTTCTCGGCTGCGAGAACCTCGGGATCGGACGGGTTGACGTATCCCTTGGGTCCCTTGGGGATGAAGTTGCCGCTGCTGTGCCTGGCGCCCCGCCGGCCGGTGGCCCCGCCCTCGGGCTGTGCGCCGGACCCGGACCCGGAACAGGCGGTCAGGGTTCCCGATCCGGCGGCCACGATCGAGGCACCGAGCAAGGTGCGCCGCGTAAATTTCTGCATGAATGTATAAGACCTGTTTTGTGCGCTTATATGTGAGAACCGGAGCGGCGCGTCTCACGAATCACGGGCACCGCCCGAGGGGAGCAGCGCCGGCGCCACCCTGGGCATGACCGACATCGCGGCGGGGCGCCGGCGGGACCCGGTCGGCGATCTCGCCGGCGCGCATACACCGAGCCGCTGTGGCCGCCGCAGCTTCCCGTCCGGCCCCTCGGTGGTGACCGTCCGGCGGCTTCTGGCTGGCCATCAGGTGGACACTCCGTATACTCCGCCGGAGCGTCGCCCGTCCGAGCACCTGGCCAGAGAGTCCGCATACCGTCATGAAGAACGCCCTGCCTCCGCTGTCGCCCAACTACGCGACGCACCGGAACCGCGCCTACAAGGAGAGCGTGGAGGTGCACGGTAAATGGCCGGTCGAGTTCCAGTTCCGTCCGGCCCAGGGTGACCACCGGCACCTGCTCGTCGTCTTCTCCTCCGTGGGCAGCCCGTACGGTTTCGGGAACGCGCTGGACAGCGTCAAATGCAACGTCCTCAGGATCCGTGACCGTTTCGACGGCGGGGCTTCCTACTACGTGGCCAGGAACATGGACTTCTCCGTCACGGAATCCATACAGGCCCTCATCGAGGACCACATGAGGCGGCTGCGGGTGACCCGGGACGAGGTGACCCTCCTCGGTGCTTCCAAAGGTGGCAGCGCCGCGCTCTACTACGGCCTGAAGTACGACTACAAGAACATCGTGGCCTCAACGCCCCAGTACTTCCTGGGAAGCTATTCGAAGGGTCACGGACAGCTCGGAGACGCCGTCCTGGGCGAGGGACAGCCGGACGAGAACGTCGCGGTCATGGACGCCGTCATGAAGGACCTCCTCGCGGAGAAGACGGATCTCAAGCGGAACATATATGTGATCTCCTCGCCCGGCGACTACCAGTACGAGCAGGAAGTCCAGCACTACCTTCCCGCCCTGCGGGAATACGAGAACTTCAATTTCCTCTTCGTCGAATCTCCCACCGTGCGACGACACGACGAGGTGGTCCGGCAGGCCCTGCCGTCGATCCTGAGCATCGTGTACTCCCTGACGGAGGGTGCCGCACCCCGCTGGGGCGAGGTCACGACAGGCGCCGGCTCCGAGGACCCGGAGGCGGCCGCCGAGTACCTCGCCGAGCTTCGGCAGCGCGACACGGCCCTGGCCCTGCTCCAGCGCGCCGAGTTCGCGGACGGGCAGCTGCGGCTGAAGGGACACGCCTTCCTGCCCGGTGTGTCGCCCGACGGCCCGACCGCCGAGACCAAGCGGCTCGTCCTGGAGAAGGACGGCGAGACCTGGACGTACCCGCTGGAAGCCACCCAGGAGATCAGGCTCTACCGGGACTACTTCGACGAGTACTTCTGTGAGTACGCCATGGGCGGATTCACCACGCAGGGCGAGCTGACCTTCGGTGAACTCCCGCCGGGCACCTACGACGTCTCCGTCTGCATCGCGAGCGAGGACGAGGGGATCGAACGGCGTACCCGGCTGATCTCGCAGAACGCGACGGACCGGCGGCAGGCCCTCGGTGACTGCGAACTTCTCTTCCGCGGTGGCAAGGGCGGCCTCAAGCTGGTCAAGCGGAGCATCGTCGGAACGGATTTCGCCGGGGTGTGCTTCTCCGCGGGGAAGGCGGAGGAGCGAGGCGGGAACATCCATGCCGAGGGTGTTTGCTTCCTGCCCGGAAGGAATGCCGACCGTGACACGCACGCCTTCTACTACCTGGTGCTCGAGGGAAGGCAGGGATGCCATGCGTTCCCGCTGGCCGCGAAGAAGAACCCCGACGCCGTACGGCCGCACAAGCTGCCAGGAGACCTCGGCAACTACGACTTCGGCTTCTTCACCACCGGGGCCGAAGGAGTCGACGTGTCGAGTGTCCCGCCCGGAAAGTACAACCTGCTGGTGTCGATGAGCGTCGGTGGCGCCCTGTTCACCAAGAAGGCCGGAAAGGTCACCCTGAAAAAGGCCCGCTGACCATGCCGGACAGTGCCCCGTGGGTCTCGTGCGGTCCGCCCGCGACCACCGCATCTCATCATGAGACTGTTATGGTCGAACGCATGAGACGGACGTCTTTCGATGGCTGGCCCTGCTCGATCGCTCGCACGGTGGACATCCTCGGCGACGGCTGGACCTTGCTCGTGCTGCGTGAGGTCTTCTACGGCGAGTCGCGCTTCGACGGCTTCATCGGCTCGCTCGGCATCGCCCGCAACACCCTCGCCGACCGGTTGCGGCGTCTGGAGGACGCGGGGCTCCTGGAGCGCCGCGTCTACCGGACCGAGCCGGTCCGCCACGAGTACCTGCCGACGGAGAAGGGCCGTGACTTCTTCGGCGTCCTGGCCGCGATCAACGCCTGGGGCGACCGCTGGCTGGCCGGCGAGGAGGGCGTCCCCGTGACCATGCGCCACACCGCCTGCGACCACGACACGCAGCCCCAGGTGGTGTGTTCCTCCTGCGGCGAACCGCTGCGGCACGCGGACGTGGCCGTGCGCACCGGACCCGGTTACCCCGCGCGCCTGCTGGAGCGCCCCGACGTGCAGGCGCGATTCGGCGTCGCCCCGAACCGCTGACGCCGACGTCGCTGCCGGAGCGCTGTGCGAGCCGTCCCGCGGTCGCGCCTCATGCCCCGCCGTCGACCTCGCGGACCAGCTCGATCGCCCGGCCCAGCGTGTCGAGCCGGGCCTGGAGGGTCTCGCCCGCCGGGTAGAGACGGACCGTGTCCACACCGGCATCCCGCCAGACCCGCAGCCGTTGGCGCACCATCTCCTCGGTGCCGATGAGCGTGGTGGCGAGCACCATCTCGTCGGTCACCAGGGAGGTGGCACCGTCCCGGTCACCCGTCTGCCAGCGCTCCCGTACCTCCGCCGCCACCTCGGCCCAGCCCTGACGGCTGTAGGCACGGTTGTAGAAATTGGTCGACGCCGAACCCATGCCGCCCAGGCTGAAGGCGAGTTCCTTCTTGCGGCCGGCGACCATGGCGCCGAGCGCCTCCTCGTCCGGCGCGAAGGAGACTTCCGCGCCCTGGCAGACGTCGAAGTCGGCGCGGCTGCGCCCGGCGGCGGCCAGACCCTCCTGCAGCGGAGCGAAGTAGGCCTCGGCCGCACCCTCGGGGACGAAGCTGGTGCCGAGCCAGCCGTCCGCCACCTGCCCGGTGAGCTTGAGCATGGCCGGTGACAGTGCGGCCAGATAGAGCGGGACGGGGTGCTCGGCCCGCATGGACAGCCGCATGGGGACGGCCTCCCCACCGGGCAGCGGAATGCGGAACTCCGAGCCCGCGTGGGCGATTTTGCCGCCCGCGATCGCCTGCCGCACGATGTCGACGGTCTCGCGGACGCGGGCCAGGGGGCGGGCGAACGGCACGCCGTGCAGGCCCTCCATCACCTGGGGGCCGGAGGGGCCGAGGCCCAGCAGGAAGCGTCCGCCGGAGAGGTTGGACAGGGTGATGGCCGTCTGGGCGAGGGCGACCGGAGTGCGGGTGCCGACCTGCATGATCCCCGAGCCGAGCAGCATCCGTTCCGTGCGGGCAGCGTAGAAGCCCAGCGCGGACGGGGCGTCCGAGCCCCAGGCCTCGGCCACCCAGCAGATGTCGAGCCCCAGTTTCTCCGCCTCGACGACGAAGTCGGCCTGCCGGGACCAGGTGCCGAAGCTCGCCGCCTCGACCGTCGTCGCCGTTCGCATCACGCCTCCGCCCACTGCTTGATGTGCTCCAGCGTGGCCGTCATGTTCCGCTCGAACTCCCGCATGCGCACGAACACGATCTTCTGTTCCTTGTCCGGCATGGCCTCGATCGCCAAGGACAGCCCGGAGGGGGCAGGGCCCATCTGCACCCACTGCGACAGCTCGGTCCCGCCATCCTTCGGCGTCAGCCGGAACCGCCACACGGCCGTGGGGTTCTCCGGGTCGACGACCGCCCACGCGAAGACCCTCGGGCGTTCGCATTCGACGACGGTCGACACGGTCTCCCACTCCCCGAGATCCGGATGGGCGCTGCGTCCGAGGAACCGCGCCCCCACGCCGGGCCCGACGGCGCCGCCGACCCAGTCCACCGATCGCAGCTCCACGCTGGTGCCCGGCATGCGGGTCACGTCGGAGACCAGCTCCCAGACGCGCTCCGGTGGGGCATCGACCCATGTGGTGACCTCGACCGTCGGGGTGTCCGCATACCGCGCACCCGTCCACTCCATCGTGTTCGCCTCCTCGTCGGCAAGGCTCGATGGCAGTAGAGTTGCGTAATGAGACTTAGATGGTCAAGGGGGTGAGCGGTCGGCGCGGGCCGAGATGGGGACGGCCGGAGCGGCCAGGGAGAGGGCGAGGGCGGCGCGGTCGTCGTCGTCGGACCGGGCCGACCACTGCTGGGAGTCGGTGCGAAGGAAGGACACGACCGTCTCGGGCGCGGGGGCGCGTTCGCCGCGGAAGCGTGCCGTGAGACGTTCCAGCACCGGGTAGAAGACGCCGTCCGCGTCGCGCGCCTCGCTGATCCCGTCGGTGTAGACGACGAGCACCTCGCCGGCGCCCAGCGCGTGCACCGTCGTGTCGTCCTCCCGCCCCGCCAGCCCGCCCAGCCCCAGCGGCAGCCCGGGCGCCGTGGCCAGTCGCCGGACGCCCTCGGGGCCGATCACCAGCGGAGCGGGGTGGCCCCGGTCGACGACGCGGACCTCGCCGCCGTCCGCCGGGAACTCCATCACCAGGGCGGTCACGAACAGTTCGGGGTCGCCGTCGTCGCCGGCCGGGCTGTTGCGCGCGATGCTGAGCTCCAGCCGCTCCGCCAGGCTGCTCAGACTCTGCCACTCGTGGGCGGACACCCGGAAGCTGCCCAGCACCGCCGCCACGGTCTGGACGGCGTTCAGCCCCTTGCCGCGGACGTCACCGATGATGGCCCGCACGCCGAAAGGCGTTTCGCACACGTCGTACAGATCACCGCCGACCAGTGTGCCGCCCTCTCCGGCCTCGTAGAAGGCGGAGGCGCGTACTGGGCCCAACCGGCGTGGTACGGGGCGCAGCAGAGTTCGCTGCATGGCCTCGGCGACGGAGTTCGCCCGGATCAGATGCCGGCGCGTCCGCTCCCGCTGCCAGGACAGGGCGACGCTGGCGACCCCGATGAGGAGCGTGGCGACATACATGGCGATGTGGTGCTGCTCGCCGAAGTGGCCCACACGGCGGGCGGCCATCCACATCTCCAGGCCCAGGCACACCACGGCCGACAGCGCGGTGCCCCAAGGCCCGCGCGTCGCCGCGGCCAGTGGGGGGACAGCGATGAGCATGAAACTCACCGGCTCCCGTCCGTGAACGGCGAACTCGGCGAGTACGTCGACGGCCACCGCGATGAGCGGCAGCCACCACACCCAACCCCGGCGGGGGGACGGAGGCCGCAGCGCGGCGGCGAGGTTCCGGCTGGTCACCGTGCGCGCCCTAACTCCCTTGCCCGCCGGGGCGGGACGCCGGTCCGGCCACGTCAGCTTGCGCCGTACCGCGCCCCGCCCGGCGGAACGTCTCGGGCAGAGCGGCCTCGATCCGGCTGAGCTGAGCGGCGAGGCTGCGCAGCCATACGTCGAGGTCGACCATCGCCGGCAGCGGCGTACGGTCGGGCTGAGGGGCCGCTGACGGCGACTCCTGAGGCTGGGAGGACGCCGGTCGCTCCGTGTCCGGCCACGCGGGCGAGGGCCGGCTCTCGCCCGACGGGACCGGCGACTGCGCACGGGCGGGTCTCGGCCGGGAGGAGGCCGGCCGCGTTTCGTCCGCTTGTGATGGGTGCTTCTCGGCTGGCTGCCCGGGCGGGGGCTGGGCGGTGTCCGGGTGGGCTTGGGCCGGCTCCCCGATGTCCGCACGTGTCCCGGACGGTTGTGGGGGTGGGCGCTCTACGGT
>NZ_JBIUBW010000007.1:0-198140 GCF_044548465.1 Streptomyces sp. NPDC052023 | reverse complement strand
GTCGGCTGCCCAGGCGGTGGCTGCGCCGTGTCCGAGCGGGACTCGGCCGGCTCCCCGATGTCCGCACGTGTCCCGGACGGTTGTGGGGGTGGGCGCTCTACGGTCGGCTGCCCAGGCGGTGGCTGCGCCGTGTCCGAGCGGGACTCGGCCGGCTCCCCGATGTCCGCACGTGTCCCGGACGGTTGTGGGGGTGGGCGCCGTTCGGCCGGCCGTCCGGGCGGGGTCTCGGGGGTGTCCGGGCGGGATGCCGCCGGTTCCGCGGTGTCCGCGCGTGTCCCGCCCGGCGGCGGGACGGCCGACCCCGACCGTGTGCCCGACGCCCCGGCCCGCTCCGGCTGGGGCGGGTCGCCGGCGCACAGGGCGGCGAGGCGGTCGATGGTGTTCGCCAGTGCGCGGGCGCCGGATCGGGCCTGCTCGGCGGCGTCCTCGGAAAGGGCCTTGGCGGGCAGGTCGACGCGGGGCAGCCACTGGGCGCCGAGCAGGATGTGGTGGGCGGCGATGAGCACGGCATGCCAGTCCATGCTGCTGGACGCGCTGCCCGCGGGCTCGCTGCGGTACTGGGCGTAGGCGGATTCGGCGAGGCGCAGCCGGTGCAGGGCGGGGAGCGTCGGCGGAGCGGGGGCCGAGCGGGGCGGCATGGCGGTCAGCGTCGCCACGGTGCCCTTGACCAGCGGGCCGCATTCCCGCAGCAGCCCGGCCATGGTCCGGCGGACCTCCCGCCGGGCACCCGACGGCCAGGCGAGCATGGCGCACAGCAGGCCGATGGCGCTGCCGGCGACGACGTCCACGATCCGTGCCGCTGCCAGGTGCCACGACGCGGGGGCGATCTGGGCGAACGCGGTGGCGACCACGAGGGTGAAGAGCCCCTGGGCCCAGGCGATGCCGAGCAGGGGCCCGAGCGCGAACGCGACGAGCATGCCCGGCGCGAGGAGCGCGGCGTACGCCTCGGTGTGCTGCCCGAGGCCGATGAGCAGGGCCCCGGCCGCGACGGCGCCGACGAGGTTGCCCGCGACGGCCTTGCGGATGGCGGCCCAGGTCTCTCCCACGGTGGTGCGGCTCAGCGTCAGTACCGCCAGCAGCACCCAGAAGCCGTGGGTGAGGTCGAGCGAACCGGCGACGAGCCGTGCGGCGGCGAGGGCCAGCGCGATCCGCAGGGCGTTCTGGAACTGCACGGAGCGCAGCGTCATGTTGCCCACGATCCGGCGCACCCACAGGGAGGGCGTGGAGGCCTGCGTGTACCAGAACAACTCCCGTGGCTCGATGGGTGGGGTGCGCCGTCCGTCGAGGGCGACCCGTACGGAGATCTCCAGGACCCGTACCGACTCGGCGACGGCCAGCAGCGCCGCCTGCCGGCGCAGCACCGCCACCGGAGGAACCTCGGCCGCCGGGCCGGTCACCTGGCGGATGCGCAACTGCTGGAAGCCGTCGATCGCCGCGTTCATCCGCTGCGGGCCCGGGGCGGCCCGGCCGGACCGCAGGGCGGCTGCCGTCTCCTGGCACAACGTGGCCACCTGCGGCAGCAGCGACCCGGACGCCACATCGCAGACACCCTGGCCGGTCCTGGCGCCGGCACCCTCGCCGGTGCCGTCCCGGACCAGCTCGCGCAGTTCGCCGGACTCGGTCAGATGAGCCAGCTGTTCGAGCAGCCGTCGCGTGGCGGACCCCGCCTGGGCCAGGCCACGGGCGGCACGTCCCGGGGCGGCCGGGCGTTCCGCGGGCGGGGTGTCGGACAGCCGCAGCCGCGCACCGGCCGCCCGCAGGTCGGCGGGGGAGAGGTGGGTGCGTCCCGCGATGGTGTCACCGGCGGTCGACAGGGCCTGCGCGAGCGCCGCCCGGTAGGTCGGGCCGGGCGGCTGCGGCAGCAGGAACAGCTCGCACAGCGCGAGCACCACCACGCCGTAGCTGAGCCCGGCCAGCCGCAGCCACAGGGTCTCCGGCTCGTACGGCGGGAAGCAGGCCAGGATGTAGAAGAGCTGGAGTCCCGGCGCCGCCCCGGCCGGACGCGGGCCCGCGATGGCCGCGAAGGCCAGGAGGAACCCCACGACGAGCATCCCCAGCACCGCCGCCCAGGTCTGCACCGCCAGCACGGTCCCCAGCGCCACCAGCAGCAGACCCACCGGCAGCGCCTTCAGCATCACCTCGGCCCGCTGACGCCCCGACCCGGGAATCGAGGACAGCAGACCGAGGGAGATCGGCGCGAACAGCGCGTACAGCGCCACCACCGGCTGGTCGACGCCGTACAGGAAGGGATAGAAGCCTGCGGACGCGGAGAGGGACACCCGCACCGAACGGTGCAGAATCTCGGTACGCCGCAGTCCGCCCGTCACGGCAGGCGCCCGTCATGTGGCGCACGCGGCGCGAGGGGCGCCGCACCGGCGGGAGCCCCCTGCCGGTGAGGTCCGACCGTCACGTCCGCGGACGCCGCCGGCATCACCGCCTCGCCGACGCGCGGGATCGCGTCGTACGCCGCCTCCGGCCCCTCGGTGAAGACGCCGCCGTCAACGGACCCGGCGCCCCCACGCCGCGGCACGGCGAATTCCCTGGCGCCGCCGGGGAGGGCCGGGTTCAGCGCGAAGAAGAAGTCGAGCTGGAGGCAGAAGGGGGCGGCAGCGACCGCGATGAGGGCTCCCCTGCGCGCGGCCGGCGAAGACTCAGCGCGCATGAGCACGCTCCTCTCGGGCGGCGCCGCGGTCTCGTGGGCGGGCGGACATGCGACCCGCTCCCCATTGTCGGCCGCCGCCGAACGGACCGCAGCCCGGCGGAGCCCGCACCTGGGCCGTTCGCGGTGTCCGCGCGCGGCTCGCCGGCGACTCCGCTGTTCAGTGGGTCTCCCGTCCGCTCTCCTGTGGTGGTGGCGTGCCGGGGCGGGTCCGGTTCGGGGCCCGGGGTTACCTTCGGCGGCATGGACGGCGTGCGCCGAGGGTGGCGTGAGTGTGTGCTCGCGGGGGCGGTCTTCGCCGTGTGCATGGCCGGCACCACGCTGCCGACTCCTCTGTATCCCCTCTATCAGGAGAAGTTCGGGTTCTCCGAGTTCACGGTGACCGTCGTCTACGCCGTGTACGCCTTCGGGGTCATCGGCGTGCTGCTGCTGGCGGGCAACGTCTCCGACGCGGCGGGGCGGCGTCCGGTGCTGCTGTGGGGGCTGGGGTTCGCGGCAGCGAGCGCCGTGTGCTTCCTGTGCGCCACGGGGCTGGACTGGATGTACGCGGGGCGGCTGTTGTCAGGGCTGTCGGCCGGTCTGTTCACCGGCGCGGCCACCGCGTACGTGATGGAGCTTGCGCCGCACGGGGGCGCCTCGCGGGCGACGTTCGTCGCGACGGCGGCCAACATGGGCGGACTCGGCTGCGGTCCGTTGCTCGCCGGAGTGCTCGCGGAGTACGCCGCCTGGCCGCTGTACCTGCCCTTCGCCGTGCACCTCGCGCTGGTGGCGGCCTCGGTCGCGGTACTGCTGCGTCTTCCGGAGACCGTACGGGAGCGGACGCCGCTGAGCACCGTACGGCCGCAGTGGCCCGCCCTGCCCGCTCAGGTGCGGGCGGTGTTCGGACCCGCGGCGATCGCCTCGTTCGTGGGCTTCGCGCTGTTCGGGGTGTTCACCTCGGTCAGTCCCGCGTTCCTCGCTCAGTCCCTGGACCTGCGCGATCACGCCGTGAGCGGGCTGGTCGTCGCCCTCGCCTTCTTCTCCTCGACCGCCGGGCAGCTGGCTGTCGGCCGGATCGGGGTGCGTCGTTCACTGCCGCTGGGGTGCGCCGGGCTCTTCGCCGGGCTCGCGCTGCTCGCGGGCGCACTGCACTGGGACCTGATCCTGCTGGTGGTGCTGAGCGCGCTCGTCGGCGGAACCGGGCAGGGGCTGACGTTCCGCGCGGCGCTGGCAGCGGTGGCCCAGGCGTCACCCGCGGACCGCCGGGCGGAGGTGATCTCCACGCTGTTCGTGGTGGCCTACGCGGGCATCTCGGTGCCGGTGATCGGTGTGGGGGCGCTGACGGACCCGGTCGGCCTGGAGGGGGCGGGGCTGGTGTTCATCGGGTGCATGGTCGTCCTCGTCTCGTCGGCCGCCGCGTACCTGCTGCGACGGCCGGTTCCGGATGAGGCGTGAGCGCCGGGGCAGCCGTGAAGGGGCCTTCGAGGAAGCCGGAGTTCGGCTGCGCGGGCCGTCGGACGGCCCGCGATGACCACCCACGCCCCGCGCGCGGATTCCGCTCGGCCTGCCGGCCGGCCGTGGCGCGCACGCCCCCCAGCGCCTACTGACCCACCCGGCCGTCGATGCACTCGCGCAGCAGATCGGCGTGCCCGCAGTGGCGGGCGTACTCCTCGATGCGGTGAACCCACAGCTCCCGGACGACCGTGCCGTCCTTGCCCACCCGGGTGCCAAGATCCGCGTACTCGGCCAACGCCGCGTCGGTCTCCGCCTGTTCACGAGCGAGGTCGGTGAACGCGGCCTCGACCACGGCTTGTTCCGCCACGGCGCCCTCGAAGTCCGCGTCGCGCGCTCCGTACAGTTTCGGTGCCGGGTCCTCCGGGCGGATCCAGTTGCGCCAGTCCCGCTCCACCTCGGCGAGATGACGGACCAGGCCCAGCAGGGACATGGTCGACGGGGGCACCGACCGGCGCGCCAGGTCCTGCGGAGCCAACCCGTCGCACTTCATCCTCAGCGTCATGCGGTATCCGGTGAGGAAATCCTGCAGGGTCGCCAACTCGCCGTCCGGGCTTGCCCCCTCGCTGTTGCGAGGGTCGTCGTCGGGGTCGACCCACATGTCGGGGTAGACGCTTGCCTTTGTCCATCGCTCGGGTTTGTCGCTCACCGGCTCCACGGTGCCGAGCAGTTGCCGGACACGCAAGCGAATATTCAGGTACGCCGACGGGCGCGGCACGGCCGTCAGGTTCGCCTCGGCCCGTCGCGCCGGCGCACGTCCTGAGGCGTCCCGCCGGCGACCGCCCGCGACCGCCCGCGACTATGCGCCGAGTGCGCCGCGAGCCGTGGTGAACAGGCGGGCGCAGCGTTCGGCCATGGCATCCGCCGACTCGTCGGGATGGTTGATCCACCAGCGGACGAGGGCCGTGGCCAGACCCTGCCAGGCGTACCGAAGAGCGTCGGCGTCCAGGGAGTCGAAGGAGCCGGCTGCCAGCAGCACATCGGCCGTACCACGTGCCGCACACTCGTCGACGGCGGTCCGGTAGCGCCGTGCGCGACGGGCGGCCTCGCTGCCCTCCGGCAGTGAGGTGTCGTAGAGGACGAACCATGCCTCCCGCTGCCCTTCCAGTGCGGTGAACAGGCCGTGCAGCACTCGCAGCGGTGTGTGCGACGCCTTCGCGCCGGCCTTCTCGCCCGCGCCGCCCTTCAGCTCCTCGGTGCCGGCACCGGCGGTGTCCTCCATGGCGGCCCGGATGGCCGACAGGATCCGGTCGCCGACCGGGATCAGGCAGGCGAGGTACAGGTCCTGCTTGGCGCCGAAGTACTGGTGGAGCAGCGTCTTGGTGACTCCGACCCGGGCGGCGACGGTCGCGAGTGAGGTGCCCTCGTAGCCGCGGCGGCCGAACTCCCGCGTGGCCGCGGCGATGATCTGCTGCTCACGCTGTGCCCGGGGGACGCCTTTGGTGCCCGCTCGCGCGGAAGGGGTTGCCATGAAGGTAATTTACCACTAGGTAATTTACCTTCTGGTAAGTTCGATGAAGGAGCCGGCCCATGCCCGACGAGACCGTGGCGCGTACGTCCCGAACCCGTTCCTGGTGGGGATGGGGGTGGGTGGACTCCCACCCGGACGACGCGGAGTGCATGGCGCTGGGCGCCCTCGTCCCCGGCACCCTCGCGCGTCCGCTCCCCCTGCCCGAGGTGGCCGGCCTGCGCATCGGCAGCCCGGCCGTCGACGCGCCGCGCAGCCTCGCGCACTTGGTGACATACGACCCCGAGGCCCGCGCCGCCCACGCGAGGGGCAAGGCCTATCGCGATGTCACGCGCGCCCTGCGGGGCCGGCCGGGCCGGATCCCCGACCTGGTCGCCTGTCCGGCCCGTGACCAGGACGTCGCCGACCTGCTGGAATGGGCCGGTGAGCAGCAGGTGGCCGTCATCCCTTACGGCGGTGGCTCCTCGGTCGTCGGCGGCGTCGAATACCGGGGCGGGGAACACCGCGCGGTGATGTCCCTGGACCTGACCGCCATGAACCAGGTGCTGGAGATCGACACCGACAGCCGTGCCGCCCGCATCCAGGCCGGTGTCCTCGGCCCCGATCTGGAGGGGCAGCTGCGACCGCACGGGCTGACCCTGCGCCACTTCCCGCAGAGCTTCGAGTTCTCCACCCTCGGCGGCTGGCTGGCCACCCGGGCCGGTGGGCACTACGCCACGGTGCGCACCCACATCGACGACTTCGCGCAGTCGCTCCGTGTCGTCACCCCCGCCGGCACCAGCGCGTCCTGGCGGCTGCCCGCATCCGGAGCCGGCCCCTCACCAGACCGCCTCTTCCTCGGGTCCGAAGGCTCCCTGGGCGTCATCACCGAGGCGTGGATGCGTCTGCAGGAACGCCCTCGCCACAAGGCGTCCGCCTCGGTGTCCTTCGCCGAGTTCCGTACCGCGCTCGGCGCGGTGCGCGCCCTTGCCCAGTCCGACCTCGCACCCGCCAACTGCCGGCTGCTCGATCCCGGAGAGGCCGCGCTCTCCGGTGCCGCCGAGGACGGCAGCGCGGTGCTCGTCCTGGGCTTCGAGTCGTCGACCGGTCCCGTGGAGGGCCGTCTCGACCAGGCCCTGGAACTGGCCCGCGCCCACGGCGGCCGGACCGGGGCCGGCGCCACGGGTCCGGGAGCGCCTGCCGACGAGGCTGTCGGGGCATGGCGCTCCGCCTTCCTGCGCATGCCCTACCTGCGGGACGGCCTCGCCCGGATGGGCGCCGTCACGGAGACCTTCGAGACGGCCACCACGTGGGACCGGCTGCCCGCGCTGATCGACGCCGTCCGCACGGAAGTGGGCGCGGCCGCGTTCAAGGCGACGGGGCACCCGGCGATCGTCAACTGCCGCCTCACACACGTCTATCCCGACGGCGCGGCACCCTACTTCACCGTGATCGCCGCAGGACGGCCCGGCGACGAGGTGGCCGTCTGGGACGACCTCAAGGCCGTCGCGGGCGACGTCCTGCATCGTCACCGGGCCACCGTCACCCACCACCACGCCGTGGGTCGCGATCACCGGCCTCACTACGACCTCCAGCGCCCGGAACTCTTCGCCCGGGTCCTGCGCGCAGCGAAGGAGGTCCTGGATCCCGGTGGGGTCCTCAACCCCGGTGTGCTGGTGGACAGCCGAAAGGCACCCGGCGACATGTGTTGCTAGGCTCGAATTGGCCTGATCGAGTGAATGGCGCTCTGCCGTGGGAGCCTCCGGCCGGGCGCCGGATCAAGGGCGGTCGTGCGGCTCCGGCACGCCGCGCCGCGGAAATGCCTTGCGGCAGTACCTGGATCGATGGAGATGTCAATGACTGTCCAGGCTCAAAAGTACGGTTTCGGCGTGCCCTGGGAATCCCTCTTCGGCTTCAGCCAGGCACTCCAGGCAGGTGAGACCCTGTACATCTCGGGGCAGCTGTCCCACGACGAGGCCGGTGCGTTCGTCGGCGCCGACGACTTCGAACTCCAGGTCAGGACGACGTTCGCCAACCTGGACAGGGTGCTGCGGGAGTTCGGGGCGTCCCGCAACCAGGTCGTCGAGTCCACCGTGCTGATCGTCGACCTCCGGCGGAACTTCGACGCGCTCGCCCGTCTCCACGCTGAGTACTTCGCCGAGCACCGCCCCACGAGCACCGTGATGGGCGTGGTCGCCCTCGCGCTGCCGGAACAACTCGTCGAGATCGGTGCCGTCGTGCGCCTCGACCTGGAGACGTAGTCGGCAACTCCCCGCGGCGACGCGCGACCAGGGTCGCACGGGGCGGTCGTCAAGGAGCCGACCCCGGCCCGCAGTTGCGGGCGCGCGGCCGGAGCTCGAGGGAAGGTGATGCCAGATGGATCTGAAGTTCGAAGTCGTCGTGCTACCCGTTTCCGACGTCGACCGGGCCAAGGCCTTCTACGAGGGTCTGGGCTTCCGCCTGGACGTCGGCCACTCGGACGACGAGGGGTTCCGGGTGGTGCATCTGACGCCCCCGGGATCGCACTGTTCGCTTCTGTTCGGCAACGGGGTGACGAACGCGGAGCCCGGCTCGGTCGAGGGACTGCATCTGATCGTCGACGACATCGTGGCGGCCCGGTCCGAACTGCACGAACGGGGAGCCGACATGAGCGAGGTGTTCCACGACGCCGGCGGTGTGTTCCACCACGCCGGGGAAGTGGGACGGGTCAGCGGCCCCGAGCCCGAGCGCCAGAGTTACGGATCGTTCGCCTCGTTCAGCGACCCGGACGGCAACGGATGGGTGCTCCAGGAAGTCACGCAACGGCTCCCCGGACGGTGACCCGCGGGCGCCGGCCCGCAGGACGGCCGTCCGCTCCGCCGGACCGCCGTCGCCGGGTGCCTTCGGTGGTGCGCGCCCCGTGACACGGACCCGCGAAAGCGGACGAGAGACGCAGGAGCAGCAGTGGACGACACCTCCCGTACCTACGACGTCGTCGTCATCGGCGCGGGTCCCGTCGGTGAGAACGTGGCCGACAGGACCAAGGCGGCCGGGCTCAGCACAGTGATCGTGGAGAGCGAGCTGCTCGGTGGCGAGTGTTCGTACTATGCCTGCGAGCCCAGCAAGGCGCTGCTCCGGCCGGTTCTGGCGCGGGCGGACGCCCGCCGCGTACCCGGGCTGAGGAAGGCGGTGGCCGGACCACTGGACGTGCCGGCGGTCCTGGCGCACCGCGACGACATCGTCTTCCACTGGCAGGACGACGGTCAGGTCGAATGGCTCAACTCGGTCGCCGTCGACATCGTGCGAGGCCATGGCCGCCTTGACGGCCCCCGCCAGGTCGTGGTGACCACCCCCGACGGTGGCACCGTACGCCTCACCGCCCGGCACGTGGTGGCCGTCTGCACCGGCACCCGCGCCGCGCTGCCCGACCTCCCGGGTCTGGACGGGGTACGTGTCTGGACCAGTCGTGAGGCCACCAGTTCCTCCGCCGTGCCGGGGCGTCTCGTCGTGGTCGGCGGGGGAGTGGTGGCGGTCGAGATGGCCACTGCCTGGCGTGCGCTCGGGTCCGAGGTCACTCAGCTGGTCCGTGGCAGCGGTCTGCTCGCGGGCCGGGAGCCGTTCGCCGGGGAACTGGTCGCCGAGGGGCTGCGCGAGGCGGGCGTGGACGTACGCTTCGGCGCCTCCGTCACGTCCGTGGCGCGCGAGGACGGACCCGACGGCGAGGCGCGCATCACCCTGGCGGACGGCGACCAACTCGTCGCCGACGAGATCCTGTTCGCGACCGGACGGGCGCCGCGTACGGACGACATCGGTCTGGAGACCATCGGCCTCACCCCGGGCGACTGGCTGCGTGCCGACGGCACCTGCAGGGTGACTGCCGTGGAGGACGGCTGGCTGTACGCCGTCGGCGACGTCAACCACCGCGTCCTGATGACACATCAGGGCAAGTACCAGGCCCGGATCGCGGGCGCCGTCATCGGCGCGCGCGTCCACGGCGAACCGCTCGACGACGGCAAGTGGGGCGCCCACGTCACGACCGCCGACAGCGAAGCCGTGCCCCAGGTCGTCTTCACCGATCCCGAGGTCGCCTTCGTCGGCCTGACCGCACAGGAGGCGGAACGCGCCGGGCGCCGGATCCAGGTGGTCGACAACGACTTCCAGAGCGTGGCAGGCGCGGCCCAGTACGCGGAGGGATTCCGCGGCCAGGCCCGCATGGTGGTCGACCTCGACCGTGGCACCGTGATCGGCGTCACCTTCGTGGGACCCGGCATCGGGGAGCTGCTGCAGTCCGCGACCATCGCGGTCGTCAGCGAGGTTCCCGTCGAGCGGCTGTGGCACGCCGTTCCCGCGTTCCCGACGATCAGCGAGGTGTGGCTGCGCCTGATGGAGGCGTACCGCGGGTAGGCGGGGCCGGGTCCCGAAGGCTCACGGGCCGAGGTCAGCCCCGGACGGGGTACCGGCTGGTGATCGCGACACGGTTGAAGGCGTTCATCACCGTGGCCAGCCATGCCACCGCAGACACCTGGTCCGCTGTGAGTACGGCCGCGGCGGCGTCGTAGTCCTCGTCGCTCACGTGTCCGTCCGCCACGCCCGTGATCGCTTCCGTCAGCCGCAGGGCGGCGCGGTCGGTCTCGGAGAAGTAGCCGGTCTCCGCCCAGGCGGGCAGTACGGCGATCCGGTCGGGGCTCTCGCCCTTCTTCAGAGCGTCACGGGTGTGCAAGCGCATGCAGAACGCGCAGCCGTTGATCTGGGAGGTGCGGATCTTCAGCATTTCGACCAGGAGCGGGTCGAGGCCCGCCGCGGCGGCCGCGCCTTCGGCCTCCGCCGACAGGGCCATGAGGGCCTTGTAGGGGGCCGGGTGCTGCTTGCCCATGTTGACGCGCTGGGTTTCGGTCATGGTTCCTTCGCTTCGTCGGTGGCCCGCGTCGCGGGCCGTCTCGGTGGCGCGGCGGGCGGCGGCTCGTCGTCGCACGCCGCGCTGTCACCAGGGAGACGAGGCAGCACCTCGGGGTGTGACGGCTCAGACGTGGGGAAGTTTCCGCGGATTGAGCACCCTGCGGTACGCGGTGATCAGGCCGTCCGTGATCTGCGCCGTGTCGACGGAGTGGACCCGCCCCTCGCGGCGGAACAGCAGTGCGAGCTCACCGCCGACCTCGACGACCTGGATGCGGTCGGGACGCCACTGACGCACCAGCCGGACCATCACCTCGGCGACCCGCACACCCCCGAGGATGGGCTTGCGCGCCGCGGGGAACTCGCCGCCGCCGTCGGTGACGAAGACGGCGTCCGGATGCAGAAGCCTGATCAGTCCCGCGAGATCCCCCGCCTCGTAGGCCGCACGGAACGCCGCCAGCACCCGCTCCCGTTCCGCCCTCGGCGCCTGTGGCACGGACTGCTTCGCCCGGGCCACCCGCCGCCGGGCCCGCGAGGCGAGCTGCCGGGCACCGGGCACGGAGACGTCCAGCACTTCCGCGATCCTGGCGAACTCGAGCCCGAAGACATCGTGCAGCACGAAGGCCACCCGCTCCGGCGGGCTCAGCTCCTCCATGATCAGGAGCATCGCCGAACCCACGGACTCGTCGACGAGCACGGGCTCGGCCGCGTCCGGCCCCGTCAGCAGTGGTTCCGGCAGCCACGGGCCGACGTAGGTCTCCCGGCGCAGGCGAGCGCTCCTGAGGATGTCGTATGACCGGCGCGCCGCCACCGTCACCAGCCAGGCCCGCAGATCGCGGACGTCGCGCAGATCTGCTCCCGCCGCCCGCAGCCACACGTCCTGGGTCACGTCCTCGGCGTCGGCCACGCTGGCCAGCAGCCGGTAGGCCACGCCGAACACGGCGGGCCGGTGCGTCTCCCACGCGGCTGCGAGCAGTTCGTCCTGGTGGGACGGTCCAGGCGCGCGCCCGTCACCCATCGCATCGCATCCTTGTCAGCCTGTGGTTCCAGCCTAGCCGTCCGGGGCCGGCACCTCCGCCGGTGGTGAACCGGTCGTCAGGCGGGGTTGATGGTGAAGACCTGGTCGAGGCCGACCATGGTCAGGACCCGCAACGTGTTGACCGGGACGCCGGACAGGACGATGTCCGCTCCCGCGGCCACGGCTTGCTGGCGGGCGGCGAGAAAGGCGGTGATGCCGCTGGAGTCGCAGAAGGTCAGACCGGTCAGGTCGATGACGAGGCGCTGGCCAGGCCGCAGGGTCAAGGACTCGACCCGTTGGCGCAGGGCCCCGGCGTGTGCGTGGTCGAGGTCGCCGGCGACCTCCAGGACGGGTCCGGTGGCGATGATGCGTTCGGTGATGTTCAGCGGTGTCATCGATCGTGGCTCGTTGCCGGTCGGGGATGCGGACGGACGGCGGGAACGCCGAGGGCGAGCAGAGCGGTGTCGTCGTCGAGGCCGGAGCCGAAGCCGTTGAGCAGCCCCGTCAACGCGGTGACGAGTTCCTGCGCGGTGGCAGGGGCGTGGGCGGCGGCGAAGGCGTGCAGGGCGTCTTCGCCGTACAGGCTGTCACGGCCGGGGCCGGTACGCGCCTCGGTCAGGCCGTCGGTGTACAGCAGCAGGGTGTCGCCGGGCCCGAGCGTGGCCCCGGCGGTGGCGAAGGGCGCGGCGGGCAGCACGCCGACGAGCAGGCCACCCGGGGTGGCCAGGGACTCGACTTCCCCCGTGGACCGCAGGACCAGGGCCGGGGGGTGGCCGCCGGAGGCGACGCGGATGGTGGGGGCGTCGCCGGTGCCGGTGTCGACGACGCCGAAGACGGCGGTGCAGTAGCGGGGGTCACCGCCCGCGGTGTACCGGTCGTGCAGGACGGCGTTGAGCGTGGCCAGGGCGGTGACCGGGTCCGGGTCGTGCAGCGCGGCGGCACGCAGGGTGTAGCGGGTCAGTGATGTCAGGGCCGCGGCCTGCGGGCCCTTGCCGCACACGTCGCCGAGGAAGAAGCCCCAGCGGGTGCCGTCGATGGGGAACAGGTCGTAGAAGTCGCCGCCGAGTTGGTAGGCGGAGGCGGCGTGGTAGTAGACGGCCGTGTCCATGCCGGGCACGATGGGCAGCGAGGTCGGCAGCAGCGACTGTTGCAGCACGGACAACGCGTCGGCCAGCCGCGTCCGGTCGGCCTCGGCCTGCCGACGTGCCTCTTCCGCCTCCGCGCGCGCCTGCTCGGCCTCGGCCCGGGCCTGTTCGGCCTGCTGCTTGCGGTGCAGGAGTTCGGCTTCGTACGCGCGGCGGTCCGTGGCGTCGAAGACGGTGGTGCGTATCAGCAGCGGTTCGCCGTCGCCGCTCCGCTTCAGCACGGAGGAGACCAGCACCGGCAACCGGCCACCGTCCGTGACCTTCAGTTCCAGGGCGATGCCGGTGATCTCGCCCTGCATCCGGAGCAGGGGTGCGAAGTGCGTCTCGTGGTAGAGCTTGCCGCCGACGGTCAGCAGATCCGTGAAGCGCAGCCGGCCCACCACCGCCTCACGTTCCATGCCGAGCCAGCCCAGCAGCGTGCCGTTGATCCTGGCGATGGTGCCGTCCATGAGGGTCGACAGGTATCCGCACGGGGCGGATTCGTACAGCTCCTCGGCGCTGTCCTCCATCAGCGACGTGAACACCGCGCTGATGTCCGTCTCGTCCCCGGTGCCGGAGGGGTCAGGATCCTGGTCGGCCCGGCCCATCACAGGGACCGCAGGAAGCCGAGGATCGCCTCAGCGGTGGCTTCCGGTGCGCTGAGCTGCGGGCAGTGGCCGGTCGCGTTCAGGGTGACCAGGCTTGAGGAGGGGATCGCGGCGTGCACGTATGCGCCGACCTCGCGCGGGGCGATGACGTCCTCGACGCACTCGAGCACCAGCGTCGGCACGCGCACGCTCTTCAGGTCCTCGCGGCTGTCGGACAGGAACGTGGTCCGCGCGAAGACCCGCGCGACGTCCGGGTCGGTCGCGCAGAAGCTGTCGGTCAGCTCCTGCCCGAGCCCGGGACGCTCAGGATTGCCCATGATGACGGGAGCCATCGCCGAGGACCAGCCCAGATAGTTCGACTCCAGCGACTGCAGCAGCTCGTCGATGTCCCCGGCGGTGAACCCGCCGCGGTAGCCCTCGTCGTCGATGTAGCGGGGAGAGGGGGCCACCATCACCAGCGCCCCGATCCGCTCCGGCGCCGCCTGTGCGGCCAGCACACCGACCATGGCGCTGACCGAGTGCCCCACGAGGACCGCCCGGCGAAGATCCAGCTCCGCACAGACGTCCACCACGTCCTGGGCGTAGCCGTCCAGCGACGCGTAACGCTCCTCGCTCCAGGCGGACAGGTCCGAACCGCCGGAACCGACGTAGTCGAAGAGCACCACCCGGTAGTTCTCGGCCAGAGCGGGAACGACCAGACGCCACATGTTCTGGTCGCAGCCGAACCCGTGCGCCAGCACCACCACGGGGCCGTCCGGGCGGCCGGTCACCACGACATTGTTCCTGCTGCGCACATCCATGCCGCTCATCCTGCCATCCGGTCCGGGCCCGCCCTGACGCCGGTCACGGCACAGGGTCACCGGCCGCGCGGGAGTGGCGTCCTCCCGGGGCTTCGCCGCCGAGATGCTGTGCCGGGCGGTGTCCTGAAGAATGGGATAGGCCACATCGCAGAACGGGGGCACGGCATGCCCGTCATTTCCCGCGGATTCCACGGCCGAGCGCGCGACGCGCGGCACAAACTGCCCCCTGGGCAGTACGAGACCGGCGACTTCCCCGTACTGTCGGCAGGCCCGACGCCCGTGCTGGACCGTGACGCATGGGAATTCACCCTCCGCACGGAGACAGGCGCGCGGCACAGCTGGAACTGGGCAGAGCTCCTGGCACTGCCGAGTCAGACGCCCACCGTCGATCTGCACTGCGTCACCAAGTGGTCGAAGTTCGACACGGAATGGCAGGGAGTCTCCCTGGACCTGCTGCTGGAGGACGTGGAGACCGGTGCCGACTACGCGCTCGTGCGCTCCTACGGCGACTACACCACCAACCTGCCCCTGGCAGACCTCCTCGACGGGCAGGCGTGGATCGCGTACCGCTTCGACGGCGATGAACTCGCGCCCGAACACGGCGGCCCAGCGCGGCTGCTGGTGCCGCACCTGTACTTCTGGAAGTCCGCCAAGTGGGTTCGCGGCATCCAGCTGCTCGACGAGGAAGAGCTCGGCTTCTGGGAGACCATCGGCTACCACGACTATGGGGACCCATGGCGGGAGCAGCGGTATCAAGGCGACTAGGCGACCGGCTGCGCTGGAAGACGGCCCGTCTTGTCGATCGGCGCGTCGAGTCGGCGGTGGCCCGCACCCTCGTGTTCGAGGTGCCCGACTGGCCGGGCCATCAGGCCGGGCAGCACGTGGACATGCGGCTCACCGCGGAGGACGGCTACAGCACGCAGCGCAGCTACTCGCTGGCTTCCGCACCAGACGGCGAGAGCGTGGAGCTGACCGTGCAGCGCGTCGATGACGGCGAGGTGTCGCCGTACCTTACGGACGACCTCGCCGTGGGGGACGCGGTGGAGTTGCGCGGACCGGTGGGCGGCTGGTTCGTGTGGCGGCCCGAGCAGAAGGAGCCCGTTCTCCTCGTCGGCGGCGGCTCCGGCCTGGTGCCGCTGATGGCGATGATCCGCACCCGACGTGCGGTGGGCAGCCGTACGCCCTTCCGGTTGGTCTACTCCGTGCGCAGCCCCGAGTACCAGCTGTTCGCCGCGGAGTTGAGGCAGGGCGACCCGGGCCTGGACAGGACATACCTCTACACCCGCTCCACCCCGCCACAATGGCCGCGGGCCCCCGGGCACTTGACGGCCTCGGATCTGTCCGGCGCGGGGTGGCCACCGGACTTCGAACCCACCTGCTACGTCTGCGGTTCCACCGGCTTCGTCGAATGGGCCGCCGGCCTGCTGGTGGCCCTGGGCCACGAGCCCGGCCGCATCCGGACCGAGCGTTTCGGACCCGGTGGCTAGCGCTGGACCGCTGCCCTGGCGGAGCCGGGTCGCACCTGGCCCGCCGGATCGAAGGGAAATGAATCCCCATGACCTCGACGCCTGTTTTCCTCGACGGCAATGCCGCCGCCGGCGATCTCCAAGCCCTGTTCGGGACCGACATGACGACCGCCTGGGGGCGCTGCCGCGGCTGCGGCGAGCAGATGATGCTCGCCCAGACCCACGCCTACCTCGACGGGCCTGGGACGGTGCTGCGCTGTCCTGGCTGCGAGGGCGTTCTGCTTCGCATGGTCCGCTCTCCCACCCAGACCTGGCTGGACGCGAGCGGACTGGACCACCTCAGGGTGCCCACATCCGGATGACGACGTACGACGTGACACCGCGGCACGTCGGGTCGGGAGACCTCATGGCAGAGATGGACGACCGCCTGAAAGAGCTCGCGTCGCGCGTGCGGACCCCTGACGTGGTCGATGCCATGGGACGCATGCACCGCCACCGGTGTCACATCGACAACTTGGTGACCCCCACCCCGGGCCGGGTCCTCCTGGGCCGCGCGCTGACGATCTCGTACCTGCCGTCGTGCGCCGAGTCCCTCCCACCTGAGCGGTTCACCTTCACCCGGCTGTTCCACGACGCCGTCGAGGACGGCGCGCGGGGCCGGGTCCTGGTGCTCGCCGGCAACGGGCATCCCGACGTGTCGCTCGGTGGCGGAACGAAGCTCTCGCTGGTGGCCGCACAGGGGCTCGCGGGTGTCCTGGCCGACGGCCGGCTCCGGGACTTCGTCGAGATCGCGGCCTATGAGCTCGCCGTCTACTGTCTCGGTCAGACCTCCAAGTGGGGCGGCGACGTCGTCACGCCGTACGAGATCGACCGGCCGGTCGTCGTGTCCGGTGTGACCGTCCGGCCGGGCGACTGCGTGTTCGCCGACGTGTCCGGCGCCGTTGTCGTCCCCGCCGCGCAGGTCGTCGCCGTGTTCGAGGAGGCCGCCAGGATCGCGCAGACCGAGGAGGCTTTCGCCGAACGCGTCCGTGACGACGACCCCACCGGCAACGGCTCCGGGTACTAGCGGAGCCGGCCCACCGCTCAGCGACTGGGGCGCGGTGCGTGACCTCCGAGCCTGGCGCGGCCCGGCTGTCCGGTGCTCAGGCGACGCGGATGACTGTCTTGCCGGCGGTTCCCTTCTTGGCACGGAACGCCTCCGGCGCGTGCTCCAGCGGGTGCACGGCACCGACCAAGGGGCGCAGCCGCCCCTCCACGTAGGTGCGAATGACCTCCAGAAGGTGACCGCGATCGGGTTCGACGATGAAGTACATGGCCCGGCCGTCCTCCGGCCGCACGCGCGGCGGCTGGGCGATGCTCACCAAGGTGCCACCGGGACCGACCACGGCGGCCGACTGATCGAGCACCTCCCCGCCCAGCGCGTCGAAGACGAGATCGACGTGGCCTGCGGCTTCCTGCCACCCCGGTTGGCCGAGGTCGAGGAATTCCTCCGCGCCGAGTTCCAGCACCCGGCCCCGGCTGCCCGCACGCCCCGACCCGATCACTCGTGCCCCCGCGGCGTGGGCCAGCTGCGTCGTGGCCATCCCCACGCCTCCGCCCGCACCGTGCACCAGCACGCTCTGCCCGGCCTGAAGCCTTCCGTGGACGAAGAGGCCCTGCCAGGCGGTGAGTCCCGGCATCGGCAGGGCCGCCGCCTGCACATGGTCGATTCCCGCAGGCAGCGGGGCCAGATTGCGTGCCTCCACCGCCACGTACTCCGCGAGGGCGCCGTCCCGGTTCCAGTCGGTCAGCCCGATGACACGCTGACCGACCGACAGCCCGGTGGTGCCCACCGAGACCTCGGCGACCTCACCCGACACCTCGTGCCCCGGAATGACAGGGGCCCGGTCACGGCCGCTCCGCTCGACCCAAGAGGCCGGCCAGGACAGCTCGTCCGGGGTGAAGGAGGCCGCGCGCACGCGCACGATGACGTCGCCCTCGCCGGCGTACGGGTACGGTGCCTCCTCCAGGACCAGGCCGTCCGCGGCCGCGTCACGGTCGTGCGTCCGTACTGCCTTCATCGACGCTCCCTCCGGCTGCCCCAAGCTGGCCCCTCCTTTCCAGGATGAGCGGATGCCGCCCGCGAGGCGATTCGGGACGTCGCGCGACGTCTCCACGAAGGTGTTCGCAGTCGGACACATGATGCTTCGGGAGATCGTGCGGTCCGGTGAAGGGGTGTGGCCGGATTGCGGCAGGTAAACGCTGATCGGCCAACTGGCGCTGTCGAGCACTGCGCAGCCATGACTGGCTTTCTTGCCTCCCAGTAAATACGAGCATATGCTCCTAACTGTTCGAGCCGCCGGACCGCTACCGGCGGCTTCTCGCAGCAATGCGACCCAAGCAGGAAAGAAAGGGCAATTCCGTGGATCTCAAGCTCGAACTTCTGGTGCTGCCCGTCTCCGACGTCGGCCGGGCCAAGGCCTTCTACGAGACGGCGGGATTCCGTCTGGATCTCGAGAAGGCTGTCAGTGAGAACTGGCACGTCGCGCACTTCACGCCGCCCGGCTCGGAGTGCTCGATCCTCATCGGCAAGGGGATCACCTCCGCCGCGCCGGGCTCGGTCCAGGGTCTCTATCTGGTCGTCACCGACATCCAGGCCGCCCGTGCGGAACTCGTCGCCCGCGGAGTCGAGGTGAGCGAGGTCTTCCACGACGCCGCAGGCATCATCTACCACAGCCACGCCGATGGGGACGTCGTCCATGACGGTGCGGGCCAGGAGCGCCTGGCGGGTCCGCACCCTGAGCGCGCCTCATACGGCTCCTTCGCCACCTTCAGCGACCCGGACGGCAACGGCTGGGTGCTCCAGGAGGTCACGCGGCGCGCCCCCGGCCGCTGATCACCGCACCTGGCCCCATGACCGGCACCGGACCCCTGGGTGCGGAGAAGCCCGCGCCCAAGGGGCCGGCAGTACGTGGGCCCCCGGGGTTGATCGCCGGGGGTGGGACGGTGGCAAGGAACGTCGGGGAGGGGCGTCGCCCGCCTACTCGGCCCAGGGGTGGAAGCCGGTGTGAAGGACGGCTTCCAGGGTGGCCCGCAGCCGGGCGGCCTCTTCGGCGCCGAAGCTTTCCTCGAACTGGTCCTGCACGGACTGCCAGTGCGGCAGCGCGGCCTTCAGCCGGGAGCGTCCGTCCGGCGTGATCGTGACGATCCGTGCGCGGCGGTCCCTGGCCGACTGTTCGACGGTCACGAGGCCCTCCCGGGCGAGCGGCTTGAGGTTCGAGGCCATCGTCGTGCGGTCCATGGCGATCATGTCGGCTAGCGCGGAGATGGTCGTCTCACCGTGCTCGCTCAGCTTCTGGAGGATGCTCAGCTGGGTGCCGCGCAGGCCGACGGGGGCCAGGGCCTTGTCGTACGACGCACCGATGTACCGGGCCGCCTTGCGCAGGGCCAGGTTGTTGCAGGGATCGACAGAGTTCGTCGGCGCAGGCGTCATGAGTTCCTCCCAAGCTTCCCATCCACAGTAAGAGCACATGCTCCTATATGCCAAGGGCACCCGGGCACCCTTCGCACCACGCGCGCGTGTGTTGACGCGCCGGCGCGATCGGTGAGGGGAAGATCGGGGGCATGGTGACCAGCGATCTCGTACTCATCGCACACACCGGCGGCGTCGGCCGTACGGTTCTGGAGGGGCTGCGCGCGCAGGAAGTGCCCGTGCGCGCGATGGTCCGCCGGGACGACGAACGCGCGGCCGAGCTGCGCGCGCTCGGCGCGGAGGTCGTCGTAGGAGATCTGACCCGGCCCGAGAAGGTCGCGGCCGCCCTGGAGGGCGTCGCGCGGATGTACTTCGCCATGCCCGTGTCGCCGGATCATCTGCTGGCGGCAACCGTGGTGGCCAGCGTGGCGCGCGAGTGCGCGCAGCTGGACGGGCTGGTCGGCATGTCGCAGATGACGGTGTCCCAGATGACCGCCACCAGTACGGCCGAGTCGCATCAGCAGCGGCTGCACTGGCTGGCCGAGCAGGTACTGAACTGGTCCGGTCTGCCCGTGGTGCACATCCGGCCGACGGCATTCCTGGACAACCCGCTGTTCACGGCGTTGCCGGCACTCTCGATCCGCGAGAACGGCACCCTCGCGCTGCCCTTCGGCTCCGGACGCACCTCGCCGGTCGCCGTGTCCGACGTCGCCCGGGTGGTCGCGACCGTGCTCCGGGATCCCGCTCCGCACGTGGGACAGGTCTACGAGCTGACGGGCCCCCGCATCATGGACATGACCGGGATGGCCGAGGAGTTCTCGCGGGCCCTGGGACGACCGGTGTCCTACGTGGACATGCCGCCTGAGCGGTGGCGGGCCGAGGTGCTCGCCAAGCTGGGCCTGCCCCCGCACACCGAACAGCACATCCTCACCATGGCCCGGCTGCACCGCGAGAACCGCTACGACCGATCCACTCACGACGTCGAACGCGTCACCGGCATCCCCGCCCAGTCGGTCGAGGTGTTCGTCGCCGCACGCCGGGACTTCTACCTGGGCTAGCGCGCGGTGCCGCGCCACACAGCTCTGCGGCCACGCCGTCCCGCGGTGAAGGCACGACGCGACCGCTCGGGCTGTTGCTGTCAGTCCTTCGCACGGGCGGGAAGCCGCCAGCCCGGACGGACGAAGTGGCAGGTGTATCCCTCGGGGTAGCGCTCCAGGTAGTCCTGGTGCTCGGGTTCGGCCTCCCAGAAGGGGCCGACGGGTTCGACCTCCGTCACGACCTTGCCCGGCCACAGGCCGGAGGCGTCGACGTCGGCGATCGTGTCCTCGGCTGTCGCCTTCTGCTCGGCATCCACGTAGTAGATCGCCGAGCGGTAGCTGAGGCCGATGTCGTTGCCCTGCCGGTTCTTCGTCGTCGGATCGTGGATCTGGAAGAAGAACTCGAGGAGCGTGCGGAAGTCGGTCCGGTCGGGATCGTAGGTGATCTCGATCGCCTCGGCGTGAGTCCCGTGGTTGCGGTACGTGGCGTTGGGCACGTCGCCGCCCGTGTAGCCGACGCGGGTCGACAGCACCCCGGGAAGGCGCCGGATCAGGTCCTGCATGCCCCAGAAGCACCCCCCTGCGAGAACCGCCCTCTGTGCCTGCTCTGTCATGTCGGTCCTCCGCGTAGCGTCGTCGTGGGTTTCCTGCGTGGGGGAGGCGCCCGCCGGAGGCCGGTTCACCGGCCATCGGCGCAGCGGCGCTTCAGCCCCAGAGTACGGCGACGGGTCAAGGCCGACGCCGACGGGATGCGGGCCGATCCTGACCGGTGCATGGTGGATTGGTCTGCTGCCGGGACCACGCCTGCCGGTGGCACGGGCTCAGCCCTCGACCGCTACCGCGCAGCCGACCGCCGAGGCCTCACCACGGCGGGTGTTCGGCAGCCTCGCCGAGGTAGGTGATCGAAATGAATGAGACCGTCCGGCAAGTGATCATCGTCGGCTCCGGCCCCGCCGGCTACACCGCGGCGCTCTACGGAGCCCGCGCACTGCTGCGCCCGCTGGTCTTCGAGGGCTCCGTCTCCGCCGGCGGCGCGTTGATGAACACCACCGATGTGGAGAACTATCCGGGTTTCCCCGAGGCGGTGCTGGGCCCCGACCTGATGGACAGGATGAGAACCCAGGCTCAGCAGTTCGGCGCCGAGCTGGTCCCCGACGACATCGTGGAAGCCCGTCTGGGCGGGGAGGTCAAGGAGGTCGTCGACAGCGCGGGGCAGACGCACCGCGCGAGGGCGATCATCCTTGCCACCGGGTCCAGCTACCGGGAGCTGGGGCTGGAGAACGAGAAGAGGCTGTCCGGGCGCGGCGTGAGCTGGTGTGCCACCTGTGACGGCTTCTTCTACCGGGACCAGGACGTCGTGGTCGTCGGCGGCGGTGACTCCGCACTGGAGGAAGCCAATTTCCTCACGAAGTTCGCCCGCTCGGTCACCGTCGTGCACCGCCGTGACAGGCTTCGCGCCTCGAAGATCATGCAGGAGCGGACCCGCCGCAACGAGAAGGTCAGGTTCCTGTGGAACCACGAGGTGATCGACGTTCTGGGCCAGGACAAGGTCAGCGGTGTACGCGCGCGTGACGTGACCTCCGGGGAGGAGACCGACCTGGCGGTGACCGGGGTCTTCATCGCGATCGGCCACGATCCGCGCGTCGAGCTCGTCAGGGACCAGGTGTCCCTGGACCACGCCGGCTACATCGCCGTGGAGGGCCGGTCGACGCGCACCAACCTCAACGGCGTCTTCGCATGCGGCGATGTCGTCGACCACGAGTACCGGCAGGCGATCACCGCCGCCGGGACCGGCTGCGCGGCGGCTCTGGAGGCCGAGCGCTACCTCACGGCGCTCGACGACTGCGTGACCGCCGACGAAGCCCGACTCGAGGCGATGGCGGTGGCCGAACTCGTGCACTGACCCGCGTGGGCGCTGATCACCGGGGTGGCCCCGGCGCGCGCAGGCGCGGCACCCGCACTCGCTGACGACACCCCGCACCGGCTGACGACACCCGCACCTGACTCATGTGCTGGGTGCCACGCACCTGCACGTGTGAGGGCCGTCACCGATGGTGACCGCGCCCGGCGTCGCCGGGCGTGCGCATCTGCTTGCCCGTGCCCTGCGGTCCGCCCGCCCGCTGGTCTCCGGCCGGGAGAGCGGCACCGCGGGCCGCGGGGAGCGACGACGAGGAGCCCCTGCCCGCGGACGAGCGTGCTCCGTCGGCGCTGCCTGTCGAGGCGGAGCGCTGAGAGCGGGCCCAGGGGCGAGGACGCGGGCGCTCAGGGCTCGATCAACCCCACGCGGATCGCGTACCGGGTGAGTTCGAGGCGGTCCTTCAGGCCCAGCTTCTGAAGCAGGTTGGCGCGGTGGCGCTCCACCGTCTTGGGGCTGATGACGAGCAGGCGGGCGATCTCCTGCGAGGTGTGGCCCTCGGCGACGAGCTTGAGGATCTCCTCCTCGCGATGGGTGATCGCCTTGGCCGGCAGGGCGCGCCCTTCCCGGAGGCGGTCGAGGTAGTTGCGCATCAGGGCGTTGACGGCGCCGGGATAGAGGAACGATTCGCCGCGCATGGTCGCCGCCATCCGTGACAGCACCCATGTGCTGCCGAGGGGGGACCGCGGCAGCGGCGTCGTACCGGGCCGGCCGTTCGACGGGATAGGTCGCCGCGGATGGCGGGCGGCAGCCACGGGGCGGAAGGCTGGAGTCCGGGCGGGGCGGTCCGACGCCGGCGTCCTGCCGTGTGCCAGGGGCGTGACCGCCGGACGTTTCGGCGAGGGCGTGAGCCGAGAAGGGGGAGGCGCCATGCCTCAGTCCGACGAAGAACGCCTGGTCGCTCTCGCAGCGCGGTGCGAGCGCGACGATCCGCGATTCACCCGCGCGCTGGGAGCGGGCCGTCCCGTCCGGCCGCGCGAGTACCGGCATGGACGGGCGTGGTGGACCGTGGCAGTGGCCGTGGCCGTCCTGGTCACCGGCACAGCCGTGGCCGATGGACTGCTCATCGCCACCGGCCTGATCCTGGCCGGCATGGGCGCCCAGCTGTTCGACCCCCACCGCCCCCGCCCCCGCCCCCGACGGTGCCCACGCCGACCGCACTGAGGGAGGGCCGCCCGGTTCGGGACCCCGCCGGTGCGACTGAAGGATCATGAGTGCGACCGATCCCCGTCGTCCTCCCGGAGGTGGTGCCGCCCGCGGCCGCTTCCTGAAAGCGGGCGGCACCACCGGTCCATCGAGGCCTACGTCCCGCGCATCCCGGGCGGCGCGATGCGTGACGTGCTCACACTAGGACGGCAGATCCCCCGCACCGCGGACCGCGCCCGCCACGTCACGACTCCGTAAGACGGCGGCCGGACAGGCACCCACCGGCCCGGGCGAGCGCGAGACGGGTCGGCGGTGCGCCCGAAAACCACCATGTGGCGGTGCGTCGCAGGGGGACAGCGCGCGCCGTCCGCGAGACGCTGCCGGGGGCGCCCCGCCCCACATCCCTCCCGCTTCTCCCCGGAGTCCGCCATGGCAGCACCGTCCGTCCCGTCCGCCGGGGCCGGTTACCGCTTCGACGACCTGCGTGCGCTCTTCATCAACTGCACGCTGAAGCCGTCCCCCCAGCTCAGCCATACCCAGGGGCTGATCGACAAGAGCCGGGGGATCATGAACGCCCACGGGGTGACCACGGAGCTCGTCCGTGCCGTCGACGAGGACATCGCGCCGGGCGTCTATCCGGACATGACGGACCACGGATTCGCCACCGACGCCTGGCCGGCGTTGTACGAGCGGGTGCTCGCCGCGGACATCCTCGTCCTGGCCGGACCCATCTGGCTGGGCGACAACAGCTCGGTCACCAAGCAGGTCATCGAGCGCCTGTACAGCTGCTCCAGCCTGCTGAACTCGCAGGGTCAGTACGCCTACTACGGGCGCGTCGGCGGATGCCTGATCACCGGCAACGAGGACGGCGTCAAGCACTGCGCCATGAACGTCCTCTACAGCCTGCAGCACCTCGGCTACACCGTCCCGCCGCAGGCCGACGCGGGCTGGATCGGTCCGGCCGGGCCCGGACCCTCGTACCTGGACCCGGGCTCGGGCGGCCCGGAGAACGACTTCACCAACCGCAACACCACGTTCATGACCTGGAACCTGATGCACCTGGCGGCGATGCTCAAGCGCGCCGGCGGCATCCCGGCCCACGGCAACCAGCGCTCGGAGTGGGACGCGGGCTGCCGGCCGGGGGCGGACAACCCCGAGCACCGCTGAGCGGACGGCTGTCCGGTGCTCCCGCCCGTGCGCGGCCGGTCCGGCGTAAGGGTTTCGTCATGACCTGCGGGGTACGGGACGGCCCCCGCTTGCGTTGAATGGGAGGGCAACAAGGGAACTCCCAGGAGAAGAGGCGGAGATGGCGCGCGTGCGCAAGGTACTGACGAGGCCGTTGGTCATCGCGGTGCTGGTGGTGGCGGTCGGCGGAGCCGGCTTCGGGCTGTACTGGTTCGCGCCGTGGAAGCTGTGGCAGGACAAGACCGTCGAAGAGGCCCTGCCCGGGGTCGTGGAGACCTCGGCACCCGCCACGTCGGAACCCTCCGCCGCGGCGCCCTCCGCCTCGGCGTCCCCGGAACGGTCCTCAGGGCAGCCCTCCCCGGCCGCCGGGCCGCGGACGCTGGCGAGCGGTGAACTGATCAGTCATGAGCACGAGACATCGGGCACGGTGAAGCTCGTGCAACTGGCGGACGGCTCCCACGTGCTGCGGCTGGAGAACCTCGCGACCAGCAGCGGGCCGGACCTGCGCGTCTGGCTGACCGACGCGCCCGTGAAGCAGGGCACGGCCGGGTGGCACGTCTTCGACGACGGCAAGTACGTCAGCCTCGGCGCACTCAAGGGCAACAAGGGCAACCAGAACTACGTCCTTCCTGGTGACGTGGACCCGTCGGGCTACAGCAGCGTGTCCATCTGGTGCGACCGCTTCGACGTCTCGTTCGGCGCCGCCGAGCTGGCTCGCGCCTGACGACGCCGGGAAGCCGGGGTGGGCAACCGCCGCCGGGCGTGTCGTGTCGCCGGTGCGGGGCAGTGGGAGACGATGGGCGTTCCCCAGCAGCCCTGGAATCGAGCGGAGAGGGAGGGGCCGCGTGGACCAGCGGGCGGCTGCTGCCCCAGTCGGCAGCGCGAACGACCCCGAAGGGGGCGGGACCGGCCGGTCCCGCCCGCACCCCGGCACGACGGACGTACGGCGGCGGGTTCCCCGCACCGACACGCTGATGCGAGACACACGCCTGTCGGAGGCGGCCCGGCGGCTGGGCGGCGCGGTGGTCAAGGCGGCCGTCCGGCAGGCCCAGGAGCAGGCGCGCACCGGCTCCGTCGCGCCGGAGGACGTGGCGGACACGGCGGTCGCCCTGCTGCCGCGCACGGCAGGCGGGCTGCGGCCGGTCGTCAACGCCACCGGCGTGGTGCTGCACACCAACCTCGGCCGGGCGCCGCTGTCCGCGGCGGCCCGCCGGGCGGTGCAGGAGGCCGCCGGTCCCACGGACGTCGAACTGGACCTGCGCACCGGCGTCCGTGCCCGCCGCGGCCGGACGGCCCTCGCCGCACTGCGTGAGCGGGTGCCGTCGGCCGCGGCCGCGCACGTCGTGAACAACGGCGCCGCCGCCCTCGTCCTGGTGGCAACCGCGCTCGCCGCCGGGAAGGAGATCGTGATCAGCCGGGGGGAGATGGTGGAGATCGGGGACGGTTTCCGCCTGCCGGACCTGCTGGTGTCCACCGGAGCCCGGCTGCGCGAGGTGGGCACCACGAACCGCACCACCGTGGCCGACTACGCCGCCGCGGTCGGTCCCGAGACGGCCTTCGTACTGAAGGTGCATCCCTCCAACTTCCGAATCACCGGATTCACCCGGACCGCCGACGCGGGGGAACTGACGTCCCTCGGCGTTCCGGTGGTCGTCGACATCGGCTCCGGCCTGCTCGGCCCGCACCCCGTGCTGCCGGACGAACCCGACGCCGAGACCCAGCTGCGGGCCGGTGCTTCCCTGGTCACCGCGAGCGGCGACAAACTCCTCGGCGGCCCGCAGTGCGGCCTGCTCCTCGGCGACGAGGCGCTGGTGCGGACCGTGTCCCGGCACCCGCTGGCCCGTGCGCTGCGCGTGGACAAGCTCACCCTGGCGGCCCTGGAGGCCACGCTGACCGGGCCCGCGACACCGACCGCGGAGGCCCTGGCCGCCACAGCGGCGGGCCTCGCCGGCCGTGCCGAGCGGCTCGCCTGCGCCCTGGACGCCGACGGCGTCGACGTCGTGGTCGTAGGGAGCGTCGCGACGGTGGGCGGTGGCGGTGCCCCCGGAGTGACACTGCCCAGCGCCGCGCTGTCGCTGCCCGAGCGGTACGCCGCCGCCCTGCGGACCGGGCCGGTCCCCGTGGTGGGGCGGCTGGAGGCGGGCCGGTGCCTGCTGGACCTGCGGGCGGTGCCGCCGGAGGACGACGAGCGGCTGGCCGAGGCCGTGCGGTCGGTCACGGACCCGGCCGCGGAAAGGTAGCCCCATGCGGGTACTGGCCACCGCCGGGCACGTCGACCACGGGAAGTCCGCCCTGGTGCGGGCGCTGACGGGAATGGAACCCGACCGTTTCGAGGAGGAGCGGCGCCGGGGGCTCACCCTCGATCTCGGGTTCGTATGGACGCGGCTCGACCCGGAGGCGTCCGGCGGCTCGGCCGGGGAGCACCTCGCCTTCGTGGACGTGCCCGGACACGAGCGGTTCGTCGCCACCATGCTGGCCGGCGTCGGGCCCGTGCCCGCCGTGCTGTTCGTGGTGGCCGCCGACCAGGGATGGCAGCCGCAGTCGCAGGAACACCTGGAGATCCTGGACGCGCTCGGAGTGCGGCACGCCGTGCTCGCGGTGAGCCGCAGCGACCTCGCCGACCCCGAGCCGGTGCGCGCGGACGCCGTCGCCCGCATGGCCGCCACCTCGCTCGGCACTGTGCCGTCCGTCGCGGTGAGTGCCCCGACCGGTGCCGGACTGGATCAACTCCGCCGGGAGCTGGCCAAGCTGGGCCGCGCACTGCCCGCCCCATCCGCCGATGCGGACGTACGGCTGTGGCTGGACCGCGCCTTCACCGTGCGCGGTCACGGCACGGTCGTCACCGGCACCCTGGGTGAGGGCACCCTGCGCGTGGGGGACCGGCTGGTCGCGGGGGACGGCGCGACCCTGCTCAGGGTGCGCGGCCTGCAGTGCCTGCACGAGGACGTCTCCGCGGTCAGCGGCGTGGCCCGCGTGGCGGTCAACGTGCACGGCACCGTCGACGGCCTGCTGAAGCGGGGGCAGGTGCTGCTGACTCCGGACCGCTGGCTGCTCACCGATCTGATCGACGTCCGGGTCTGCGGAGCGCCGGTCGAGGAGCTGCCCCGGACGCTCAGCCTGCACATCGGGACGGCCGCGGTGCCGGTCAGCGTCCGCCCGTTCGGCCCGGACACGGCCAGGCTGACGCTGACCCGCGCGCTGCCCCTGCGGGTCGGCGACCGGGCTGTACTGCGGGAACCGGGCGGCGGGCGCACGCCGTGCGGGGCGACCGTCCTGGACGTACGGCCGCCCCGGCTGGCCCGGCGGGGAGCAGCCCGCGCCAGGGCGGCCGAACTCGCGGACCTGACGGGCCGTCCGGACGGCGCGGCGGAACTGCGGCGGCGTGGACTCGTCCGCGGCCGCGAACTGGCGGCGATGGGCGTCCCCGCCCCCGGTGCGCCGGTCACCGGCGACTGGCTGGCCGACCCGGACCACTGGGCGGCGCTGCGGGACCGCCTGGAGACCGCGGTAGAACGCCATGGCGCCGAGCACCCGCTGGAGCCCGGCCTGCCCACCGAGGCGGCCCGCCGGTTGCTCGGCCTGCCCGACAGGTCACTGGTCGACGCACTCGCCCGGACATCGGGCAAGCTGCGCGGCAGTCAGGGACGGTTGTACGGCCCCGGAGACCTCCGGCCGACGCTGCCGCCGTCCGTCCAGGCAGCCGTCGAGGCGCTGCGGCGGGAGCTGGCGCGGGCGCCGTTCCGTGCCCCGGAGGCGGGCCGGCTGGCCGAGCTGGGGCTGACCCGCAAGACCCTGGCCGCCGCGGTCGCGGCGGGCGCCCTGCTGCGGGTCGGCGACGGAATCGTGCTGCTCCCGGACGCGGACGTGCGCGCGAGCGCCGTACTGCGGCAACTGCCGCAGCCGTTCACGCTCAGCGAGGCCCGCCGCGCCCTCGGCACCACACGCCGGGTCGCCGTACCGCTGCTGGAGTTCCTGGACGCCCAGGGGCACACGGAACGCGTGGACGACCAGCGCCGGCGTTGCCGGCCGGACGCGGAGAGCGGAGGCGGACGGGAATCGAACCCGCCTGCCCGAGATCCTCGGACACCTCGGTTTTGAAGACCGGGAGGGCCACCAGGCACCCACACGCCTCCCTCGCCCGCCCAGGCTACCGGAGGGCCAGACCCACGACCCGGAGGACCCGGCATGACCACCACACGTGAAACACCCGTACGTCTCACGCAGTTCGCGCACGGCGGCGGCTGCGCCTGCAAGATCCCGCCGGGCGAGCTGGAGGACGTCCTGCGGGGGCTGGCCGGGCCGGCGACGACCGCGAGTGACAGCACGCTCCTGGTCGGTCTGGCCACCGGTGACGACGCGGCCGTCGTCACCCTGCCCGACGCGGCCGGCGCGCCGGAGGGGGCGGTGGTCGCCACGGCCGACTTCTTCACCCCGGTCGTGGACGACCCGTACGACTGGGGGCGCATCGCCGCGGCCAACGCGCTCTCCGACGTGTACGCGATGGGCGGCCGTCCGCTTCTCGCCGTCAATCTCCTGGCCTGGCCGCGCGATGTGCTGCCGTTCGACCTGGCACGCGAGGTGCTGCGCGGCGGGCTCGACATCGCCACCGAGGCGGGCTGTCATGTGGGCGGTGGGCACAGCGTGGACGACCCCGAGCCCAAGTACGGCATGGCCGTCACCGGCCTGGCCGATCCGGCGCGTCTGCTGCGCAACGACGCGGGCCGGCCGGGCATGCCGCTGTCGCTGACCAAGCCCCTGGGTCTGGGCGTACTGAACAACCGTCACAAGGCCACCGGCGAACGGTTCGGGCAGGCGGTGGCCACGATGGTGGCGCTCAACCGCGACGCGTCGGCCGCGGCCCTGCGCGCGGGCGCGACGTGCGCCACCGATGTCACCGGGTTCGGCTTCCTCGGCCACCTGCACAAGCTGGCCCGCGCCTCGGGCGTGACCGCGATGGTCGACACCGCGGCCGTGCCGTATCTCGACGGGGCGCGGGAAGCCGTCCGGGACGGCTACGTCAGCGGCGGCACCCGGAGGAATCTGGACTGGGTCGCGCCGTTCACGGACTTCGGGCACGCGGACGAGGACACCCGGCTGCTCCTGGCCGACGCGCAGACCTCCGGCGGGCTGCTCGTGGCGGGGGAGATCCCTGGCGCGCCGGTGGTCGGAGAACTCGTGCCGCTGCGGGAGCACTCCGTGGTCCTCACCTGAGGTCCGGTCAGGGATCCGTGCCCGTCCGGTCGTCGATGCCGGCCCGGTCCCGGTAGTCGCGCACCAGCCGCACGGCCGCGGGGCCCCTGGGCCGGCGCCCCGGCCTGATGTCGACGGCGAACGCCTTGGTCTCCTGGATGTGGGTGTTGGGGTCGAGGGCCATGTGCAGCAACTCGTTGGCGGCGTCCCCGGTGCTGTAGCCGTTAGGTCCCCAGTGGTAGGGCAGGCCGACCTGGTGCAGCGGGCGGCCGTGCACGGTCAGGGGCGGCACGCGGTCCGTGACCAGCACCCGTGCCTCGATCACGTTCCGGGCGCTGACGATCGTCGCCCAGCCCGTGTGTTCCAGCCCTCGCTCGGCGGCGAGTTCGGGGGAGACCTCGCAGAAGAACTCGGGTTGCAGCTCCGCCAGGTAGGGCTGCCAGCGCGACATGCCACCCGCGGTGTGGTGTTCGGTCAGCCGGTAGGTGGTGGCCACGTACGGGAACACCTCCGAACCGGGCTCGGTGCCGCTGGGCTGGTAGCGGTTGTCCGGATGTGGTGGCAGCAGATGCCGTACCGGGTTGCGCTGCCGGCCGTACAGCAGGTTCGGGAACGGCGAGTCCTGCGGCTCGTAGTGCGTGGGCAACGGGCCGTCGGTGAGGCCGGACGGCACGTACAGCCAGGCCTTGCCGTCGCCCTGCATGATGAACGGGTCGGTGCCCGACAGGGCCTCGGGCCCGGTCGCGCCGCGCGGCGGGAGGTAACCGGGCGACTTGTCCCTCTTGAAGTCGGCCACGTCGTGACCGGTCCACTCGCCGCGTTCCGCGTCCCACCAGACCAGTGCCTTGCGTTCGCTCCACGGCTTGCCGTCCGGATCGGCGGAGGCGCGGTTGTACAGGATGCGCCGGTTGGCGGGCCACGCCCAGCCCCACTCGTTCGCCACCCAGTTCTGCTGCTCGCCCGGCTTGCGGCGGGCCGCCTGGTTGACGCCGCCGGCGCGGACGCCGCAGTAGATCCAGCAGCCGCACGCCGTGGAGCCGTCGTCGCGCAGATCCTCGTACGAGGCGAGCGGGTTTCCCTCGGCGTCATGGCCGTTGATCTCGGCGAGGACGGCCTCGGCCTCCGGCTCGGCAAGCTCGCCCTTCGTCGGGTAGTCCCAGGCGAGGTCCAGCACGGGCCGGTCCATGGCGTCGGTCGAGGCGGCGAGCTTCTCCCGGACGATCCGCCCGAGATGGTAGGTGAACCACAGGTCGCTGCGGGCCTCGCCGGGCGGTTCGACGGCCTGGTGGTGCCATTGCAGCAGGCGCTGGGTGTTGGTGAAACTGCCGTCCTTCTCGGTGTGCGCGGCGGCCGGCAGGAAGAACACCTCGGTGCGGATGTCCTCGGTGCACAGCTCACCCGTCTCGATCTCCGGGCCGTCCCGCCACCAGGTGGCCGACTCGATGAGGGAGAAGTCCCGTACGACGAGCCAGTCCAGGTTGGCCATGCCCAGGCGCTGCATCTTGGCGTCGGCGGACCCCACCGCGGGGTTCTCCCCCATGAGGAAGTAGCCCCTGCAGGTGCCGTGGAGCTGCGACATGACCGTCTCGTAGGTGGAGTGCGAGCCGGTCAGGCGCGGCAGGTAGTCGAAGCAGAAGTCGTTCTCGGCGGTCGCGGCCTCACCCCAGTACGCCTTGAGCAGGCTGACCAGGTACGCACGCATGTTGCCCCAGTAGCCCTTGCGGGCCGCGTCGGCCTGGACGAACGAGTTCAGGTCCTGCTGCTGGTGGGCGTGCGGCATCGGAATGTAGCCGGGCAGCAGGTTGAACAGTGTGGGAATGTCCGTCGAGCCCTGGATGGAGGCGTGGCCGCGCAGGGCGAGGATGCCGCCGCCGGGCCGGCCGATGTTGCCGAGCAGACTCTGCAGCACGGCCGCCGCGCGGATGTACTGGACGCCGACGGTGTGCTGCGTCCAGCCGACCGCGTAGGCGAACGCGGTGGTGCGATCGCGCCCGGAGTTGTCGGTGACCAGTTCGCACACCTGGCGGAACAGGTCCTGCGGAACGCCGCAGATCTCCTCCACCATCCGGGGCGTGTAGCGGGCGTAGTGCCGCTTGAGGACCTGGAACACGCAGCGCGGATGGGAGAGCGTCTCGTCGCGTCGGGGCGTGCCCGCGCCGACGTCCGCGCCGCCCGCGCCATGGGCCTCGCCGCGCGCCGCCTCCGTCACCGCACTGCTGTCGCCCGTGCGCTTGCCGTACTCCTGGTCACGCTCGCCCGACGCCGTCTGGACCTCCGTACCGGCGTACTGCCAGCTGGTGTTGTCGTAGCTGCGGGTCTCGGGATCGAGCCCGGAGAAGACGCCGTCGAGGTCCTCGGTGTCGCGGAAGTCCTCGCGCAGCACGACGGGCCCGTTGGTGTAGGCCACCACGTAGTCACGGAAGTACTTGTCGTTGCTCAGGACATGGTTGATGATCCCGCCGAGGAAGACGATGTCCGAGCCCGCGCGCAGCGGCACGTGGAGGTCGGCCAGCGCACTGGTCCGGGTGAACCGCGGGTCCACGTGGATCACCTTCGCGCCCCGGGCCTTCGCCTCCATCACCCACTGGAACCCGACCGGATGGCACTCGGCCATGTTCGAGCCCTGGATGACGATGCAGTCGGAGTTCTGCAGGTCCTGTTGGAAGGTGGTCGCGCCGCCGCGGCCGAACGAGGTTCCCAGACCGGGAACGGTGGAGGAGTGTCAAACACGCGCCTGGTTCTCGATCTGCACTGCTCCCAGGGCGGTGAACAACTTCTTGATGAGGTAGTTCTCCTCGTTGTCCAGCGTGGCCCCGCCCAGGCTCGCGATGCCGAGGGTGCGCCGGGTGCGGGTGCCGTCGACCTCCCACTGCCAGCCTGCCCGGCGCGCCTCGATGACCCGGTCGGCGATCATGTTCATGGCCGTGCCGAGGTCGAGCCGCTCCCACTCGGTGCCGTGCGGGCGCCGGTACAGGACATGGTGCTCGCGGGCGTCGCCGGTGGTCAGCTGAAGGCTGGCCGAGCCTTTGGGGCACAGGCGCCCCCGGGAGATGGGGGAGTCGGGATCCCCCTCGATCTGCGTGACCTGTTCGTCCTGGACGTACACGTTCTGGCCGCAGCCCACGGCGCAGTACGGGCAGATCGACTTCACCACGCGGTCCGCCGAGGCGACGCGGGGGGTGAGCCGCGCGCTGGCGCCGCTCTTTGCGGCGGCCCCGCGGCCCAGCGGATCCGTCCCCGTGAGCTGGCGGTAGACCGGCCAGGAGTCGATCCAGGTGCGCACGCCCATGTCGTCTGCCCTCTTCCTCCACGTCCTCCCCGGCCGATTCTCCCGCAGCCGGGCGGGCTCGGCATCCGCTGCTCACGCCGTCCGCGCGGTCACGGCACGGCGCGGGGTACCCGGCAGTCCGGCGTCGCAACGGGGCCGGGGCGACCGGTCAGTGACCGTCGGAGCGTGCCCGCGCCTCCAGACGTTCCCGCTGCGGTACGACGGTGTACTTCGGGTCCTCCGCCGAGGCCACACCCGCGTGGAACACGCCGAACCGCAGGGCCGCCGAACCGGCCAGCAGCGCCGTGCCGGCCGTCGCGGTGAGCAGCCGGGCCCGCCCGCCCGCGCCGTCGCGGCCCGCGTAGGCCGCCAGCGCGGCGCCGCCGGCCGTGAGCACCTCGGCCGAGCGCAACTGCCACCGCTGCTTGCCCAGTTCGTACGGCTCGGCGGCCAGGCCCATACGCCGTTTCATCAGCTGGAAAGCGCCCAGCTCCAGTCCCGCGCCGAGCAACGCCATACGGCGTGCCGGGCCGGCCTCCCGCAGTGGCGCGCAGGTCAGGGCGAGACCCGCGGCCGCGGTGGCGGCCGAACCGGCGAAGACGAACGGCATCTCGCGGTGGCCCTCGTGCCACGAGGGGACCGCGGTGTCGGAGAGCAGCACGGCGGTGTAGGTGGCGACGGCCGGGCCGAGCGCGGCGGCGCCCGCCGTGGCGGCGCCACCGACGATCCGGTGGCGGCCCGCGACATCGGCGGCAGCGGCGGCCATCGTGAGCGGGGCGTAGCTCGCCAGCAGCCACGACCCCAGGTTGAGGGGGGAGGTGGGCTTGAAGACGCGCAGCATGTGGAGGAAGCGGGCGGGACGGCCCAGGTCGTGCACCAGCGCCGCCAGCGACAGCGAGATCGCTCCGGCCGCGCCGAGCTTCGCGGCGCGGGCCAGGCCCGGGCGGCCCGTGACGTGGCCGCCCGCGGCCAGCAGGGAGGAGGCCCCGGCGAGTCCGCCGAGGCAGAGGTAGCCCGCGACGTCCAGCGGCTTCCATGTCGGCCGGTTGAGGATCGGCTTGCCGTAGTACGAGGAGAACTCCACGTCGGGCACCATCGCCCGTTCGCCGCCTCCTCGACGCCGCCGCCGGCGTCCGGTCCGGGCCCCCGTCATGGCGTCGCGACCAGGGCGCGCGCCCTCCACCCCGTTCCGGGTGACGTCGGACCCGCTCATCGCGGCCTCCTGACGGAACTGGTCATCGTGGCCTCCTGGCGAAACTGACGGCGGCCAGCGCGGCGAGCGACGCGGCGGCGGCCGCCGCGTGCCGCCACATCGAGGGCAGATCGCGGGTGGTGACGACCGGGTCGGGCGGCAGCCCGTAGACCTCCGGTTCGTCCAGCAGCAGGAAGAACGCGCCGTCGCCGCCGACCCCGTCCCCCGGGTCCTCGCCGTACAGGCGCGCGTCCGTCACGCCGGCCGCGTGCAGTTGCGTGACCCGGGCCGCCGCCCGCTCCCGCAACTCCTCCAGGGGACCGAACTGGATGGAGTCGGTCGGGCACGCCTTGGCGCAGGCGGGTTCCATGCCGACGCCCAGACGGTCGTAGCACATGGTGCACTTCCAGGCGCGGCCGTCGCCGGGGCGCTGGTCGATGACGCCGTACGGGCAGGCCGGAATGCAGTAGCCGCAGCCGTTGCAGATGTCCTCCTGGACGACCACCGTGCCGAACTCGGTGCGGAAGAGCGACCCGGTCGGGCAGACGTCGAGGCAGGCCGCGTGCGTGCAGTGCTTGCACACGTCGGAGGACATCAGCCAGCGCAGTTCGGTACGTCCGTCGGGCGCGACGGGGGAGATCGCCCCGGCCGAGCCGGGCTCCGGGGACGTGGCGCCCGGGCCGGGGGGCGATGGGGACAGGCCCAGGTTCGTGGCGGCGGTGAAGACGTCGACGTTCTCGTGCCCGACGCCGGGCTCCTGACCGCCCAGCGGCTTGCGCTGCTCGATGAAGGCCACATGCCGCCAGGTGCTGGCGCCGAGTCCCTGGGTGTTGTCGTAGGACATGCCGGTCAGTTCCAGACCGTCCTCGGGGATCGCGTTCCACTCCTTGCACGCCACCTCGCACGCCTTGCAGCCGATGCACACGGAGCTGTCGGTGAAGAAGCCCATGCGCGGCGGGTGGCCGGTGTACCCGGCCGCTCCCGCCACGTCGGGCTGCGGACCGGACAGCAGGCCGCCCTGGGCCGCCTCCTTGCCCGTCCCATCCCCTGCGGCGGTGCTGTCCTCCGTCATGCCAGGGACCTCCTCGCTCATGACTCGCCGGCCTGCCCGTGGCTGAACCGGTAACCGAGGCGGTGCTCACGGACCTGTGCGCCGCACCCCCGTCCGTGTGCCCCTGGCGGCGACTGGTCACGCACGCGGTGCACCCGCCTGCCGATGACCGCCGCCGGCCGGTCCTCGCGGTCCGTCCGTGGCCCGCCTGTCTTCCAGCAGACGCCGACGGCCCGTCGTCCGCAGCCCGGACGCACCCGTTCGGCGGCGTGGGGACTGCGCAAGCCCCGCACGTCCAGGACGGCCCGGGTCTCAGCCGGCGAACGCGTCGACGCCGGTCAGCTCGGCGGACAGGGCCCACAGCCGGGCTGCCTGCTCCGGGTCCGTCGCCCAGTCCTTGACGCCGGCCCGGGTACCGTCCGCCGGGGCGGGCTCGGCGATGTCGCAGTCCTCCAGGTAGACGCCGCCCATGCCGTTCAGCTGGGGGGAGGTCGCCGCCCACACCTGCGTGGCGGCGCCCTGCTGCGGCGTCTTGAACGCCTCGGGGTGGACCAGGTTGCCGTCCTCGTCGATCCAGCCCCGTTCGACCATCTCCTGCTTCGGCAGATGCCGCTGAAGGGGGGTGAGGATGCCACCGGGGTGCAGCGAGAAGGAGCGCACGCCCCGCTCCCGGCCGAGCCGGTCGAGATGCACGGCGAACAGCGCGTTCGCCGTCTTGGCCTGGCCGTACGCCTCCCACTTGTCGTAGCCGTGCCGCCAGTGGACGTCGTCCCAGCGGACGGGGGAGGCGTGGTGGCCGGTGGAGGAGACCGAGACGACGCGGGCGCCGCCCGGCTCGATCGCCGGCCACAGACGGTTGACGAGGGCGAAGTGCCCGAGGTGGTTGGTGGCGAACTGCGCCTCCCAGCCCGGCCCGACCCGGGTCTCGGGGCAGGCCATCACGGCCGCGCTGTCGATGACGATGTCGAGGGTCCGGCCCGACGCGAGGAACCGGTCGGCGAAGGCACGCACGCTGTCCAGGTCGCCGAGGTCCAGTTCGCCGACCTCGATGCCGTCGATGCCGGCCAGGTTCTCCCGCGCCGTGCCGGTCCGGCGGGCCGGGACCACGACCTGGGCGCCGGCCTTCGTCAGGGCGCGGACGGTCTCCAGGCCGATGCCGGAGTAGCCACCCGTCACCAGGGCGAGCCGACCGGTCAGATCGATGCCCGCGAGGACGTCGTCGGCGGTGCTCCGGGCGCCGAAACCCGAACCGATCCTGTGCTGTGGTGTGGTGCTGTCGCTCATGACCGCACGCTACGAATGCGAGTGCCCTCGAAGTCAAGCGCGGCCCGCGGCCGTGGCCCCACGCGCCGCGAACGAGGCAGCGACAGGGCGCGGACGGGCGCACCGCTGAGGCCCGGCCGCGGCGTCGTCTACTGCCTGGCCGTGGCGTGCAGGTCCTCCAGGGCGTCGAGGACGACGGTGTTGCGGTGCCATACCAGCCATCGGCCGACATGGGCGCCCAGGTGGTGCAGCGCGCTGAGCTGCGCGCCGCTGAGTTCGTTCAGGGCCTGCTCGTGGTGGGAGGAGATCATGCCCAGCACGGTGCCTCTCGGCGTGGTCAGGGGCACACTGTGGCAGGCGCGGCTGCCGGACTGCAGGATCACTTCCCGGGAGGCCTCGTCGAAGGTGTCCGAGGCCGCCACGTCCTTGACGGTGACCTGCCGGTTCTGTTCGGCCGCCTGCGCGCAAGAGGTCGTCGTGGACTCGATGAACGCGAAGAAGTCGGTGAAGCGCCGGTTCAGCCCGGTGTGCTTCTCCATGCGCAGCATGCCGTTCTCCACGATCTGCACGTTGCCCATGCTGGTGTCGTTGATGTGCAGGACCCGCCCCATCGCGGCCTTGAGCACCGCGCCGTCGCTCGTGGTGCTCGCGCCGCCCTTCAGCGCCAGGCCGGGCAGTGGCGGCGGCGCTGGGCGGTGGGGGCGGGAGAACCATCTGCGGCCGGCCGGGTCGGGGGCCGGACTTCGCAGCGTGGCGTCGGCGAGGGTGTGCAGCTTGGTGTTGTGGCGCTGGGAGGCGGAGCGCAGCAGCTGGAACGCCTCCTGACGTGATTCGAGCCGGTAGCGGGAGAGAAGAACGTCCTCCGCGCCTGCCACCACGGCGTGCGCCAGGCGCCGGTTCCGCGCTTCGACCGCGTCCTGCCGCTCCGGGTCCTCGGTGTCCCGGCACCGGCCGTCGCCCGGCTTCCTGGTGGCGTCCGGCACCGGCGTTTCGGGGCGCTCTGTCACTGCATCGTCTCCTCGCCCGGGCAGCTGGCATCACGGCGCCGCCCGGATAGCCGTTCCATGTCACGCCCAGGGGCGCTCACGGACATCGCGGGGGTGTGCCTGCTGCCCAAGCACTCGCCCCACTGTAAACACGTCACTGACCAGCAGCGCCAGACCGCCTGGGGGCCACGGCCGCCCGCGGGCGACTCCCGCTTCACGACCTCGCCCCGTACAGCCGCTGCCCATGACCGCGCCCGCCGGAGGCCGTTTCGTGCCCCCGCCCGCGGATCGCCGGCCGCGCACCGGCGGTTCCCACCCCGCACCTGAGCCGGGCCCGGCGCCTGCGGCGACCGCCGCGTTTCCCCCGCTACCGGTCGGACCGCGGCCACACGTAGGGCAGATCGTCCGGCACGCCCGGGAACGCGTCCGTGTACGTCTCGGGATCCTTGCGTACGAGTGCGGAGCGATGGCTGAGGTGGAAGGCCTCGTCGCCGAGCCAGGGCGGCAGTTCCGACGCTGCGGCCAGAGCGGACTGATTGCGTACGCGAGCGCCCGGACGGCCCGCGGCGAATCCGGCGACCAGCGAGGCGGCACAGCTGTCCTGGTGGCCCTGCTCGCGCCACACCCGGCAGACCTCCAGCCCGTACCGGACCAGGGCCTCCTCGTAGCCGGTCCACATGCGTACCGCCGGGTGCCTGCGCCAGCCGTACCCCGGAACGGTCAGCCCCCGTAGTACTTGGAGCGCCTCGACCCGCTGCTTGCCCAGGCGGCGGCGGTCGAGCAGCAGGGCGGAGCGCCGGAAGTCCGGATCGGGCAGGAACGTCTGCATGATCGCCGTCCTGACGAGGGGAACCGAGGACGGGCCACTGCCCGGGGCGGCTCGCCCGGGGTGGTACGACGGGCACCACCCAATGTGCCCCCCTGACTCAGGGCGCGCCTCCCGTCGCCGCCCGGTCGGCCTCGCCACCGGCACCGAGCAGCCCGGTCGGCAGAAAGGGCTCCTCCGCCTCCAGGAGGGGCAGGCGGCGCCGGGCGAGGCGCAGGACCAGGGGAGGGAGGGCGGCACGCACCGGCTGCACCAGCCGCAGCCATGGGGGCGCGTAGACCGCCGTGCGCCGGCGCTCCAGACCGCGCACGATCCGGCCGGCGACCGCCTGCGCGCTGTACACGCGCCGCGCGGGCGGCGGCATGTGGAGGCGCAGCTGCCGCAGTACGGCGTGCCGGTTGGCGTCGTGGACCATGTCGGTGCCGGTCCAGTTCAGGTAGGCGATGCCCACGCTGACCCCTTGGTGCGCCACCTCGGCCCTGAGGCTGTGGGCGAAGGCCTCGACGCCGGCCTTGGAAGCGCAGTAGGCGCTCATCAGCGGGGCCGCCCCAAGCGACGCGAGGGACGCCACCTGAAGATAGTGACCCGCCGTGTCGATCAGGTCGGGCAGGAAGGCACGGGCCGTCTGCGCGCTGCCGACGAGGTTCACGTCGACGACCCGCCGCCAGGTGGCCGGGTCCGACGTGACGAAGGGACCGCCCTCGGCGATGCCGGCGTTCGCGATCACGACGGAGGCCGGTCCCAGACGGGTACGTACGGTGCGCGCAGCCGCGTCGAGTGCGGCGGGGTCGGTGACGTCGAGCTCCAGGGCGAGCGCCGTCGTGGGCAGCCCCGCGGCCACCGACTCCAGGAGGGGCTTCTCGTGCCCGAGCAGGGCCACCCGCGCGCCCCGGGCCGCCGCCTCGCGCGCCAGCGCCGCGCCGAGCCCACGTGCGGCTCCGGTCACCACGACCGTCCGGTCGCCGAGCGGACTGCTGTGCATCGCCTGCCCTCCTTGCCGGCCACCAAGGCCCCCGCGCATCACTTCCCGCTTCCGGCCACGGGTGGATGCGCCGGAGACGCTCTTCCTCCGGTCGGCCGACGACCACCGGGCGACCGTCCCCGACTCCCGCGAATTTCGTGAGCCGGTTGAACACACCGGCTCCATCCCGCGTATGGCATCCGGGGGAACTCATGCCCGGGTCGACCAACGCGTAGGAGTACAACCGTGGGACGCAACACGCGCAGACGCCCAACCGGCGCGAGACGCGCGACATTCGCAGCCGTCGCGCTGATGCTGGGTGGCGGAGGACTGGTCGGTGTGAACGTGTACGCCTCCGCGACCGGCAGCGGTGCGGGCGGCGACGTCGGTGACACCACGAGCGTGTGGGGCGCCGCGACGATCGACTGCCCCGATGTGGGCGAGCGGCTGACCTCGGTGCCGGACGCGGCACGGGCGGAGGTCGACAAGGAACTCGCCCTGCTCGACCAGCAGATCGCCGACGCCTATCGGCAGGTGCAGGAGCAGCAGGCCGGTTCCGCTGCGGACGCGGTCCTGCAGCCTCTGACGGAGCAACGCGGGGCCACGATCGAGCGCATCGCCGTCGCCCTGGACGCCGCGGGCGAGCGGCCGGAGGGGCTGGAGGCTCTGGCGGCGTGCACGTTGCTGGAGGCCGAGGGCGCGCAGGGCACCGCCGGTGAGGAAGAGGCGGGGGACGGCTCCGAGGGCGAGCAGGGCGGCGGGCCCGGGGACGACGGGCAGGCGGGCGACGAGGGCCAGGGTGGCGACGGGCAAGGGGGCATCGGGGGCCAGGCCGGCAACGGACCTGTCGCCGCGGACTACGCGGACATCACCGGCGTCCAGCCCAACGTGCCCGCACCGCCCCGGACGGAAGCCGCTTCGCGCGGCACCTTCACGACCAGTTGCGGTGTCAACGCCGAGGGCCTGTTCAACTCGGACAACGTGATCGTCGCCCCCGGCGTCAGCAACGGGGCGCACCACTTCCACGACTACATCGGCAACCAGTCCAACGACGCCTTCGCCAGCGACGACGACCTCGCCGCCGCCGACACCAGTTGCGTGGACCAGGGCGACAAGTCGTCGTACTACTGGCCCGTGCTGCGTCTGCAGAACGGCACGCAGGAGCGGGACGCCCAGTCGCCCGGTGGCGGAGTGGAAGGCAACGCCGGCGAGATCGTGACGCCGAAGGAGGTCACGCTGACGTTCGTGGGCAGCCCGCTCGGTGAGGTCACCGCGATGCCCCGGCTGCTGCGCATCATCACCGGCGACGCGAAGGCGTTCGTCAACGGCCCCGGCAACGCGAACGCCTCCTGGAGCTGCACCGGCTTCGAGGACCGGCAGCTGAAGGACAAGTACCCGCTGTGCCCGTCCGGCAGCGACGTGGTCCGCACCTTCCGCTTCCAGAGCTGCTGGGACGGTTTGAACATCGACAGCGCCAACCACCGCACCCATGTGGCCTTCGCCGACGCCTCCGGGAACTGCCCCGCCGGGTTCCGCGCGATCCCGCAGCTGGTGCAGCGGATCGTCTACGACGTCGACGCGCCGAGTCTGAACGACGGCGGCCGTACGACGCCGCTGTTCGCGGTGGACTCCTTCCCCGAGCAGCTCCACAAGCCGGTCACGGACCACGGTGACTTCATCAACGTCTTCGACGAGGGCCTGATGGCGGAGATGGTCGACTGCATCAACTCCGGGCGGCAGTGCGAGGCGGGCGCCGGAGGCGGCGACGGCGGCGACGGCGGCAACGGCGGAGGCAACGAGGAGCCGACGGCTGCCCCCGAGGATCCGCAGGACGGCGGCGGCGACGGCGGTGGCGAGCAGCCCGGTGAGCCTGGTGGCGGCGGTGGCGAGCAGCCCGGCGAGCCTGGTGACGGAGGTGCGGACCAGCCCGGCAAGGGTGCCGGTGACGGTGCCGGGCCCACCGGAGCCCCCGGCGAGGACGCTCCCGCCGCCCCGTCGGACGGCGCCCCGTCCGGCGACGCTCCCGCGACGACCGCGCCGCGCCCCGCGGAGCCCAAGGCGGCCGGCACCCCGAACGCCCCGGCACCGGTGGCCACGTCCCAGGAGCCCGTTGCCGAAGCGGGGGCCGGCGGCTCCGGCACCGAGTCGCCGGCCGGGCAGCAGGCCGCCGCTCCGCAGGGGAACCAGGGCGGACTGGCCGAGACGGGGACCCGTCTGTGGCCCGCCGCAGCAGGCTCCGCACTGCTGATCGCAGGCGGGCTCCTCCTGGTGCGGACCCGGCGCCGCCAGATGTGAGCCCGGCCCGCAAGCACTGACGTGCCCCGGCACGGCGCCCGCGGCGCCGGCGCCGGGGCACGCGCCGTGGGGGAGGGGCGACCTGGCTCCCCCACGGCACGGGTTCTAGCGGTCCTGCGACAGCCGGAGGAGTTCGGCGAAGGTGCCGCCGGCGTGGACCAGGTCGTCGTACCGGCCCTGTTCGGTGATCCTGCCGTGCTCCATGACCACGATGTGGTCGGCGACCTTGGTGTTCTCCAGGCGATGGGTGACGACGATCGTGATGCGGTCGGCGGCGATGGCCTTGATCCGCTCGAAGATCTGGTGCTCGCCGCGCGGGTCCATCTGGGAGGTGGGCTCGTCCAGGATCAGCAGCTCCGGGCGGCGGTACAGGGCCCGGGAGCAGGCGAGACGCTGCCACTGGCCGCCCGACAGTTCCGCCCCGCCGAAGATCTCTCGGGCCAGAAGTGTGTCGAGGCCGCCGGGGAGGTCCCCGATCGCCTCGCGCATGCCGACGGCGTCGACCGCCTCCCACACCGGTTCGTCGTCGTGGGTGCGCGGCTGGCCGAGGGTCACGTTCTCGCGGACCCGCAGGGGCCACTGGGCGAAGATCTGGGGGACGAGGCCGGTGTGCCGCCACACCGTGGCCGGGTCGGTCGCCGCCAGGTCGGAGCCGTTCCAGATGACGCGGCCCTTGTCGGCGAGGTAGATCCCGGTGATGAGTCGCGTGAGGGTGGACTTTCCCGACCCGTTGACGCCGACGATCGCGAGGATCTCGCCGCGTCGCAGGGTGAGGGAGACGCCGTCGACGGCCGGTGCGTCCTTCCCGGGGTACTGGTAGACGATCTCCTCCAGGCGGATCTCCCTGACCGGAGCGGAGACTTCGAGGCGGCCCCGCCGGGGCGCGCGGACCTCGGCGTCGTCCAGGAACGCGTGCATGTCGCTCAGATAGAGGCTGGTGTGGAAGAGAGCGGCGCCGTTGACGATCACCTGGGAGAGCGCGGCCAGCGTGGTCTGCACCGCGACGACCGCCGTCGCGGCGAGGGCGAGCGCGATGCGGCCGGTGGTGGCCAGCCACGTCAGCGCACCCCAGGTGGCGACCAGGAAAACGCCGGCGACGAGCGAGGAGGCCAGTGAGATCCGCAGTGTGCGGGGAGCCGCCGCCAGGGTCCGCCGGTCGCAACGGTCGGACAGGGAGCGGTACCAGAAGAGCAGGTAGTCCGTCATGGAGTTGGCGCGGACCTCGTCGCCGTACTTGGGGGACGTCGACCACCAGCGCATCATGCCGCGGACATTGCGGTCGGCGATGTTCGCGTAGTGGATCTCGTAGTCGACGCGTGCGGTGAGCACCGCGCCGACGCCGGCCGGGAGGACGGCGAGCAGGAGCAACGGCAGCATCAGCGGGTTGAGCACGCTGAGCGCCCCGGCGGCGGTGACCATCCGGACCAGCGCCGACAGAAAGCGCTGGGCGTCGGTGACCATCACATGGGTGCGGATGACACCCATCTCGGCGGCCTCCTGCCGGTCGGAGAATCCGTCCACCGCGTACGCCGACGCCTCGACCCGGCACACCGCCGCCACCAGCGCGGTGTCGGTCTCGGTGGTGAGCCGGGGCGTGATGCGGCGCTCCGCATAGGTGGCGACGGTGCCGGCGACCCGGGTCGCAGCTGCGGCCGTGCCCACGACGACCAGGGACGGCAGGGCCTCGTGCAGCCGGTCGGTGACGCTGCCGGTGCCGAGGATCGGTCGCATGGCACCGGCGGTCGCCGCGAGCAGCACGGCAGCCGCGGCACCGGTGACCACCGGGCAGGCCAGCAGGACCAGCACGGCTCGACGGTCGATCCGCCATGACATGCCGATGATGCTGCGCAGAACCTTGGGGACCTGGGCGCAGAGCTTGCGGAAGGAGGCCTCACCGAGGGGGTTCACGGAGTATTCCCCCGTGTACCGGATCTCCGCCGGTGGCGGGGGAGGAACCGTGCCCCCCTGCTTGTTCTCGCGTGAATCCGTTGCGCTCAACTGCGTTCCTCCCTCGTTGACGGACGTGCCGGCCGTGGCGACATCGGGGTCAACGACGCCGACCCCGATATCGAACACGCGTGTTTGAGACGGACCCGGAAGCCCGGGATGGAGCGGCGCGCGGCGCATGTAGCACTCACGGACCGTTGTCCGGCCTGGATTCACGTCGATCCGCCCATGGCCGACACACCGTTGTCGGATGCCTGTGTGACGGGCGGGATTTCCGGGCCGAGTGATGCCGGGGACTGCCCCCGCGACGGTCGCGACGCCGCTCACCGCGAACTCCGACGCCGCGCGTACGAGATGCCGGACCCCCTGTGTACGCCGAGGCCAGTAGGCCGGATTACTCCCGCTGTCGGACGCGGCGCCCACCTGCCGCGCGGCACCGTGGTGGGCGTGAAACTCAGCCGTCCCGCACGCCGGGCCTCACTCGTCGTCCATGTCGTCGCCTCCGCCGGCTGGCTCGGGCTCACGCTCGGGCTGCTCGCACTCGGCGTCACCGCGGCCACCTCCGGCTCGGCGGTGACGGTGGAGGCATCCGTACGGACCATGAAGCTCTTCGCCGACTGGCTCCTGCTTCCTGTCGCCTTCCTCAGTCTCTTCAGCGGCTTGCTGCTGTCCCTGGGCACGGCGTGGGGGCTGGCCAGGCACCGATGGGTCTGCACGAAGTTCTGGCTGACCCTGGCCACGACCACCGCCACGGTCTTCGCCCTGCGGCCCGGGGTGAACGCCGCGGTCGCCGGTGTGGCGGCCGGCGGCGGGCTGCCGGACGCCGGTGACGTCCTCATGGGACCGATCGTGTCGCTGTCCGCCTACCTGTTCATGACCGTGATCTCGATCCTCAAGCCCTGGGGGCTGACTCGCCGGGGCCGCAGGCTCCGGGCCGCCGCCCGCAGGCCGGAAGCCGCCGGTCGTGTGACCGAGGTGGTCTGACGTCTCCGTTCGGCAGCGCCTGCGATCCACCGGACCCGTGGACGGCCGGGCGCCGGGTTCGCTGAGCCGGGGGCTGTGGACGCGGCGGTGTCCAGGGCCATCAGGGTGGTCGCAGGCCGTGTCGGGCGTCCGGCGCGGGGCCGGGCCGCGATCCTGGGCCAAAAGCGGCGGCACCCATCCCACCGACAAGGAGCACGGCATGCCGACGGATACGGTCGGACGTTTTCTGGCGGCTCTGGACCCGGAGCACCGGGAGGCGGTCAGCGCCCGGTCACGCGAGGATCAGGAGCGTCTCGCGGGAGCCTGGGAACGTGAGCTCGAAGCGGACGACGAACTCGACACCCTCGACGAGCTGTCCCCCCGGGCGGCGGAAGCCGAGGCCGCCCGCCGTGTCATGGAGCGCGAAGCCGGATAGGACGCTACTTCCCTGTGGCTCCGCCTCCGGCCGCTCCGCTTCCCCGTCCGGACCCGAGGTTGCCGACCTGGCCGGCAGCTGTCCACCAGGTGATCACTCGGCCGGCCATCGCGTCGGGGTGAAGTCCCAGGGGGTCGAGTCCGAAGTGATGCTCCAGCTCGTACCGCAGGAACTCACCGATCTCCGTCCGGTCGGCACCGGCACGGAGCCGCCGGAGCAGCGGGGCGAGCATGCAGTCGTACTCGTCCTGCACGGCGTCGGCGACGCCGATCGGGTCCCACTCGTCGAGCAGCCGCCGTCGCTCCTGCCCGGTCGCGCTGTCTCGGGATGAGATCGCATCAGTGTGTCAGCCGGGATTCCCCGCCCATGTGTCCGGCCACCGCCAGGTCACTCGCGGCGTTCACGCTGACAGGGACCTCGGCGGAGCGTCGGGCAGCGCGAACGTCGTGACGACCGCCGCGTGGTCCGACGGCCAGTCGTTGCCGGCGACGTCGGGCCAGACCCGCGGGGTCCCGGCGACGTAGGTCCGCGAGTCGAGCACCCGCAGGCCGCGGTGCAGGACGTAGTCGATCCGGTCCTGCGGTTCGGGCCGGCCGCTGCCGTCCTCGTGCAGTCGGTGGATCGGAGACCAGGTGTGGCCCGGGGCGGTGACGGGATCGGGGTGCGCCTCACGGTAGGAGTCACGCAGGCCCGCCTCCTCGGCCGCGCGGGTCACCGGCCAGCCGACGTCCCGCCGGTCGAGGTGCGAGGGGCAGTTGAAGTCGCCGGCCAGCACGACGGGTACCCCGTCGTCGCCTGCCTCCGCGATCCGCCGCAGTGCGTCACGCATCTGGCCGAGCCGGACCTCCTCGTGGGCGATCAACTCGTCGGCGCCGAGCCCGTCGAAGGCGGACTCGTACGGCCCGTACGGCGTGCAGTGCAGGTGGGCCGTCCATACGTCGACCTCCCGTCCGGGACCGACCAGGATCCGCGCGCCGGCCGCCCCGTAGAAGGCGACGTCCGGGTCGCCGTGGTGGGCGATGACGGGATGGCGGCTGATGATGCCGAGGTTCTCGCCCGCGGTGTGGTGGTGCCAGCCGAGGGCCTCGGCCAGTTCGCGGGACGCCGTACCGGCGGTCTCCTGGAGCGCGACGACGTCCGCGCCGGTGTCTCGGACCACCTTGATCTGTTTGGCGCGACGGTCGTCCACGTACGAGCCTGCGAGCCACAGGTTCCAGCTCATCACGCGCAGCCGGGGCACACCCGCCGCCTTCGGCTCGCCCACAGGCGCCGCGCCAGGGACGGACGAGGCGCCGGTGACGGGCGCGGTCGTCATCCTGGGCTCCGCCGTCGTCGTGGCCCTCGGCCCGTGCGCAGCCACCTCCCCGGACCCACCCGCGGCCGGGGTTCCCGGCCCCGGCCCCATCGCCTCACGCACCACCATCGCGTTCAGCTCTTGCGTGGTCACCCCCACAAGACTCGCCCGCACGGTCCGCCCCGGTGCCGCCGCGATCGGCGCCAGTGAGGGCACCGCCAGGACGGCGCAGCCGGCCGCCTCGGCGGAGGTGACGCCGGTCTGGGTGTCCTCGACGGCGACGCACGCGGCCGGTTCGGCGCCGAGCGCGTGGCAGGCGGCGAGATAGGGGTCGGGGGCGGGTTTGCTGAGGGCGGTGTCGTCCGCGGTGACGGCGACCGCGAACCGTTCGGCGCCGAGCGCGTCGAGGACGGTACCGGCGACGGCCCTCGGCGACGCGGTGACCAGCGCGGTCGGTACGCCGTCCCGGGCGAGTGCGTCCAGCAGGTCGAGCGCGCCGGGGCGGGGCACGATGCCGGTGCGGACGCGCTCGGCGAACTCGCGGTGCAGGGTGGCGGACAGATCGGCGACGGGCCGGCCGGTGGTGTCGGCCAGCCAGGCCGCCGTGTCGTCGACTGTCCGGCCGAGCACCTCGGGCCGGTCCGCGTCGGTCAGCGGCCGCCCGGCCACGTGTTCCACCGCCTCCCACCACAGCCGCTCGGTGTCGACGAGCGTGCCGTCCATGTCGAACAGAACGGCCTGGAGGGGGAGCGGGGGGTGGGGGGTCACGCGTGGTTCTCTTTTCTGCCGCGGTCGCTTGCCGGTGGGGGTTGCCTCAACTCTGCGTGCGCTCCGCCACCAGCACGGCCCGCTCCGGCAGCGACACGCCGACGGCGGACCCGGTGCCGAGCCCGGCGGCGTCGTGCGCGGGCAGGTCGGCCTTCACCTCGGTGCCGTCGGCGAGGCGTACGGTCACCCGGACGACGGCGCCCAGGAACGCGGTGGCGACGATGTGTGCCGTACCGCTGTCGTCGGCGCCGACGCGCACGGACTCGGGCCGCACCAGCACGTCCACCTCCGTCACGCCGCTGCCCGGCACCGGTCCGTCGACGGGCAGCCGCTGCCCCAGCACCTCGACGTCCGCGCCTCGCAGCGTGCCCGGGATCCGGCTCATCGTGCCGACGAACTCGGCGACGAAGGCGGTCGCCGGGCGGCCGTACAACTCGGCGGGTTCGGCGCACTGTTCGAGCCGGCCGGCGCGCATGACGGCCACCCGGTCGGCGACGGACAGCGCCTCCTCCTGGTCGTGCGTCACGAACAGGGTGGTGATGCCCAGCTCCTGCTGGAGCCGGCGGATCTCCTCGCGCAGCGACAGCCGCACCTTGGCGTCGAGCGCGGACAGCGGCTCGTCCAGCAGCAGCACCCGGGGGCGCAGGGCGAGTGCCCGGGCCAGCGCGATCCGCTGCTGCTGCCCGCCGGAGAGCTGGTGCGGGAACCGCTCACCCTTGTCGGCGAGCCCGACCAGTTCCAGCAATCCGGCGGCCCGGGCACGGCGTTCGGCCGTGCGTACCTTGGCGATCCGCAGCCCGAAGGCCACGTTGTCGAGCGCGCTCAGATGCGGGAAGAGGCTGTAGGACTGGAAGACCATCCCGGCGTCCCGGCGATGGGCGGGGATCCGGGTGACGTCGCGGCCGTCGACCAGTACGGCGCCCGAATCGGGATGCTCGAATCCGGCGAGCATCCGCAGCGCCGTGGTCTTGCCACAGCCGGACGGGCCCAGCAGCGCGAGGAACTCCCCGGGCCGGACGGTCAGATCGAGGCCGTCGAGAGCGACCGTGGTCCCGAACTCCCGGCGCAGTTCCCGGAATTCGACGGTGGCTGCCTGGGCTGCGGCGGCCTTCTCAGGGTTCTCAAGGGTGGTGGCGGTCATGGTTCATCCCCGGGATGCGGTACGGGTGCGTCCGCCGGCACCGGCGAGCGCGAGAAGCAGGACCCATGTCACGAGCAGACTGAGCACGGACACGGCGACGGAGAGCTGTGCCTGGGAGCCGCTGACGTTCACGATCCACACCGCGAAGGGCTGGAAGCCCAGCAGTTGCGCGACCGTGAACTCGCCGAGCACCAGGGCGAGGGTGAGGAACGAGGCGTTGAGCAGCGCCCCGCGCAGATTCGGCAGCACGGCCCGCAGGAGCGCCTGCGGCCAGCCCGCGCCGCAGGAGCGCGCGGCCTCGACGAGGGTGGGCACGTCGACCGCGCGCAAGCCGGCGTCCAGCGCGCGGTGGACGAAGGGCAGCGCCATCACGACGTACGCCAGCACGAGGACGAACGGGAAGTCCGGGTTCTGGATCGCGACGACCGTCTGGAACAGCGGCGTACGCGACAGGTGCTCGGGACCCCACTTCAGTACGGTCCCGATGCCCGCGACGAACGCGATCGGCGGCACCACCAGCGGCAGCGAGCAGACCACCTCGACGAGGGGCCGCAGCTGGGGCGCGCCGAGCCGCAGCGCGACCATGGCGGGCACCATCAGCAGCAGCACGATGGCGATGGTGGCGGCGGCCAGGCCCAGCGAGAGCAGCAGGCTGGAGACGAATCCGGCGGTGGAGAAGATCCGCGTGTACGCCTCGAAGGTGACGCCCTGCCCCGGCACGTCGAGGGTGAAGACGACGGACGCGGCCATCGGGACCAGGAAGTACAGACCGGCGACTGCGAGCACGGCCCACCGCCACGGGGCCGGGCGGGTACGGGGGCGCGGGCGGGCCACCGGGTTCAGGCGAGCCATCGGGCACTCCGGCGTTGCAGGGGCAGATACACGGCCATGACGAGGCCCGCGACGAGGACCATGTCGAGGCTGAGGGCGAGAGCCACGTTCTCCTGGCCGACCAGCACGTTGCCGGAGATGGCGTCGGCGATCTGCAGGGTGACCAGGGGAACGGAACTGCCCACCATGGCCGCGGCGGTGGCGTACGCGGCGAACGCACTGCCGAACAGCAGCACCAGGCCGCCGAGCAGCGAGGGCAGCAGCACGGGCAGGGCCACGTACCGCCAGTACTGCACGGTGGTGGCGCCGTTGTTGTGGGCGGCCTCGCGCCACTGGGAACGCAGGCCGTCCAGGGCCGGGGTGATGGTGAGGACCATCAGCGGGACCAGGAAGTACAGGTAGACCAGGACGAGTCCCCAGAAGCTGTACAGGTCCCAGCCGGTGCCGCCCAGGCCGAGGTGCCGGGTCAGCACACCGGCGTTGCCGAGCGTGGCGACGAACGCGAAGGCCAGCGGGACGCCGCCGAAGTTGGCGAGTACCCCGGACGCGGTGAGTACGGCCTCGCGCAGCGCGGGGAACCGGGAGGTCACGACGGCCTGGGCGAGCGGCAGTCCCAGCAGGGCCCCGAGGGCGGCGGAGACGGCCGACAGCTTGACGCTGCCGAGAAGTGCCGTGAGGTACGCGCCCTGGAGGGACGCGGACAGGTTGCCGGTGGTGTAGGAGGTCGCCCCGGTCGTCGCGTCCTTCACGGTGAAGGCGCCGTTCAGCATGGCGACGGCGGGCAGTCCGAACGCGATCGCGGTGAAGACGAGGAGCGGGAGGACGGCGAGCCATCCGGGGGCGCGGCGCCGCCGCTTCGGGGAAGCGACGGGCGCCACGTCCGCCCGCGTGAGGGTGGCGGTCATCCGGAGACGGCCTTGGCCCAGCCCTCGGCGAGCACGGTCTTGGCCTTGTTCTGCTGCTCCTCGGTCGGGAAGGCAGGCGTGCCGGTGACCTCGGGCAGCTTGGCGGCGGCGGCCTTGTCGAGGGTGCCGGCCTTCTCCATGGCGGGCATCAGCGCGGGACGGGCGTACCCCTTGAGCCACAGGTTCTGGCCCTCGGCGCTGTAGAGGTACTCCTGCCACAGCCGCGCGGCGGCCGGATGCGGGGCGTCCTTGTTGACGGCCTGCGAGTAGTACTGGGAGAACTGCCCGTCGCTCGGGACCACGACCTTCCAGTCGACGCCCTTGGACGTGAACTCCTCGGCGTAGCCGGCGTTGAGGTAGTCCCAGTCGATGCTGATCGGCGTCTCGCCCTTCTCGACCGTGGCCGGGGTGGACTCGACGGGGGTGTAGTTGCCGTTCTTCTTCAGCTCGGCGAAGAAGTCCAGGCCGGGCTGGATGTCGTCGAACGAGCCGCCGCTGGCCAGGGCCGCGGCGTAGACCCCGCCGAAGGCCGAACCGGACTTGGTGGGGTTGCCGTTGAGCGCGACCTGGCCCTTGTACTGCGGCTCGAGCAGGTCCTTGAAGGTGGTCGGGCACTCCTTGACGCGCCCCGCGTCGCATCCGATGGAGATGTAGCCGCCGTAGTCGTTGTACCAGCGGGCCTGCGCGTCTCGCTGCGCCTCGGGGATGTCGTCGAACGCCTGCACCTTGTACGGTGCGAGCAGCCCCTGCTGGGCGGCGCTGATGGCGAAGGAGGAGCCGAGGTCGAGGACGTCGGGCGCGCGGTCCTGGCCTTTGCGGGAGGTGACGGCGTTGATCTCGTCCTGGCTGGAGCCGTCGGGGTTCTCGACCTCGATCTTGATGCCGTACTTCTTCTGGAAGCCGTCGATGAGGGCGCCGTAGTTGGCCCAGTCGCGGGGCAACGCGATGGCGTGCAGCGTGCCCTCCTTCTTCGCGGCTTCGACCAGCTTGTCCATACCGCCGAAGTCGGCGGCGGAGGTGGCGGTGGCGGCGGACTTGCCGTCCGCGGTGGTGGAGGCGTTGTCGGGAGCGGCGCCGCAGGCGCTCAGGGCGAGCACGGCGACGACGGTGAGGGAGCCGCCGAGAACGGCTGATCGCGGCAGGGACACGGACACGGTCTCTCCAGGGGTGCGCACAAGGGTGGGTGCTGCGGGGTGAGGTGCCGCAGGACGAGCTGCGGCGACAACTTGTCTGAACAAGTCGGCCTCAGTACGCCCGTCGTGAATGACCTGAGAGTGAACGTGAACCGAACCGCAGCCCCCAGTTGCCTGCACAATCCCAGCAGTCACGGATCACGCAGGACATCGATTAGGCTGCGTACGCTGCACAAGCTGTGCACACTCACCACCACAGAGGGACGGCATGAGGGCGCGACACGAGGAGATCGCCGAGGCGCTGCGGCGTGCGATCGACCGCGAGGAGTACGCGGTCGGCGGCCGGCTGCCCTCCGAGACGGAACTCGCCGCGCAGTACGCCGTCTCGCGCGGCACCGTCCGTCAGGCCGTCGCGAGCCTCACCGCCGAGGGCCTCATCGGGTCCCGTCAGGGCGCGCGCCGGGTGGTGCTCGCCAGCCGCCGCAGCCAGAGCTTCGCCGAGCTGCGCAGCTTCGCCCAGTGGGCGCGGGCGATGGGCCGGGAGGCGACGGGGCGCGTGGTCGAGCAGGAGTACCGGCCGGCGACCACGGAGGACGCGGTACGTCTTCAACTCCCCGCGGGAACAGAAGTGTTGCAGGTCCTGCGGGTGCGCGGGCTGGACGGCGAACCGGTACTGCTGGAGCGGACCGTGTACGCCGACTGGATCTCGCCCGCCGTGGAGTCGATCGAGCCCGACTGCCCGTCCGTCACCCAGCGGCTCTTCGAGGACACGGGCCTGGTCTTCGCCTACGGCGAGCACGTCATCGACGCCGTCGCCGCCGGTGCGCAGGACGCCGAGCTGCTCGGCATCCGCCGTACCAGCCCGCTGCTGCGGGTGCGGCGGGTGACGACGACGCACGAGGGGCGGCCGGTGGAGTGGTCCGACGACCGCTACCGCTCGGACGCGGTGAGCTTCAGCGTGCACAACTCCATCGGGAACAACGCGCTCGCCCGCAAGAGCGTGGACTGACGTCCGGCGGACGTCACGGAGCCGGCACCACCCACGGATCACCCTGACGGCGCCTCCTTCGCATGCCTTTGAGGGATGCCGGGCAGAGGAGACGTTGTTCCGTAACCGAACCTTCAGGGGGAGTCCGCGTGTCCGCATCGGTAAGTGACCCAGTCGCCTCACCGGAGGGCGGGGACGGTACTCCGCTACGGCGTGCCATCGGGCCCAAACTGCTGCTGCTGTTCGTGATCGGCGACATTCTCGGCACCGGCATCTACGCCACCACCGGAAAGGTCGCCGGCAAGGTCGGTGGGGCCCTGTGGCTGCCCTTCGTCATCGGGTTCGTCGTGGCGCTGCTGACGGCGGCCTCGTACGTCGAACTCGTCGGGAAGTATCCGAAGGCGGCCGGGGCCGCGCTGTACACCCAAAAGGCGTTCAAGGTGCCGTTCCTGACCTTCATCGTCGCCTTCATGGTCATGTGCTCGGGCCTCTCCTCGGCGAGCGCGGCGGCACGTGCCTTCAGCGGTGACTACTTCGCCGAGTTCACCGACTTCTTCCCGCCCACGCTCATCGCGATCCTCTTCATCCTCGCCCTCGCGGCTCTGGCGCTTCGCGGGGTGTCCGAGTCGGTGAAGACCAACATGGTCCTCACCCTGGTGGAACTGACCGGCCTGCTCATCATCCTGGCGATCGGCGCGTGGGCGGTGCTGAGCGGCGACGGCGAGCCGTCCCGGCTCGGCGAGTTCCAGGCGGAAGGCAGCGGGTACGCGCTGATCACCAGCGTGCTGGGCGCGACCGCCCTCGGCTTCTTCGCCTTCGTCGGCTTCGAGGACTCCGTCAACATGGCCGAGGAGACCAAGGATCCGGTGCGCGCCTTCCCGCGGGCCATCTTCATCGGCGTCGCCGTCACCGGGACCATCTACGTCCTGGTCGCCCTGGTCTCCTCGCTGCTCGTCGACCACCGCGTGCTGGAGGGCTCCAGCGGTCCGCTGCTGGAGGTCGTCAAGGCCGGCGGTCTGGACTTCCCGCCGAAACTCTTCGCGCTGATCGCCCTGTTCGCGGTCACCAACTCGGCTCTGATCAACATCATGATGGCCTCGCGGCTCTGCTACGGCATGGCCAACGAGCGCATCCTGCCGCGCGCCCTCGGCCGTGTCCTCCCGCAGCGCCGCACCCCGGTCGTCGGCATCGTCTTCGTGTCGCTGCTCGCCATCGGCCTGGTCTCCACCGGGGAGATCGCGGGCCTCGGCGACACCACGGCCTTCCTGCTGCTGTGCGTCTTCGCCGTCGTCAACATCGCCGTCCTGGTCCTGCGCCGCGACCGCGTCGAGCACCAGCACTTCCGCACACCGACGGCGCTGCCGGTGCTGGGCGCGATCACCTGCCTGATCCTGGCCAGCCCTCTGTCGGACCGCTCCGCGGACGTCTACATCCGGGCGGGTGTGCTGCTGGCCCTCGGCGTCGTGCTGTGGGGGCTGAACAAGCTGGTGATGAGGTCGCGGGGCGAGGCGGAAGCCGGCTGATCAGGGAGCGGCCGACGTCAGGGCACGCGCGCCGTGTCCGGCGGGGGCGGTCTCACCCTCGTCCAGGGACATGTCCTTGGTCTCCTTGCCGAGCAGGAGCGCGGTCAGCGTCAGCACCGCCATCGCGGAGAGGTAGACGCCGACCAGCCACGGCGAGCCGTCACCTGTCTCCCACAGGGCCACCGCGATGAACGGCGCGACGGCCGCCCCGAGGATCGAGCTGACGTTGTACGAGATGCCGGACCCGGTGTAGCGCACGCTGGTGGGGAAGAGTTCGGGCAGGAGCGCGCCCATCGGGCCGAACGTCATGCCCATCAGTGTGAAACCGAGCACGAGCCACAGCACCACGCCGAGCGTGCCCAGGTCGATCAGCGGCACCCAGACCAGCCCGAAGACCACGATCGCGGCGGTGACCCAGATCAGCGTGGTACGCCGTCCGTACCTGTCGGCCAGCGGTCCGGACACGAGCGTGAACACGGCGAAGAACAACACACCGAAGATCATCATCAGGACGAACGTGGTGTAGCTGTAGCCCAGGCCGGGCACGGCGGCGTCCTTCGCGGTGCGGCCGTAGCTCAGCGAGAAGGTGGTCATCAGGTAGAAGAGCACGTACGTCGCCAGCATGATGAACGTGCCGAGAATCAGCTGCTTCCAGTGGCTGCGGACCACGGTGGCAAGCGGCAGCTTCCGTACCTTCCCGGCCTCGCGCGTCCTGGAGAAGACCGCCGACTCGACGAGCCGCGAGCGTACCCACAGGCCGATCACGACCATGACGGCCGAGAACAGGAACGGGATGCGCCAGCCCCAGTCGACGAAGGCGTCGGAGGGCTGCGTCGGGTCGGCGCCCGCCGCGGACGGCAGCAGCGCCCCGATGATCAGGAACAGTCCGTTGCCGATGATGAACCCCAGCGGGGCGCCCAGCTGCGGGAAGGTGCCGTACAGGGCGCGCTTGCCGCGGGGCGCGTTCTCGGTCGCGACCAGCGCGGCACCGCTCCACTCGCCGCCGAGTGCGAAGCCCTGGGCGAGCCGCATCAGCACGAGCAGTGCGGTGGCGATCCAGCCGGCCTGCGCGTAGGTCGGCAGGACGCCGATGAGGAACGTGGCGATGCCCATGGTCAGCAGCGAGATCACCAGGGTCCGCTTACGGCCGAGACGATCGCCGAGGTGCCCGAAGAAGACGGCCCCGATCGGGCGCGCGACCATCGCGGCGCCGAAGACCGCGAAGGACGACAACAGCGCCGTGGTGGGATCGCTGCTCGGGAAGAAGAGCGAGGGGAAGACCAGCACGGCGGCGGTCGCGTAGATGTAGAAGTCGTAGAACTCGATCGTCGTGCCCATGAGGCTGGCGACGAGGACGCGGGACCTCGGGTTGACGGGTGTCCGGGCTGAGCCGGTTGCTGGTGCGGGCATTGCTCGGTCTTTCACGCGAGGTGCAGTTCGGTCGCCGGGGCCCGCGGCCGCGCGCTCGTCCCCCTCGCCGAAGACGGTGCGAGCCGTGCAGGCACCTCAACGCTCTCAGGTGTCTTATTTTCCGGAAAACCGATCCCACGATATGAGACACCACGCTCGCGCGGTCTCCGGGAGCTTCGACGGTGGTCGTACGATGGCACCACCGTGCCGAGTCACCTCAAGGAGTCGCCGTGACCCGCCCCCGTGCCGCCGCCCGGACCGTGGCGCACCCCGACGCGTCCGAAGTCGCGCTGCAGCAGGTTCTTGAGGCGCTCGGCGATCCGGTGCGCCGGATGCTGGTGTCCCAGCTGGCCCGGTCGGACGGCGACATGAGCTGCGGGACCTTCGAGGCGCCCGTCTCGGCGTCTACCTTGACGCATCACTTCAACGTGCTGCGGGAGGCCGGTGTGATCCGGCAGTACTACGTCGGCACGACGAAGATGAACACGCTGCGCGCGGACGAGATGGAAGGGCGTTTTCCCGGCCTGCTGTCGTCCGTGGTGGCCGCGTCCGTGGCGGAGGGGGAGGCGGGGGCGGCCTGAGGGCGCTTCCGGCGTCCGGGCCTGCCGGCGGCGGACGGCAGGCACATACTTCGATGAGCTCAAAGTTTGACGCCCATCGAAATTCGGGTCAGGACAGGCGCAGGCACCGTGCTGACGCGGTGCGTCTCGGCGATACCTGCTCCTGGAGCGGATCCACCATGACAAGGCTTGTGCAGTTCGACCGGCTGGGCGGCCCCGACGTCCTGACCTTGCGCGACGTGGAGGTGGGCGCTCCGGAAGCCGGCGAGGTCCGGATCCGCGTCGACGCGATCGGCCTGAACCGGGCCGAGATCATGTACCGCGAGGGCACCTACTTCGACACCCCGCGATTCCCTTCCACCCTGGGCTACGAGGCCGCGGGCGTGATCGAGGCGGTCGGCGGGGGAGTGGACGGCTTCAGCGAGGGTGACCTCGTCGCTGTCGTGCCCGCGTTCCGGCAGAGCGAGTACGGCACCTACGGCGACCACGTGATCGTCCCCGCCGCCGCGGTCGTCCACCGCCCGGCCGCCGTCGGCCCGGTGCAGGCCGCGGCGGTGTGGATGGCCTACATCACCGCCTACGGCGCTCTCGCCGAGTCCGGCCAGGTGCGTCCCGGCGACCACGTCCTGATCACCGCGGCGTCCAGCAGCGTCGGTCTGGCCGCCATCCGGATCGCCCGCCATCTCGGCGCGGTCCCGATCGCCACCACGCGCGGCACCGGCAAGAAGCAGCGTCTGCTGGACGCCGGCGCGGCCCATGTCGTGGTCACCGACGAGGAAGACCTCCCCGCCCGCGTCAAGGAGATCACCGGCGGCGAGGGCGTACGCCTGGCCTTCGACCCGATCGCGGGCCCCGGTGTCGAGCCCGTCGCCCAAGGCATCGCTCCCGGCGGCAGCCTGGTCGTCTACGGCGCTCTCGACCCCCGCCCCACCCCGCTGCCCCACGCGCGCTCCTACCCGGCGCTGACCACCAGGACGTACACCCTCCTCGAGATCACCTCGGACCCGGAGCGGCTGCGCCGCGCGGTGGCGTTCGTCAACGCGGGCCTGGTGTCAGGGTCGTTCGATCCGGTCGTGGACCGCACCTTCGACCTCGCCGACATCGCCGAAGCCCACCGCTACATGGAGGCCAACGGGCAGGTGGGCAAGATCGTCGTCACGGTCACCCACGACGCCCCGGCCTCCTGACACATCCCTCCTGAACCGGCGGCGCCGCGCGGCTTCGGCCAGGAGGCCGTGCCCGCCGAACCGGCCGGCTACCGGGGCTCGGCCGCCCGCAGCAGTGCGGGCGGCAGGTACGGGGAGCTGACGCGGATCCGCAGGCCCCTGCGGCGGGCGTGGCAGGCGAGCGCCAGGACGCCCAGGTCGATCGCCGCGTCGGCATCGTCCCCGCGGTCGGCTACGGCGAAGTGGTCGCGATGGGCCTCCAGAGCGTCGGCGAGGGCCAGGTTGAAGCTCTCCTCGTCACCCTCGACGAGCTGCGAGAGCAGCACGGCGGGCGGGAGCTGAAAGCCCCACCTGGCCACCTTGTCCAGGTCTGCCAGCGCGCGGTCCATGGCGGGTTCGGGATCGTCGTCGCGCAGGTAGGCGTGCACCGCCTGGTAGTACGACTCGTAGGCCGACCCGTCCGCGAGGACTCGGGGGTCGACGAGGGCCAGAGGGGCCAGGTGCTCGCGCCTGCCGGTGATCAGAGCGAAGTACGTGCCGGTGAGCCACTGGCCCGCCCCGATCGAGGAGGCGCCGGCCGCCGCGAACCGGGAGGCCAGTTCGAGGTTCTCGAGCTGCTGGTCGCTGACGTCGGCACCGAGGGTGGCGCGGAACTTGAACAACAGTTCCTGGTCCCGCATGGCGTCCAGCACGTCCGCGGCGGGCGCCGGCCGGTCGTCGTCGCGGGCGAGGAGGGCACGGGTGCCCCGCTCGAAGACGGCTTCGCTCTCCGGGTGCAGCGGGCGCGGGTTCTCGGGGCGCTCGACGACGAGGGGACCGGCGCCGAGCTGCGCGACCGCGTCCGGGCGCCGCTCACGTCCGTACGCCGCGACCCGCGGTCCGGGCGTCTCGAACCCGGTCACCAGAGCCCGCGGCAGGTAGCCGGATTCGACCGGCGGCTGCCAGCCCTCCCGGCGGTAGGCGAGCGCGGCCAGGGCCAGAGGAACGAGCGGCAGCAGCGAACGGGGTGCGGCCCCGGGACCGTGCGCGCTGCTGTGGTGGGTCAGCAGAGTGGTGAGTGCGCCAGTGAAGGTCTCCCGGTCGTCGGCCGCCAGGGCGCGCAGGGCGGCCAGCGCGGTGGTGTCGAGGCTGTCGCCGGAGTCGCCGGAGTCGCCGGAGTCGCCGGAGCGCGCCCGGCCGAGCGCGGCGTCCAGCGACGCGAGCTTCTCCGCCCGGGACGGGGGGAAGTTCTGGTCGTCGTCGTCGAGGTCTCCGAAGACATAGGCCATCAGACCGGAGATCAGTTCGCCCACGGGGCGTCCTGTCCACTCGGGCCGGCACCTCCGGCGGGCGAAGTGGAACGCCTCCCCGTGCCATTCGGCCCGCCCGGCGAGAACTGCCAAGCAGAGGGCATCGATCCATCGGGCGGGGGTGATGGACTCCGCTTCACCGTCCGGGTCCCTACGGTCGTAGGTCATGCCGAAGTTGACGTAGTGAAGGAAGACCTCGAAGGGGGCGGCCGGGTAGTAGGCGGTGAACGCCACCTTGCCGGCGGCAGCCTCGGCGGCGTCGAGCAGGATCGCCTTGGCCTCCGGGACGTTCAGGTCGGCGATCTGCACGGACAGCGCACCGAGGCGGTCGAGGAACGCCTCGCCGACCGTCCACCAGTCGCTGCCGGTGACAGGTCCGGCCTTCGGCATGGAGTGCACCGTCCGGCCGATCCGGTTGGTGAAGTCCTCACTCGCCGCCGCCGTCACGGCGTCGTCGACCGTGTGCCGTTCTATCCGCGTGTCTGTCCGCGTGCGCCGTTCCCCGTTACCGCTGATCATGACTTCACCCTAGATCAGTACCGGAGGTCACCGGCGCGGGGCCGTCCGGCCGCCCCGGGCACCGGCCGGCGCGAACAAATCAGCGGGCAGGCACAGGGATGAGCATGCAGCTGCTCGTGGCGTGGGCGAGGAGCCGGTCTGTGGCGTCGAACAGTTGGGCTTGTGCGAGGGCGGTGCGGCGGCCCTGGCTGAGAACGGTGCCGACGGCGCGGACCTTGCCGGTGTCGACCGACATCGGACGCAGGAACTTCAGATTCAGGTCGAGCGAGGTGTAGCCCATGCCGGCCGGCAGCACCGACTGCACGGCGCAGCCCGCCGCGGAGTCGAGCAGGGTGGCGTAGACGCCGCCGTGGACGCTTCCGATGGGGTTGTAGTGCTCCTCGCCGGGTTCCATCACGAAGACCGCGCGGCCCGCCTCGACCTCCTCCAGCGCGATGTTGAGCGTCGCGGCGATGGGCGGTCCGGGCAGACGCCCGGCCAGCACGTCCTGGAGGAACTCCAGGCCGCTCGCCCGGCCGACCGCGGCCGCGGACACCTGGGGGTCCTCCCATTCGAACGTGCGAGACCTGACCATGGGGCGTTCCTTCCGGGCGTACTGACTCTGGATCCGGGACTGACTCTGAAATTCGAAGTTAGCCAGCCGTACCTCTGGCTGTCAATGTCGAAGCCAGCCTACGATGGGCGCATGACCTGGCTGGAGACCAGTACCGAGAACTGCACGGTGCAGCGCGCACTCGACATCGTCGGCGAGAAGTGGTCGCTGTTGGTGCTCCGGGACGCCATGAACGGCGTGCGCCGCTTCGACGACTTCCGCCGCCACGTGGGGCTGTCCGAGGCGGTCCTCGCGGACCGGCTGCGCAAGCTGGTCGGCAGCGGGGTCCTGGAGACGGTCCCCTACCGCGAGCCCGGCAGCCGGACCCGGCACGAGTACCGGCTCACCCGTAAGGGATGGGACCTGTGGCCCGTGATGATCGCCCTCAAGCAGTGGGGTGACCACTACACAGCGGACCCGGGCGGCCCGCCCCTGGAGGTCCGGCACCGTGACTGCGGCGAACACGTCGAGGCCGTGATCGTCTGCGGCGGCGGCCACGGCACGCTCACCCCACGGCAGGCCTACACCCGCCCCGGCGCCTCGGCCCGCCGCGCGAACTGATGCACGGCACCGTCGGAGCGGACATCGAAGGCGCCCGGCGTCGCCCGGCGGGCGGCATCGCGCCGGGCGACGCCGAGGAGCGCGGGGGCGGCCGGGCCGCCCCCGCGCCTCGTGGTGTCAGTCGACCACCAGCCGGCCGCGGACCTCTGCCGGACGGGCGGGCGCACGTCCGAAGTTGTCCTCGACCTCCGCCTTCTCGCCCGCGTCGGGGTAGGGGTTCGTGCACGAAACGCCCGCACTGGAACCCGACATGAGGCTGCTGCACGGGCCGGGCTTGCGGTCCGGCAGCCCCAGGATGTGCCCCAGCTCGTGCGCCGATATCCGCACCGTGTCGTAACCCTGGTTGACGGCCTGCCGGCCGATGTAGACGGTTCCGTTGCCCAGTGAGGTGGTCAGGGCCCGGGGCCAGCCGTTGTCGGCCAGGACCCGGATGTTGGCGCGTTGTCCGGCTGCGGCCGGGCGCAGCTCGACGTTGTCCACGCTCTCGTTCCAGATGGCCGCGCCTCGGTCGACGGCGGCGCGGAACTCCGCGGACGCGCCGGCGTCGTAGGTGACGACGCGGGCCGCGAGGGCCGGCGCATCGGTGTCCGTGGGCGCGGCGTGCGCCTGGCCCGCGGCGGCCAGGGTGGCCGCGAGGGTCGCGGCGAGGATGGGGACGAACGTGCGTGTGTGCAAGGTCGGCCTCCTGTGGGGGAAAGGAGCTGGGCGTGCTCATGTCACGCTCTGCTGGGCACCCTGCCCCTGCCCCGCGACCGTCAATCCCTCAATCGGCGTCCCCGGCGCCGGGGCATCGCGGCTCCGCGGCCACGCGCGAGGAGCCGTCCCCCGGCCGGCCGCCGTCCCGGGTGGCTCGCGGAATGCGCGGCCCCACCGCCACCGCCCGACGGCCCGTCACACGAGGTGGGCGAAGACCACCAGGTTCTCGGTGTAGTCCTTCACCGAGTGGTCGTAGTCCCCGGCGCAGGTGATGAGCCGGACCTCGGGGCGTTCCGTGTCGGCGTACACGCGTTTGTCGGGGAAGTCGTCCTTCGGGAAGGTCTCCGTGTCGTCCACGACGAACTCCGCCTTGCGCCCGTCGGCCCGGTCGACGGAGAAGCGGTCGCCGGGCCGGAGTTCGTAGAGACCGGCGAAGACGGCCGCCGAGGTGGCCGTGTCGACATGCCCGGCGATGATCGAGGTGCCCTGCTCGCCGGGCGACACGCCCCCGGCGTACCAGCCGACGAGATTGGTGTCGGCCGCCGGCGGAGGTTCGAGCTGTCCCGAGGACCCTACGGAGAGAGGGGTGAAGGGGGCGTCCACGGAGATGCTCGGGATGATCAGCCGGATCGGCGTGGAGCGGGGCAACGGCCGCGCTCCCTGCTGTGTGGCCGCGGGGGCGGGGGCCGAGCCCACGGAGCGGGAGTTCTGCGGGGCCCCGTCCGGCTGCTGGTGGTCGCCGAAGACACTCACGGCGATGATGACGATCGCGACACCCCACAGGGTGAGCCGTCCGCCGCGGCCGGGGTACTGCCCATCCGGCGCCCGCTCGGCGGGAGGGGTGGAAGGGGGATCTGCTGCCATCGGACATCACCTCGTTCGGCACGGCGGCACGGGCTGGTGAGCTCGGGAGCGCGGGCCGCCGGCACGGTGTGCGCCGGCGGCGGCCGCAGCCTTGGAGAGCGAAAGAGAGGTCAGGACGCCGGGCTGTTGGCCTTCTTGCGGCGCAGCGCGTACATGCCGGTGGCGCCTACGCCGAGAATGGCCAGCCCACCAGCGGTGACGCCGGGCGAGGCGAGGGCGCCGCCGCCGGTGTGCATACCGCCGCGCGGCTTGTCGTGGTCGTCACCGCCGCCCCAGCTTTCCTTGCCGTGCCCGCCCTCCTTGCCACCCTGGTCCTTGTAGGACTCCTCGTACTTGCTGTCGCCGTGGCTCGAGTCCCAGTCCTCGCCACCCTGCACCGCGGCGAGCGCGCCGCCGCCGGTGTGCATTCCGCCACGCGGTCCGTCGTGGTTGCTGTCCTTGTCGTAGTCCTTGCTGTATGACTTGTCGTACTCGTCGGAGTCCTTGTCGTGGCCGCCGCCGGAGTCGCTGTCGTGCTCCTTGCTGTACGAGGAGTCGTCGCGGCCTCCGTAGTCCTCGGCCGGTGCGGCGAACGCGGCACCGGGCGTGGCGAAGGCGAGCGCGGCGGAGGTTGCCGCCGTGGCGAGAAGAATGCGGGCAGAACGCATATCGGTGTCCTTCCGCCGTGACCGGGCAGTGGATACGGCATCAACTGGAGTGGACCCGGTCTCGACACGAACCACCGTCGGTCAGTCCCCTGCGGCGCACCATCCGGGCCGCCCAGCCGTGTCACGGCTCCACCCGTCTGTCCCAGCGACACGCCGACGCATCCCCCGGCCGGGGCAGTTCGACGTCACCCGACCGGCATCCGCCCCGAGGGGAGACGGCCCGCAACTCACGCGGCCAACGGTTCTGTTGCCGAGAAAAGGGCTGACCGGCCGGCGGACAACAAGAAAGGCAGGGAGAGATTCGCTCCCTGCCTCTGTCAACGTATGGCCCACGGGGGGTCTTGCAGCACGGCCCGGGTCGCACTGCGGAATCTCCGGCCGAAGCCAGGACCTGTGGGTCCGGGCGAAGGGGAGTTTCGCGCACGGGGGGAATCTCGTGATCGACGTGATCATCGCAGGCGGTGGGCCGACCGGCATGATGCTCGCAGGCGAGTTGCGGTGCACGGCGTGCACGTGGTCGTGCTGGAGAAGGAGAGGGTGCCGGCCAGAGTGGTCCGCGCGCTCGGGCTGCACGCGCGCAGCATCGAGGACGGTGCGCAAACTCCTCGGCGTCGGCTTTCCCGGCGAGCCGGGCCGGGCCGACACCCTGCTGGGTGAGGTCGAGCTGACCGCGCCGCCGGAGACGATCGCCGCCGTGGTGGCCGAAGTCCGCAAGACACAGCTGCGCTTCGGCGCGATGCCCCTCGGTTCCGGGATGTACCGCGTGGTCGTACCCGCCGACGGGGTGGCCGAGGACTGCTCGGTCCCGCCGACCCTTGAGGAGATCGTGCGGCAGCTGCGGGTGTTGGCGGACACCGGCCTGGGCGTGCGCTCACCGCGCTGGCTCTCCCGTTCCGGCGACGGGACCCGGCTGGCCGAGCGCTACCGGGCCGGCCGGGTGCTGCCGGCCGGTGACGCGGCGCACATCCACCCGCCGATGGGCGGGCAGGGACTCAACCTGGGCATCCAGGACGCGCTCAACCTCGGCTGGGCGCCGGAGGGGCTGCTGGACAGCTACCACAGCGAACGTCACCCGGTGGCCGCCGATGTGCTCGACAACACCTCCGCGCAGAGGGAACTGCTGTCCACCGAGCCGGGTGCGCGGGCGGTGCGCCGGCTGGTGTCGGAACTGATGGACCTGGAGCACGTCAACCGCTACCTGATCGAGAAGATCACTGCGATCGCGGTCCGCTACGACTTCGGGGCGGGGCATGAGCTGCTGGGGCGGCGGTTGCGGGACATGAAGCTGAAGCGGGGGCGCCTGTACGAGCTGATGCGCGGCGGTCGCGGGCTCCTCCTCGAGCGGACCGGCAGGCTCTCGGTGAGGGGCTGGGAGGACCGGGTCGGCCACGTCGCCGACCCGGAGGGGAACTGGACGCGCCCGCCGTGCTGCTGCGGCCGGACGGTCATGTGGCCTGGGCCGGTGAGGATCCGGAGGGCCTGCTCAGCGCGTTGTCGCGGTGGTTCGGCGCGGCGAGGGGCCGCGCCCGGGACGGTGCGCTCGCCGGGGGTCCGCGTGGCGTTCGGCGCTGATGGACGTGCGGGGTCGCGCGGTTTAGGCTTCCCGCTTGGCCGTGCAGGACGGAGAGAGGGAGCAAGGCGATGTCACAGCTGGTCTCGGCGCCGCACAGGGAGCCGGGAGGATGGGCGGCGATGTCGTCACCGGGCGCAGGGGACCTCCCCGTGGGGCCCGTGCCGGTCCGGTTCCTGGGTGCCGGTCTCATGGTCCGGAGGAGCGCATGACGGTCGCCGAAGAACGTCCCGGTGCCGCTCCCGAAAGAGCCCTGCGGCTGCGCCGTCGCCTGGAGCGGCTGATCGGGGTGGCCGCGACGGAGGGAAACGAGCTTGTCGCCCTGCGCAACGGCGACGAGATCTTCCCCGCGATGCTGGACGCCATCCGGACCGCCGAGCACACGATCGACATGATGACGTTCGTGTACTGGCGCGGCCGGATCGCCCGTGACTTCGCCGGCGCGCTCGCGGAACGTGCCCGGGCCGGGGTGCGGGTGCGGCTGCTGCTCGACGGGTTCGGCGCCAAGGAGATAGAGCGGGACCTGCTGGACGAGATGGATGCCGCCGGTGTGCAGGTGGCCTGGTTCCGCAAGCCCCTGTGGCTGTCGCCGTTCAAGCAGAACCACCGCTGTCACCGCAAGGCGCTGGTGGTGGACGAGCACACGGCGTTCACCGGTGGTGTCGGCATCGCCCAGGAGTGGTGCGGCGACGCCCGCAACCCGGACGAGTGGCGGGACACGCACGTCAGACTGCGGGGGCCGGCCGTGGACGGCGTCGCCGCCGCCTTCGCACAGAACTGGGCCGAATGCCACGAAGAGCTCTACGACGACCGGGACCGCTTCGCCGGGCACGAGCAGCCCGGCACCTCCGTCGTGCAGGTCGTGCGCGGCTCGGCCAGCTTCGGGTGGCAGGACATGCAGACCCTGATCCGGGTCATGCTCACCTCCGCCGAGTCACGCTTCCGTCTGGCCACCGCCTATTTCGCCCCGGACACCTACTTCGTCGACCTGTTGTGCGCGACGGCGCGCCGGGGTGTGACGGTGGAGATCCTGTTGCCCGGACCGCACACCGACCAGCGGGCGTGCCAGCTCGCCGGCCGGTATCACTACGAGCGGCTGATGGCCTCGGGCGTCTCCATCTGCGAGTACCAGCCGACCATGCTGCACGCCAAGATCATCACGGTGGACGGAGTGGCCTCGCTGATCGGCTCCACCAACTTCAACCGGCGCTCCATGGACCACGACGAGGAGGTCATGCTCGCCGTCCTCGACGAGGACTTCACCGCGGGCCTGGACCGGGACTTCGACGCGGACCTCGAACGCAGCGTCGCCTTGGACCCGGCGCGCTGGAGACGCCGCGCCATGCTGGAGCGCGTGCGGGAGGCCGCGGTCCTTCCCGTACGCCGGTTCCTGTAGCCGGACGGGGGCCGCGCGGGCGCGGCCCCCGGTGACGGTCAGTTCGTGGCCAGCATGCCTGCGCGCAGGCGCTTGATGGTGCGCGAGAGCAGGCGGGAGACGTGCATCTGGGAGCAGCCGAGGCGTTCGCCGATCTGGGCCTGGGTGAGTTCCTCGACGAACCGCCAGTGGATGATCTGCCGGGACCGCTCGTCCAGGTCGGCGATCAGCGGGGCGAGGGCGTGGAAGTCCTCCACGAGTTCCATTGCCGCGTCCTCGGTGCCGATGAAGTCGGCCAGCACCGCCTCGCCCTCCTCGGTGCCGCTCAGCGTGGCGTCCAGCGAGGAAGAGTTGTATCCGTTCGAGGCGATCCGGGCTTCGATGACCTCCTCCTCGGAGAGGTTCATCAACTCGGCCAGCTCCTTGACCGTCGGCATACGGTCCAGGCGGGAGCGCAGTTCCTCGGTGGCCCGGGCCAGTTCGACCCGGGCCTCCTGCAGCCGGCGCGGCACGTGCACGGCCCAGGACGTGTCGCGGAAGAACCGCTTGATCTCGCCGACGATGTAGGGGATGGCGAAGGACGTGAACTCGACCTCGCGCGTCAGCTCGAACCGGTCGATCGCCTTGATCAGCCCGATGATGCCGACCTGGACGATGTCCTCCATCTCGTCCGCGCCGCGGCTGCGGAAACGGCCGGCCGCGTAGCGGACGAGTGAGGTGTTCATCTCGATCAGTGTGTTGCGCGCGTACTGGTACTCGGGGGTGCCCTCCTCCAGCACGGCGAGCCGCTCGAAGAACTGCTTCGAGAGCGACCGCGCGTCCTTCGGCGCAACCTTGGCCGGGTCCGCCACCTCGGGCAGCAGCTCCCCGACCGTCTCCTCAACGCCGGTCTTGGCCCCTGACATCGCGGTCGCCGTCATTGCTCCAGTCCCTCCCTCGGCAGACTCTCCTGACCCGCGCACCGGCGGGTCGATGACACGGCGTCTACCCCTGGCCGTGCAGAGCATGCACACGGATTTTCCCGCCGCTGATGCGAGGGGCGTCCTGCGCGGTTGCCACGCGCGCGGTTTCCCACCCGGAGGGCCGTCGGGCTCGCCGTGCGGGACCGGAGTTCTCGACCACTGCCGCACGCTCCGCCCGCAAGCTCCTCGGCCCGACTCCCCGCACCGCCGACCCGTGGCCGCGCGACATCGGCCGGGCGGAACGAGACGCCGGATCAGTTCTCCGTCTGCGGCCGGGAGTCCGCGGAGCCGGGCTTCAGGTGCGCCAGCGCCGCCGTGGTCAGGGCCTTCGTCGCCGAGGGCAGGGCGAGGGGCAGGTGCGGCGCGAATTCGGGGGAATGGTTCGACGGCAGCGACGTGAGCCGTTCCGTGACGTTCGCGCCGCTCGTGGCGGCCCACTGGCGCGGGCCCACCGTCCCGACCATCCAGTAGCCCAGAGGGATCCCGGCGCAGCCGTGGATCTCCAGGCCCGCGTCGCCGTAGAGACCGAAGTCCTCGGTCGCCATCGACGGCGCCCACGGCACGACCCGCTCCGCGCCCAGCACTTCGCGATGGGCCTCGCGCGTCACCGCGGTCACCTCCCCGTCGGGGAGTGTGACGGGGGACCGCGAGACGACCGTGATCTCCGGGTCGCGGGGACAGCCGGACGCGGCCGCTTCGGCCCGTACGACTCGCTCGACGGCTGTCACGACACGGTCCAGCGACGCCGGGGACAGCGCGCGCACGGTGATGCCGAGCGAGGCGCTGTCCGGGACGACGCCGCTGTGGGAGCCGGCGTGGATCCGGCCGACGGTGACGGTGGTCTGTTCGGCGGGCGCGCTCTCCCGGGACACGATCCCCTGGAGGCGCAGGACCACCGCCGCCGCGGCCAGGACCGGATCCACCGTCAGGTGCGGCGCTCCCGCGTGCCCGCCCCGGCCGTGCAGTGTGACGTCCAGCTGGACACTGCCGGCGAGCACGGGCTGTCCGTAGCCGTGGGCCACCATGCCGCTCAGGAGGGGCGCGGTGTGCTGGGCCAGCACCGCGTCGGGACGGCCGAAGCGGGCGTACAGGCCGTCCTCCAGCATGGCCCGCGCCCCGGTCAGCGTCTCCTCGGCCGGCTGACCGACCACCACCACCGTGCCCTGCCAGTGCGGCAGCGCACGGGCCAGCAGTGTCGCGGTGCCGAGCAGCGCGGCCACATGCAGGTCATGGCCGCAGGCGTGCATGAAGGGGCCCTGGGCGGCGTACGGCAGGCCGGTCCGCTCCTGGACCGGCAGGGCGTCCAGTTCGGCCCGCAAGCAGAGGCGCGGCCCCTCGCCGTTGGTGAGGACGCCGACCACGCCGTGGCCGCCGACGCCCCGCGTCACCGCGTACCCCTCCGCGGCCAGGGCGTCGGCGAGGCGGGCCGCGGTACGCGCTTCCTCGCCGGACGGCTCCGGGTTCTGGTGGAGGTCCATCGCGAAGACGGTGAGCGGACGCTGGACCGCGTCCAGTTGCCGCAGGACGGACGCGTACCTGCCCGAGGGAATCTTCGCCGCTGTGCTCACCCGGACATGATCCGGTACGAGGGCTGCCGTCCGCTGTCAGGGCACTGTCACCGGACGACAGCGCCCTGACAGCGGACGGCAGCCGGATGCGTCAGTGGAGACCGATCCAATGAGGGAGCCGAACGCCCCGGGACGAGCCCGGTGGTGTCCTCACCTCAGGAGTGACCATGGCTGACAAGTCGACCCTCGCCGCCCTCGCCGACGAGATCCTGGAGCTGGAGTCGGAGACCTTCGAGATCTCGGACTACTCGGACGCCAGCGAGGTCGTGCTCGCCGGTTCCACGAGCTGCTCCTCCACCTCGACCTGCTCCTCCACCACCAGCACCACCTCCTGCAGCGCCTGATCCCAGGCCGCAGACCTCGGCGTCCGGCCCGGCCGGACGCCGAAACGGCCGGGTCGCCGCCCGCACTCCCTCGGGAGTGGCGGGCGGCGGCCCGGCCGTCGCCTTCCGGCGGGTCAGGGGAACGGATGCGGAACCCGGCGGATCTCCCACCCCTCCAGGTCCGTGTCGCGCAGCCCGCCGCGGCGGGCCGCCGTCCGCAGCCGGGGCATCCCGAGCGCGCGCTGGCGCGACCAGCCGAAGTCGATCGGCAGCAGCCCGGGAGCCAGCACGCACACCGTGCGCAGCCCCATCCGCCGCTGCTCCGGGGTGGTCTGGTCCACGACGATCACATCGAGCCCGGCCCGCACCAGCTCGTCGCGGCACAGGGCCACGTCGTCCGCCATATCGCCGGTACGCGGTCGCCCGGTGGTCTCCCAGGCCGCGTACACCTCCGCCATCGGGCGCACCGCCCTGGGTTCGTGGTACGGCGCCACGTGCGCCGCCATGCCGGGAAGGCCGTACAGCTGGGCGTGGTCCTTCAGGTGCAGCACCTTGGTGAAGTCGGCTGCCATCGCCTCCAGTTCACCCTGCCGTTCGCGCACCTGGCCCGGCAGATGCGGAATGTACGTCAGCACCTCCGACAGGGCACCCTCCAGCGCCGACGCCGGGTCCAGCGAGGCGCCGGCGCCGAAGGAGTACAGGCCCGGTCCGCCGTCCCGCCGCACCGCGAGACCGGTCACCACCGGCACGGCGAGGTCGATCCGGTTGTCGAAGGCGTGCACGTCGTACCCCTGGAGCGCGGCCCGGTCGATCATGGCGCGGACCGTGGGGTCGCCGACCGTGGCCAGGTCGATCTCCGTCAGCCGGGTCCCGCCGTACCAGGCCAGCAGGAAGGCGTCCCGCTCGATCAGTTCGAGCAGCCCGCCGAGCACCGCCTCCTCCAGACAGCTGCCGATCGCGCAGCCGTTGGAGCACTCGAAGACGAAGTTGTCCGCCGCGACCCCCGCGCTGTAGTGCACCAGGCGGGCCGGGACCAGCAGGGGACGCCGGTCGCGCAGGGAGTAGCCCCACACCCAGGGGATCGGCCGGTCGGGGTCGAACGGGTCGACGAGCGGGTCGTCGCGGTAGGTCTCCGGAGCGTAGAAGCCGCAGTCGGCGGGGTTGAGCGCGTCCTCGCCCAGACTGTTGTACGAGGCGCTGAGCAGCTTGCCACCGCGCCGCCTGTGGGTGCCGGCGTACCGTTCCAGGCCCTCGAGGAACGCCAGGTCGCGGCTGGCGGCGAAGCCGTTGGCCTGGCCGCTCCAGGTCACGTCGGTCAGACCCGCGTAGCCGCGCATGAACACGCTGCCCGCGACCGGCGCCGTGGTCGGCGAGGTGACGTTGAGCCAGGTCCCGGCGCCCAGCAGGCCGGTGACCGGGTTCGCGAGCCCCTCCGGTGCGAGCGGGTAGGAGGACGCCGGCCGCAGCCGGTAGCTGTCCTCGGCAGGCTTCGGACGGCTCGCCAGGGGGAGTTCGCCCTCCTGGCGGCTGTCCGTGCCGCCGGGACCGCAGTGCGGGCACAGCGGGTCGGCGTACAGCGGGAACGTCCGCACGGTCAGGGTCGCCACATCCAGGCAGGAAACCTGCGTCAGCGCCCGGTCGGCGGGTGTCCGCCCCGGCGGCACGAGTCCCGGGGAGCCGATGGCCGCCTCGTACAGGGCGTGCACGGCGTCCGCGACGAACGCCGGCTGTTCGGGCCAGTGGGGGGCGAAGCTCCACGGGGTGCCCGTCTCCAGGGCGTCCCGCTCGGTGCGTGACCGAAGCCGCTGCCAGCGCATCGCGAGACAGGTCCCGCAGGCCCGGGCGTCCGCGTCACCGCCCCAGGGCCCGACCAGCACCTCGCGGGAGGTGAGGTGCACCAGGGCCGCGGGCCGCACCGCGGCGTGCGGGTCGTCCCGCACGTCGCGGGCCCCCAGGGGCACCACCTGGGGGGCCGGACCCGGGGCGCACCGTTCGGCCAGCGCCGACCGCAGCCGGCGTACCGCCTCCTGAAGCGGTACGCCCTCCCGTACCGCGGTGGTCGTCATGTGCGGTTGCTCCAGCGGAAGGTCTTCAGGCCGACGGCCGCGAAGACGACGGTGAAGCCGGCGAGCGCGCCGCATCCGACGGCCACGTCACCGAGGCTGCCGTTGCCGGTCAGGGACGCGGAGACGGCGTCGTTGAAGTAGCGCAGCGGCAGCACCCGGGAGAGCGTCTGCAGCCAGGACGGCATCATGTCCAGCGGCAGGAACGAACCGGACAGGAACGCCATCGGCACCATCAGGAAGTTCGCGATGGCGGCGACCGCCTCGGGCGTGTCGGCGTAGGAGCCGATGATCACGCCGATCGACAGGAACGCGGTGATGCCGAACAGCAGCACGGGCAGTGCCAGTGGCCACCGTGAGTCCAGCTCCAGCCCGAACAGCGGCAGCAGCGCCACCGCGACGAACACCACGGCCTGCACCACGCCGATCGCGAGCGCCAGCACGTAGCGGGAGGCCAGCACGGTGGGCAGGCTCGTGGGCGTCATCCGGATCAGGCGCAGCAGGTCGTCGCGGCGCCACTGCATCAGCGTGAACGCGATGCCGAACACCGCCGCGTTGCCCACGCCCCACGACATCACGCCGGGTGCGATGTACGAGATGTACGGCCGGCCGGTCTCCTCCACCTCCTGGCCGCTGAAGATCAGTCCGAAGACCACCAGGAAGACCAGCGGGAAGGCGAAGGTGAAGAAGAGTGCCGCGGTGTCCCGGACCTGGGCCCGGTACCCGGCCGCCGTCAGTGCCCCGTATGCGCTCATGCCTGGTGCTCCGTGTCTTCGCTGTTCTGGGTGTTCTGGGTGTTCTGGGTGTGCGGCGTGTGCGGGGCGTTCCCTTCGCCGGCGGCGGAGGTGAGCCGGAGGTAGACGTCCTCGAGGGTGGCCGAGCGCGTCTGCACGCCGTCCAGGCCACCGAGCGCGTCGAGTGCCGACATCACCCTTCCGGACGCCCGCGTCTCGAGTACGAGGCTGCCGCCGCTCAGCACGGCGCGGTCGACGCCCTCGATCGCCTCCGCCTGCGCCACGGTCATCCGGTCCGGCGGCAGCAGCACCGAGGTCGCCGCGCCCGCGGCGCCGACCAGCCCGCGCGGGGAGTCCAGCGCGGCGAGGCGGCCGTCGACCAGGATCGCCACCCGGTCGCAGAGGGCTTCCGCCTCGTCCAGGTGGTGCGTGGTGTACACGATGGTCCGGCCCGCCTCCTTCAGCCCGCGCAGGACGTTCCACAGGTCGCGGCGGGCCTGCGGGTCGAGCGCGGCGGTGGGCTCGTCCAGGAAGATCAGCTCGGGGTCGTGGACGAGGGCGGAGGCGATGGCCAGCCGCTGGCGCTGGCCGCCGGACAGGTCCTCCACGCGGGTGTCCCGCTGCTCCGTCAGTGCCACGGCCTCCAGCGTCCGTTCGACCGCCGCGCGGTCCGCGCCGTACAGGGCGGCGACGGTCTCCAGGTGCTCATGTGCCTTCAGGCGGACGAAGAAGGCCGAGGACTGGGTCTGGACACCGATCCGGGGAAGCAGCGCGACATCGCGCGGCCAGGGGGAACCGCCCAGCACGCTGACGGTGCCGGAGTCGGCCTCGCGCAGGCCCTCCATGATCTCCACCAGGGTGGTCTTCCCCGCGCCGTTGGGTCCGAGCAGGCCGAAGAACTCGCCCCGGGCGACGCGCAGCGACACGCCGTCCAGTGCCTGGCGGCCGCCGTAGCGCTTGCTCACCCCCTCGACCTCGATGGCGGCGTCCGCCGCGCGGTTGCCGGGGTCCGCCGGCACGGTTTCCGTCTCCGTCATGAACAGCTCCTCGAAACAGGCCCGTCAGGGGGCGAGCAGAACAAACACGGCCGTGAGCACCGCGGCCGCGATCAGACAGACCAGAGCGGACGAGCCGATCCCGTATGCCATGTACAGAGCCCGCGCCCGGCGCGGGTAGCCGGCCGCGGCCTTGCGGTCGCGCAGCCGTAGTCGCAGGTAGCGCCCGCTCTCGGGCGCGTAGTTGGACACACCGAGCACGTGGGAGAGCATGGTGTATCCGTCCAGCGGGGGCAGTGGCAGAAGGTTGACCAGTGCCTGAACGCTGCCCAGCAGAAGCAGTCCCGACAGCACCCGGCGGTTGGGGTCGCCCGGCGCCAGCGCCGCCCACCAGACGGCGAAGGGCAGCAGGAACAGCAGGTTCGCGAAAGCGCCGGCCGCGCCGACCGCGAGCTGGTGCCGGCGCCTGCCGAGGAAACGGTAGTCGTCCACCCGGCAGTACATGATCGCGGCGGGCAGCCGCCAGCGCAGGCCGATCTCGCTCACCGTGCCGCCGTGGTGCCGGGCCGCGATCCCGTGCGCCAGCTCGTGGCCGCCGGTGCTCAGCCACAGCAGGGTGAACACACCGAGCAGCGCCACCGGTTGGTGGAAGAGCCACCAGGTGTCCCGCACGAGTGTGCCGAGCGCTGCGGCCAGGACGGTCTCCATGGCCAGACAGAGCACCAGCAGGGGCACCAGGAGCGGCGGGCGCAGCAGCGGGCGCAGCGACCGGTGCAGGCGCCCGGTGGTCGCGTCCGCGTCGGCGACCAGACGCAGGCTGCCCCGGTAGAGGTTGCCGCTGAGGGGCGGTGTGCGCGGCGCGGCCGGCACCTCGCGCGGTGGCGCGCCGGCGAGCAGGCGTTTGGCGCCGAGCAGCCCCAGCAACTGCCGCCAGTTGGCCTCACCCAGCCGCCGGCCGAAGGCGGAGGCGTACTCGCCGCCGATCTCCTCCAGGCTCCTCTCCCCGTCCAGCCGTGAGATGAGGAAGTACTCCTTCGGCCCGACCTCGAAGGAGGAACCGTCCGCCGGGTCCCTGATCAGGTGCACGGTGGCCGGGCCGCGCAGCAGCGGCGGGCTGAGCAGGATGTCCGGGCGCAGCCGGGGACGGTGGGTGAACACCTCGGCCCGCTCCGGGCTCATGAGGCGGCCTCCGTCGCGCTTGCGGTGCCCGAGCGCAGGACCCGCCCGAGGATGTGCGAGAGGTACGCCTCGTCGCGGATCGTCACATGCAACCGGTTGTTGGTCATGTGCATGTACGGCGACAGCAACAGGGGGAGGGCGACCGCCGGGTCGGTGACCCGCTCGTCACGGGTGCCGTCCCAGGAGCGGAAGACCAGTTCGCCCGCCTCGGCCAGGGCGACCGCCTTCTCCCGCAGCTCCAGACAGTGCGCCGCCCAGCCGCGCAGGAAGGCCGGCAACCGGTCCAGCCGGTCCGCGGCGACGGCCCGGCGTATCTCCTCGAAGCGGCGGCCCAGGCGCGGCGCCATCTCGGCGTAGTTGCGGTCGTACTCCGACGAGCCGATGAAGCCGGTGCCGGGGAAGGCACGGTGCCAGAACTCGTAGTAGCTCTCCAGATAGCCGGCGAGTTCGTCGTCGTCGGGCAGGAAACAGCCCGCCATGACCATCATCAGCTGCGCCGACGTGCCCAGCAGCACGGTCCGCAGGTGCAGGTTCATGGTTCCCAGGGCGTCGATCACGAGGTCGCTGGAGTGCGCGAAGTGCCACTCCGCCAGGGCGACGCCCGCCGGACCGCCGTACTTGCCGTACTCGGGTTCGTACGGCTCGTAGGAGCGGGAGTTGTTCGGACGCAGCCGCATCCGGCCGTCCTCCGCCATGAAGTCGCCGCGGTCGCCCTCGGGGAACTCGATCTCGAAGAGCGTGTTGTAGAAATCGTTGAGGAAGCCGGAGTCGACCTCGTAGAGCGCCGGCCGGCTGCGCAGGAAGGCGTCGACGGCCTCCTCGGCCCGGCGCCGCACCTCGGGCGTCGCCTCCTCGCTCGCCGGCTTCAGGCGGAGCCGCACATGCGGTCCCTCCAGCCAGTAGTTGATGAAGAAGTGGCCGGCCAGCAGGCCGTCGTCCTTGAGCCCCGCGATCAGCGGACCGACGCACTTCACGAGCAGCGGCTGGGGGTTGGCGGCGTAGAAGATGTGCATGGCCTGCCACGCGCCGGGGGAGGGGTTCAGCTCGGACACGGGGCGTTCTCCTCGGTGCGTCGGGTGGCGGTGAAGGTCTCGACGGAGAGCTCGGCCACATGGCTGCCGCGCTCGGAGACGACGTGCAGACCGTTCTCGGCGGGCAGCATCTCGCGCAGCTCGACCCGGTCGTCCGGCGACTTGACCAGCGCCTCGAACGCGGTCAGCGACAGGAAGCTGTCGAAGTCGACGTACTGCGGCTTGGCGCCCGCGCCGCCCCGGGGGCCGCTGGAGACGGTGGCGAACACCCGGGCGGGCAGGCCGTGTTCGCGGCGCCAGCGCCGCCAGGCCAGGAAGACCTCGTCCTCCGGGGTACCGGCGGGGCGGGCCGGGAGGGACGCGGCGGTGGTGGACCAGCCGCGCCGGGCGAGGACGAGGTTGCCGTGCCGCACGCGCGGGCGGCGGGTGACGCCCTGGTGCGACGGGCCGTGCGGGACCCCGGCCCAGACGTCCAGCGGCGCCATCGACGTCGGCGACAGCAGCAGCAAAGTGCGCGGGGTCTCCGGCAGAGCGAGCGGCACCAGGTAGCCCAGGTACACGGGGATGACCTCGCAGCCGAGCCGCGTGGAGCGCAGCACCAGACGGTCCTGGGCCTCGTCGTGCTCCAGATGCAGATCGTCCAGGTGGATGCGGCGGTCCTCGGGGACACTGCTCGCCTCACCGGGACACACGATCTGGTAGTCGGTGAGGCGTCCGTGGAGGTTGAGGTTGCTGGTCACGGGGCCGCCGGTGAGCTCCGCGAGGACCGCTCCCGGCGGGGTGAGACGCACGCCCTGCTCGCGCAGCGCGTCCGAGACACCGGGGCCCGGGCCGCCGTCCCAGACGTGTGTGAAGCGGCTGAACGGGAACGACAGGCCGCCGTAGGAGCGGTTGAGCACCAGCAGCGGCTCCCCGCCCTCGGACGTCACCTGCAGGTGGTGGCTCTGCGGCGTGAACGGGGCGTCGAGTCCGTCCAGTTCGGCCGCGACCTCGTCGAGGTGCCCCTCCTCGAGGACGACATCGGCCTCGCCGGTGTGCTCCGCCCACAACGCGCGCATCCGGCCGATGAACGCCTGCCGGCCCCGGTCCAGGGCCTTGATCTCCGCGAGACCCAGCCAGTTCTCCTCCGGCACGTAGTCGCCCTTCGCGTCGAAGGGGGCGCGCTTGGCCGTGAAGGAGAGGTACTGGTCGAAGAAGTCCTCGTGGAAGTCGTGGACGAGACCGAGCAGGTCGTCGCACCGGCCGCCCTTGCCGTAGCGGGCGAGGAAGAAGCCCTTGAACGTCAACCGCTGCGGCAGCGTGAGGTCGAACGCGGGCAGGATCCGCTCGACGGAGCGCAGCGCCCCGCCCTCCGCGCCGGTCCACGCGCCCAGCCCGCACGAGACGTCGTCGCCCGCGTCGGCGTCCTCGTAGAGCAGGGTCTGCGGCAGGGACACCTCATGGGCGCCCAGCAGCCGCTGGGCGTCGCCCAGACAGACCCGCAGCCGGCGCAGCAGGTGCGCGCGTCCCGCCGTGTTCGCGTTCGGGTACGCGTCGATCAGCGAGGCCGCGGTGCCGAGCTCTCCGGCGAGTTCGCCGGCCCACGGCCGCTCCAGAGCCCGCAGGGCGTCCTGGAAGGCGCGCAGCGGGTCGGGCGTGTGCACGTCGGTGTCCAGGCACGGGACCCGGATCATGCCGAGTTGCAGAAGCGCCGACACGTACGTCTCACCGAGCCGGGCGTCCGCGCCGTACTCGGCGCACAGCCAGCTCACCAACTCCCCGTAGCGCAGGTCCTGGTCGCTCAGCAGCGCGATGAGCCGGTCCAGCGTCCCACTGCGCCGCAGGAAGAACAGCCGGTCCTTGACCGCGTCGAAGGTGACCGCCGCGTCGTCGTCGCCCGTGGTCACCCAGCGGCGCACGTAGCGCACGCGGTGGTCGTCGCTGCCCCAGCCCGAGGCGAGCCGGACCGGGAGGTCGGCGCGGAGCGCGGGGGAGGCGAGGATCTGCTCGGCGAATCGGGCGAGCACGACGACGTTCAGCCGCACCCGGCCCCGCCACTCGGCGCGCAGGCGCACGGAGGGGTCGTCGCCGTCGTCGAACGTGCCGAGGGCGACGCCCGTGAACGTGCTGAACGGGCTGGTCTTGCACGCCGTCCGGTACAAGTACGACAGCACCGAGCGCTCGACCTTCCGCAGCCGCTTGTCGGGACGCACCCCCGGGCCGAGGCGCATGTACGGCTCCAGGCGCGCCTCGAGTGTCGGCGACGCCAGCAGGAGCCCGTCGCGCAGCCGGTCCTCGTCCAGCAGGGTCTGCAGCACGGTGCGCGTGCGGGCGAGTTCCCCGCCCAGCAGCGCGGTTCCCCGGTGGCGCAGGTCGTCCAGCGCGCGCCGGCCGTCGAGCCACTGCCGGGTCCGCGCGGCCACGGCCGCATCGAGCGCCTCGATCAGGCCGAGTGCGGACGCGCTCCCCTTGGGCAGCCGGTTGTTGAAGATGTCCCGGCGCAACGCGAGCAGGTGCCGTCGTCGCCCGCCCTCGTCATCCGGGAAGGCCCGTTCGGCGGCCGGTACGAGCGCATGGAGTACGTCGCTCAGTTCCCGGCCCCGCTCCAGCAGTTCCTCCTCGGCGCACAGCACGTCGTCGGCCCAGCGGACGCTGTCCGGGCAGCGCAGGTCGCGGACGGTCTCGACGGGCAGGCCGGCCACCCGCAGGAGGAAGCGCCGGCCGGGCTGCCAACTGGTTCTCTGTGTCATGGCGGCTCCCGGTCAGGCGATGTCGGAGCGGAAGTCGGCGGGGTGGGGTCGCTCGTTGCCGAGCAGCATGATCAGCAGCGGCGCTTCCCCGGTGTCCTCGAGCCCCAGGTGCTCGATGTAGGAGATGTTGTCGAAGCCCAGGGCGACGCCGGCGCCGAGCCCGAGCGCGGCCGAGGCGGTGTAGAAGGTCTGCGCGATCGCCCCGACGGTCGCGTTCACCAGCCGGTATCCCCGGTCGCCGGTGGCGTCGAGCACCGCCGTCGTGCGCAGGGTGGGGACGAGGACCGCGCCGGTCTGCTCGAGGTTGTAGTTGGACAGGAAGTAGTTCTGCTGGAGGAACGAGCCCGGAGCGCCCGGCGCCACCAGCCGCAGCGTGTGCGTCTCGGGTTCGTAGGCGTACGCGCCGGGCTCGACGCCCTCGACATGGTTGACGAAGGCGTACAGCCGTGCCTGCCGTGGAGTGCCGTCGGGTTCGGCGTCGCTGCCGAGCCGGGTCTCGGCGCAGGCGGCGAGAGCGGTGGCCAGCTGCACCGCGGTCAGCGGGACGGTCGCGTCGAAGCGGCCGAAGCTGCTGCGCCGGGTGCGCAGTGCCGTGCGCACATCGACCTCGGGGAACACGGCGGGCGGCAGCGCGACCGGTTCCGCGACGCCGGCCGGGGTGGCCGGCGCGCAGGTGCCGAGGGCGCCCGGCGCCGGACGGGCGGTCGCGTGCTCCGCCGTCGCGCGGTGGATGCGGTGCAGCGTGTCGAAGTCGAGCACGGTCCGGGAGCGCTCGACATCCCGTCGGCGGACGGCCGCGCCGCCGCCTCCCCCCGGGGTGTCCGAGGCGGCCGGTGGTGTGTCCCAGAGCAGCGGTACGACGGCGAACAGCCCTTCCTCGTCCGCGCCCAGACCCAGCAGGCCGGCCAGCCGTGCCTCGTCGAACCACAGGGCGGGCGCCAGCCGCAGCCCACGGGCGCGCGCCCAGATCCGCCAGGTCTGCAGCAGCGCCCCCACGTCCATGCTCACGGCGTGGAACGAGAAGCTGTTGTACTTGAACGCGTTCTGCCAGTACTTGACGCCCAGCACCAGGTACTGGTCCGTCGCCTCACCGTGCGCTCCGAGGGCCGCGCGCACCTCTCCGCTCACGTCGCCCGCCAGCAGCCGCTGCATGGAGTGCTGCGGCGGTGCGTAGTAGTGCACGCCGGGGGTGAGCGGTCCGGACGGGCCCGAGACCCAGTAGACGCTCACGGGGTACAGGCCGCCGCCGGAGGCGGTGCCCCGGGACCAGTTGGCCTGCGGGTAGTGCGGCAGGGCCGCGAGGTCGGTGTTGGCCTGGACGCCGAGGCGCCTGCCCACCAGGCCGTAGGAGTCCAGGAGCATGCCGGAGAGCAGGGGCAGCGTGAACGGCTCCGCCGTGCCCGGGTGGCCGTCGGGCAGACAGCCGGCCGTGACCGTGGCGTGCGCGGGATACGGCGTGTCGGGCAGCGGGAACGACTCGGCACCCGGGTAGTACTTCGCCTTGCGTGGGCGGTCCGCCCAGTCGGGCACGAAGTCGGCCGGCTCCATCGGGATGCGGCCCCGGTGCATGATGGCCGTCGCGTATTCATGGGCGTAGCCCACGGAAGTCTCCTCTTGTGTGGCGTGGGGGCTGGCAGTGGTGCGGACGGGTGCGGTCACGGGAAGGGGTGCGGGGCCGGGTTGAGGTCGGCCGCCTCCAGGTCCCGCTCGCGCAGCCCCGCCTCGCGCAGTGCGGTGCGCAGCCGGGGCATGCCCAGGGCACGCTGGCGCGACCAGCCGAAGTCGATCGGCAGCAGGCCGGGGACGAGCACGCTGAAGGTGTGCAGCCCCAGCAGCCGCTGCTCGGGCAGGGTCTGGTCGACGACCACCACGTCGAACCCGGCGGCGCAGACGGCGGCGACACAGCGCTCCAGGTCGTCCCGCAGGTCGGGCGAGGCAGCCGCGCCGGAGGCGTCCGGCCAGCGGAGGTCGGCGACCGCGAGCGGAGCCCGGGTGACCGGGGCCCGCAGCAGGAAGTCGGCGTGGACGCCCATCTCGGGAATGCCGTAGACCAGCGGGTGGTCGTGCAGCGCGGTCACCCGCGAGAAGTCCTCCGCCATGGCGCGCAGCCTGGCCTCGTCGCGCTCGGACCTGCCCCGCAGGTTGACCGCGTCGGTGGCGATCTCGCACAGCGCCGCGTCCAGCGCGGACTCCGGATCCAGCCCGGCGCCCGCCCCGAAGCACATCCGCCCCAGGCCGCCGTCCAGCCGCTCCGCGACGCCGGTGACGACGGGGATCGGGAACGTGATGCGGGTGTCGAAGAACCGGGCCCGGTAGCCGTACATCGCCAGCCGGTCCACCATGTGCCGGGTGGCGGGGCGGGCACTGGTGGCGGGGTCGATCTCCGGCAGCGGCTGCTGTCCGTACCAGGCGAGCAGGAAGGCGTCCCGTTCGACGACTTCCATCAGACCGAAGTAGACGGCCTCCTCCACACAGCCGCCCGACGCACAGCCGTTCGAACTCTCCTGCACGAACCGGTTCTCCAGGCCCGGCGCGTGATAGTACGTCAGGATCTCGGGCACCAGCCGGGGCTCCCGGTCGCGCAGGGAGAAGCCCCACACCCAGGGGATCTCGCGGTCCGGGGCGAACGGCACGACATGCGGGTTCTCCCGGTGGAAGGTCTCCGAGTAGAGCCCCACGCGCCTCGGGTCGACCGCGTCGGCGCCGAACTCGTCGAGCGTCCCGGTCACCGTGGTCCGCTTGCCGCGCGCCCGCATACCCGCGTACCGCTCCAGTCCTTCGAGGACCCCGATGCGCGCCGAGGCGCCGAACGAGCCCGCGTGTCCGCCCCAGAACGTCTCGCGCAGGTACTCCCCGGAGCGCATCGAGAAGCAGCCGATGGTCGCGGACGTCGACGTGGAGGAGACGTCGTGGACGACGGACGGCCCAAGAGCACCGCACACCGGGTTCGCGAAGGCGGCGACGTCGATGTCGTACGCCTCGATGCTCCGCAGCCGGAAGGTCCCCGGCGCGTGCTTCGGCGCGGAGGCGAGCGTGACGACGGCGCCCTCGGGCGTGTCGGCCAGGGGCCGGGAGCAGGCCGGGCATCGGGGGTCGGGGACAAGGGGGTAGCGGCGGACCGACAACGTTTCCAGGTCCAGCACGAGCACGTCCGGGAAGGGCTCGCCCGCCGGTGACGTCTGTGCCTGTGCCACCAGTGAGGCGAGTGCCTCGGCGGCGAACGGTACGGCGTACGGCCAGGGTCCCGACTCGTGCGTGACGCCGCCCAGTTCGAGTGCGTCGCGCAGCGCCACCGAACGGACCGCCTGCCAGCGCCTGGTCAGGCACTGCGGGCACGGCGACCCGCCGTCGGCCGTGAGGGGGCCGACGACAGCCTGCCGCGCGTACAGGTGCACGGGGACCGAGCCCTGCTCGCACGGGCCGGGGGCCTCGGTGAACGCGTCGCCGAAGCCCAGCGCGCGCACCGTCACGGCCACGCCACCGTGGCCCTGCCCGTCCAGGGCCGTCCGCAGCAGGCCGGCCATCAGCCGCACCGGACTCGGCCCCGGGGCCGCCGGCGCGCCGGCCGGCCTGTCCGTGGTGCTAACCGACACGCCGGGCCTCCGACGTCAGCAGCACGCGCACCACGTGGACCCCGGCACGCTCCAGATCCGCGGAGCCCGTGGACACCACGAGGGCGTCACGGCGCTGTTCGCCGAGCCGGCGCAGCACGTCCGTCCACGACGGCGCCTCGGTCTCCTCGGCGCTCACGGTTTCCGTGACCTGCAGCGCCCGCGGGTCGAAGTCGACGAGCAGCGGATCCCCGTACGAGGTCCCGTCCGCGAGGCCCTGCTGCTCCAGCTGGACCTCGCCCAGCAGGTCACGCAGCGCCGCCGAGGCCGCGGCCGGGTACGACAGTTCGGCCGCCACCGCCCAGCGGGCCCCGGACCGGGCCAGCACCACGGCCACTCCGGAACGCTCCCGCTCCCCGAGGTCCAGCAGCTCCGCCTCGACGCCCAGATTGGCGGCGGAGCGCAGCAGGAAGGTGAGCTCGGCATCGGCGTCGGCGGGCACGGTGACACCGGGTACGCCGGAACCGCGCAACGCCCGCTGCAGCGCGTCGTACGCGAGGGCCGACAGCATGCCCCGCGCGGCGGCGTCGGTCGCGCTCGCCCCCGCGCTCATCCCGGCCGCCGTGGCCTCGAAGAGCCGGTCGCGGTTGCCGGCCCCGAACGGACGGACCGCCTCACCCGGCACCAGGAACCGCTCCTTGGTGAGCAGGGAAGTGGCCCCGGCCCAGCCGTGTACGTCGGCCTGCGTGCCGCCGATGCCGGTCCACGTCCCGAACTCGGCCGGGGCCAGGCGGACGGCCGGCATCGGCGCGCCGGTGCGCCGGTGGGGCACGACGTGTTCGGCGTAGGTCTCGGCGGCGCGGTGCAGGGCGCGCAGCCGGGCCCCCGCCACGTGATGGACGTCGGCGGCGCCCAGACGGCGGGTACGCCCGTGGCCGAGGGGGAGTTCCACGACGCTGAGCTTGAGCGGTGTCTGTGTGATGTCCTCGTCGTCGTAGCGCGAGAACACACCGGCGTGCGGCCGCAGCAGCACCGAGCGGCGGTTGAGCTCCTCCACCAGGGCGTCCGCCTCCCGGGCGGTGTCGACGGCCGGCAGGGCGAGTGCGCCGCCCCCGGTGTCCAGGCTCGCGAGATCGATCTCGGGGGACTCCGCCTCCGTGTCCTCCGCGCACCAGGGACACCGCGGGTGGGGCAGCAGCGGCTCCGAGGTGACGTCGAGCGACTCCATGTCCTGGATGACCAGCTGTCCCGCCGTCTCGGCGGGCAGCGCCCCCGTGGCCGTCTTGAACACCTCGTAGCCGAGCATGTTGCCGAGCATCGCGGCAAGGGGCCGCCCGGGGTGGGCGCCGGGGCCCTGCGTGGTGGCCGGCAGGTCCAGTGCGAGGGAAGTCCACACGTCGGCGGCACGCGCCGCGCCCTCGCCCGCCCCCAGGCGCAGCAGGGCGCACGCCCAGCATCCCGTCGTCTGCGCCGACATCGACGGACCGACCACCGCGTGCCGGCCGAACGACCAGGCCGGCAGGAGAGTGCGGCCCGCGGGCACTCCGGCGCGCAGCAGCGGGAACACGACGCGCGGCGCCTCGGGTCCGCCCGTCACGACGACGACGTCGTACCCCTCGACGGCGGCCCAGGTGAGCGGGGCGGAGGCGTCGAGTTCGTGGATGTCGACGGGGCAGCCGTCGGAGCCGGCGGCCGTCGCCTCGTCGGTGATCCCGTCCAGGTCGAGCCCGGGCAGCACGCCGATGGCGGCGCTGCCGTTGCGGAGCAGGCTCAGGACGCACCAGCGCGCCACCAGGTCGCTGCCGACGACGGCCACCCGAGTGTCGCGGAAGCGCTGGAAGCGCCGCGCGGCGTCGTCGGCGTAGTGGTCGGCGTACGCGATCTGGGCGGCGTAGCGACGCGCCACGTCGTCGGACGGTTCGGGCCCGTCGAAGGCCTCCGGCGAGGGTCTGGGCGGGACGGACCGGGCGAAGCCCCGTTCGTACAGGGTGCCGACGAGTTCACCGACCATCGCGCGCTGCCGGTCGCCGAACCCCGTGCAGATCTCGGCGACGGTGTGTTCGCCGTTGAGGTGGGGCACGAGCAGCGTGGCAAAGCGGTATGCCGACTTGGCCGTCAGGCGGAAGCCGCCGTCGGCGTTGTGGAAGAGGACACCGTCGGGGGTCTCGGTGAACAGGACGTCGCGCCGGATGCGGGGGCGGGACGCTGCGACGGCTTCGTACCGTGCGGAAGGCATGCTGATGTCACCTCTGGATGGGGGCCGGGTGGGAGGGGTGGCCGGGCGGTCGCCCGGAAGGGGGCCGGGTGAGAGCTCGGCCGGCGGGTGGTCGCTGTGTCAGCCGGGGGTCGCCGTGGTACCGATGCGCAGCCGTGGTGGGGCCGTCTCGTGCCGACGCGCGTAGATTTTGAGCAGTTCGTGGATGCGGTACGGCCTGGGCGGGCCTTCCTCGACGAATCCGGCGTCCGCCAGCCGTTCGAGGACCTCGTCGGACACGTCCGGGGGCGTCCTGCGGGAGTGCCCGCGCTCCGTGGCCAGCAGCACAAACGCCTCCCGCAACTCCGGACTGAGCCGGCGCAGCGCCGCCCCGAACACGCCGGGCACCGACATGAGCGGCTCGTCCGCCAGCGAGAGCCGGGCAGGCAGATCCGCGGCCAGCCAGCCGGCGCAGTCGCCGATGCCGAGGCCGGGACGCGTGAGCAGCCGGGCAGCGGCGATCCGCAGGCTCAGTGGGAAGTGACCGCAGATCCGGGCCAGTTCACGGGCGGCTTCGGGTTCCGCTGCGACCCGTTCGGCGCCCAGCGTGCTGATCAGCAGGTGGTGCGACTCCTCCGGGTCGAGTGTGTCGAGGCGGTGCACGACCCCGCCATGGGTGGCGATCAGACCGGCCAGGCCGCGCCGGCTGGTCACCACGGCGACGCCCTCGGCGGGGGAGGGGAGCAGGGGGCGTATCTGCTCCGCGCTCACCGCGTCGTCGAGGACGAGCAGACGACGTCCACATTCGTTCAGGGGCGGAAGCTGGGCCCGGGCCTCGGCGGCGTCGAGCGGACTGCCGTCCGCACGGGTCATCCGGACCGTGAAACAGCCGCCGGGAAAGGCCTCCTGAGCCAGGTGGGCGGCCTGGAGGGCGAGAGCCGTCTTGCCGATCCCCGGGGCTCCGGAGATCACCACCGGCCGGGTTGCCGGACCGCCGGTGGTCAACGCGCTGTGAAGAGAAGCGAGTTGAGCGGTACGGCCGGTGAAACAGGGAACGGGGGCCACCGGGGCGATCGTGGACGGGACCGCCGGGACCGGGGGAGTAACAGGGGCCTGCGCAGGGGGAGCGGAGGGTGGTACCGGCGCGGCGGGCGGTACCGGGAGCAGGTCGTCGTCCGGCGACGTGGGGTGCGGCGACGTGGGGTGCGGCGACGTGGTGTGCGACGTGCCGGATGTGCCCGACGGGAGCGCCGGCAGGGAGGCGGTCCCTGCCTCGATCGCGGCGATGCTGCGGGCCTGCGGGGCGCCGAGATCCTCACCGCGAAGAATCATCAGCTCCAGGCGCTGCAGGGGGGCGCCCGGGTCGATCCCGAACTCCTCCTTGAGGCGTTCCTTGACGGCTCGGATCTCCGCAAGGGCCTCCGTCTGGCGGCCGGTTCGGCAGAGCGCCTCGATCAACTGCTCGGAGAACCGCTCCCTCTCCGGGTGGCGTCTGGCCGCGTCCCAGACTTCCGAGAGCACCTCGCGACATCGGCCGCGTGCCAGCTCGATGTCGCAGAGCCGTTCCAGCGCCCGCAGGCGCTCCTCGGTCAGCCGGGGCGCCTCGTCGCGGTGGAGCATGTGCGACGCCACGTTGGCCAGCACCGGCCCGTGCCACAGTGCGAGCGCCTCCCTGAGTACGTGGGACTCGGTCTCGGCGTCGCCGGCGGAGTCCGCCGAGCGGACCAGTTCACGAAAGCGGACGAGATCGAGGGTCTCGCGGTCCATGCGCATCCGGTATCCACCCGGGACGGCCTCGATCGCGTCGTTCGCGATCCCGTACTTCGCGAAGATCCGCCGCAGCCGCAGCACGCAGCTCTGCAGGGCGGCCCGCGCGGTGGCGGGGGGCTCGGTGTCCCAGACGGCCCGCACCAGGTACTCGGTCGACACGGCCGCGCCGGAGTGGATGAGCAGGGCCGCCAGCAGACTCGTCGGCTTGGACGGCTGCAACACGGCGGCGTGCTCGCCATCGGCGATGCTGAGCAGCCCTAACAGCTGGAACCGCATCCTGTTTTTCGCTCCGTCTTGTCTGCTGACGGTACCGGCGGGCGGCTGATCCAGCTCGCTGCCGGGACCGACAGGAATACGAGTGCAAAGGGTCCGGGGGTGCTGACGGCTTTTTGACGCTCGATGATCCGAAAGGAAACGCGGAACGGGGGTGACTCTGTGGCAGCGGCCATCCGGTCCCCTTTTGGGGGGTGTCTTTCGTGCAGGTGCCAGCGAGTACCTTAAGTGATGTCCAGGAGCTACGTCGATCCCCGGTTCAGGAAAATTGAGCGGGCGCCGGATTTATGTCGCATTCCTCGAATGCTGCACTTGGTCTGTTTGTCCACCCTGTCGCGGTGGTCGTGAAGTCCCTTGCTGGAGTGGGGAGTTCCGGGTGCCGGCCCGCCTGCCGACCGTCGCGGATCGCGCCGGCCCCGAGGGCTCAGGGGGGTGGGAAGCTGAATATGTCTCTGCTTTATTGCCGCTTCGCTCGTACCGCGCCATTGCGCTGAAGGAATTCCTTGCGGGTTACTTGGAGTAGCAAAGCTGGCCCGGCGCGGTGATGGTTTCACGCTATTACCTGTTTCGGCGAACGAGTCGCGGAGGAGACGTTAATTCCTTCGGTCGCGCGGGCGTCGGAAAGGACGCGGTGCGGCGCGCGGACGTGTCACCCCTTCACTCCTCCGGAGGCGAGGCCGGAGGTGACGTGGCGCTGGAGCGCGAGGCAGACGATCAGCGCGGGCAGGGCGAAGAGCGTGGCGGCGGCCATCGTGGCGCCCCAGTCGGTGCCGAAGGTCGACCGGAAGGAGGAGAGCCAGACGGGCAGGGTGCGGCTGTCCTGCTGCTTGATGATCTGGAAGTTGGCGTAGGTGAACTCGTTCCAGGCGGTGATGAATCCGAACAGCGAGGTGGCCATCAGGCCGGGCGCCAGCAGCGGGAACGCCACCCTGCGAAACGCGCCGACCCGGGTGCAGCCGTCGACCTGCGCGGCCTCCTCCAGCTCCGGGGGGATGCCGGCGATGAACCCGCGCAGCACCACGACGGTGAACGGCAGCGTGATCATGAAGTAGACGAGGGTGAGCGTCGGCAGCCGGTCGGGCATGCCGGTGTCGCGGGAGATGAGGTACACGGGGATGATCAGCGACTCCCAAGGAGCCATCTGTGCGATGAACACCGCCAGCATGAACTGCCGGCGGCCGCGCCATCGCAGCCGCGCCACCGCGTAGGCGGCGCCGAGGGCGACGACAGGGCGAGCAGGACCGCGCTGAGGGTGACCAGGATGCTGTTGCGCCAGGGCAGGACGGTGGTGGCGTCACCGGGCCCGCCGCGGGTCATCACCCAGAGCTGGACGAAGGCCTTGAAGGTCCAGATGACCTCCAGGGACAGGACGAGCATCAAGATCGGCCGGAGGAGAGGAAAGGTCACGGGGCCGAAGACGCGGGCCGTGCCGGCGCCGTACATGCGGGCCGACTCGTACAGCTCCACCGGCACCGTGGTGAGAGCCGAGTACAGCGTGATGGCCGCGAAGGGTACGGACTGCCAGACGACGAGCACGACGACGATGGTGAACGCGGCGCCGCCGTGGGCGAACCAGGGATAGCCCTCGAAGGAGTGCAGGCCGAGGCCGGTCAGCGCCTCGTCGACGATGCCGAACTCGGAGTGGAACAGCCACTGGAAGACGGTGGTGGCGGCCACCACCGGCACCGCCCGGACCAGCACCAGCGAGCCGAGGACCGCGGTCCGGCCGATCCTGCAGACGTTCGATCACGAGCGCGACCAGCGTCGAGATGACCATGATCGCGACGACGCCGACCGCCATGAACACGAAGGTGCGGCGTACGGCCTCCCAGAACCGGGTCGGCGAGCAGCGTGCGGTAGTTGCGCAGCCCCACGAACTGGGCGTCTCCGAGGATGAGCCGGCGCGCGATCAGCAGGTAGGTCCAGGGGGAGCCGCGGTCGCGCCGGTGGGTGGGGGTCGGCCCGTGAGGGGCGCTGCCGGGCCGGGGGCCCCGGAGCTACGCCGCCCGGCCGGGCGATGCGTGGTGGAGCGGGGTGCGGTCCGCGCGCGGGCGGTCGACACGGCGTCTCCTTGTCCGGGCGGCGGGTCTGGCGGGGGAGGGGCGGGTACGGGCGCCGGTGTTCGTCCGGCGTGCGGGGGACGGGGCGCCCGTGAGGCACTCGTGGCGACGATCGGCGTGGCGGGGTCCCAGGAGCCGGCGTTGAGGGTGTCGATGATGGTCCGGGACGCCTCTTCCGCCTCCGCGCGCGGATCGCCTCCGGTGAGGACCAGTAAGCCGCAATGGCTTTCCCAGCCGGTGCGGGGATGAAGGTGGCATGGACCATTGAAGGCGTCAAGTCTCCCCGCCGCATGGGAATTTCAGCCACAGGGCGGCCTGTCCCCGTATGGATCACAGGAGCCGGACGGTCTGGATCGACTTGACCAGCAGACCGCTACGATGACCAGTGAGCGTCCCGGCGACGAACGAGGATCCCTATGGAGGTCGACGCCACCGCCTCCGGTGCGACGCTCAAGCGCGAACGGGTCCGGGACGCGATCCTCGAACTGATCGAGGCGCGGCGCCCCGGCGACGCCATTCCCTCCGAGCGCGTGCTGTGCGCCGAACTCGGCGTGTCCCGGCCCACGTTGCGCGCCGCGGTCGACGAACTCGTCGTCGCCGGACTACTGGTCCGCGAGCACGGGCGGGGCATGTTCGTGGCCGCGGAGAAGATCACTCAGGAGCTGATCTCCGACCGGAACGCCTTCGGCCTTCCCCGGGCGGGAGGGGTGTGGACCAGCAGACTGCTGGAGTTCCGCACGCTGCCCGCGGGCGCCCGGGCCGGCCGCAAACTGCGGACCTCGCCGGCGGCGGAGATCCGGTACGTGGCGCGGCTCCGGCTGGTCGACGGCGCGCCCATGGCCAACGAGCATCTGCACGTGCGGGCGGACCTGGTGCCCGCCCTGACCAGTGACGAACTGGAGCAGGGCGACCTCTACGAGCACTTGCGCGACCAGCACGGCGTCCAGGTCAGCGAAGCGGTGCAGTCGATCGAGCCGACCGTGGTCAGCCGGGCCGAGGCCGACCTTCTCGACGTACCCGAACTGTCACCGGCGCTGCTCTTCGAGCGGCTCACCACGGACACCCGTGACCGGCCGGTCGAGTACGTGCACTCGCTCTACCGGGGTGACCGCTACCGCATCGTTTCCCGCCTCGCCCTCGGCCCCCGAGTCGAGGCTCCCGTCCCGCGCGAGGGCCACCCTCCCGGCATCCCACCGGGCGACTTCACGGGCGGCGACCCGGTCACGTTCTCCACCCGGGGTGTCGTTCAGCAGGTCCTTTGAGGCGCCGGCGCCGGTCGCCGCCGTCGGGAAGTACCGGAGGTATGGGGGTCGGGCCCGAGGTGGCTGCATGAGCGCGGTGTGGGCGGCGACATCTCTTGTATCAGGGTGTAGCCGTCGATTACTCACTGCAACCAGGTTCGGCCCACGCCCACCCACCTCGCCGGCGGACTGCTCGTGCGTGCACCGGGATGGCACTCCACATAGCCTGGTCGCAGAGCATCCAGGGCTCTGACAGGATCCGCGTCCCGCTGCTGCGGACCGGCGGCAGCGCGGGGGCGCATGTGCGCCGGTTCCGCCCCGCGCACCCGTTGACGCGCAGCGCCGGCGCCTGCGTGATCGCGCAGTGAGCGGGCAGGAGTTTCCGATGAATCGGGTCATTGTGCAGGGGTGAGGGATTTCATGGACTCCGAGCGGAACGAAGCGCCGTCGACGAACGGCACCGGCTCAGATACGCCCGAGCAGGAACTCCTCGACGGCCTCCGAGTGGATGAGCAGCGCCCCGAGCGGCCAATTCTGCTGAACGAGGACGGCAGCCCCGTGGATACCTGGCGGGACAACCATCCTTACGATCACAAGGTTCGCAGAGCCGATTACGAGCGGCAGAAACGCATCCTGCAGATAGAACTGCTCAAGATGCAGCGCTGGGTGAAGGACACCGGGCAGCGGATCGTCGTGGTCTGCGAAGGCCGGGACGCGGCCGGCAAGGGCGGCACCATTCAGCGATTCACCGAGCGGCTGAATCCTCGCGGCGCCCGTGTGATTGCGTTGGAGAAGCCGACCGAAAGGGAGGCCGGCCAATGGTACTTCCAGCGCTACGTGGCGCATCTGCCCGCCCGCGGGGAGATCGTCTTCTTCGACCGGTCCTGGTACAACCGGGCCGGCGTCGAGCGGGTGATGGGCTTTTGCTCGGATGACGAGTACCACCAGTTCCTCGACCAGGCACCGCTGTTCGAGAAGCTCTTGACGGACGACGGCATCATGCTGGTGAAGTTCTGGTTCTCCGTCTCCCAGGCCGAGCAACGCACCCGGTTCGCGATCCGGCAGGTGGACCCCGTACGCCGCTGGAAACTCTCGCCGACGGACCTCGCCTCGCTCGACCGCTGGGACGACTACACGACGGCCAAGGTGGAGATGTTCCGTGCCACGGACACCCCCCACGCCCCGTGGACGGTGGTGAAGAACAACGACAAGCGACGCGGCCGCCTGGAAGCCATGCGCAGCCTGCTCGACCGCTGCGACTACCCGGCGAAGGACCACGCTGCCGTCGGCAAGCCCGACCCCCTGATCGTGGGTGCCGCGGACACCCTGCTGGAGGCCGGTGAGCGACCTGCCGACCTGAGCCCCACCCCACTGGTCGGTCACCACGACGGCCCGGGGATCCATCCCGGCTGAGCCGGTGTCCGGATGAGCCAAGTGGTTGGCCCGAACGTAATCAGTACGGGAGAGGCTGGTCCCGCCTCGCCCGCGCCGCTCGGCGGCGCGCGTATTGATTCGAGGAGTACGACCGATGAGCACCGCACCACTGAACGACCGGCTGGCCGGGTACCAGCCTCTTGTCCTCGGCGCGTTCCGCATCGTCCTGGGCATCCTGTTCACCAGCGAGGGTGTCGCCACCCTCTTCGGTGTCCTCGGCCGGGAGGCGAGCCCTGCGGGTGACTGGCCGTTCTGGTACGCCGGAGTGATCGAGTTGGTGTGCGGCGTTCTTGTCCTGCTCGGGGTGGCAACGCGCAGTGCGGCGTTCATCAGCTCGGGAATCATGGCGTTCGCCTACTTCACCGAGCATCAGAAGGACGGTCTCTTCCCTCTGCAGAACGGCGGCCTGTCCCCCGCGCTGTTCTGCTGGGGCTTTTTGCTCCTGGTCTTCTTCGGGCCCGGCGCCCTGTCCGTGGCGGGGCCGGTCCGCCGGAGCCGCCCGGCTGCGGAGAACGCCCGGCTGACCGGCCCGGCCGCCTGACGCGGGCCCGGGACGCGCGGGCTGCACCCGGGGTCGATGGCAGCGATGGTCGGCCCCGGAGCGGCATTGCACCACGGTCCGCTGTTGCCGGCGTTGCCGGCGGCGCGAAAGGGAGCGGACGGCGTGCTTGTGTGAGCCCTGGACGCGCCCCCCGTCGAAGGGATTGTCTTACCGCGGGGCAGGTGGCTACTTCACGCCACGCACCGCTCCGATCCGGTCTGCGTGGAAGGCGGGTGGTCACTGGTGTTGTTGCGTTTGCCGGCGTCCGTGTCCGAGGCGAGGGAGTGTCTGGCCGAGGGAGCCGTGCTGATCGGCGGGGCGACACTCGTGTGGGCCACCTGGCAGCGGGACGGCTTCCCCGCGCTGGCGATGTCGCTGCGTGACGTGCCCGAGGCCAATGTGCTGGAGCCCACCTCGGTGGGCGGGGCCGTGGTGCTGCAGCGGATCGACGACCGGGTGCCGGACGCGCTGCGGCTGGCCGCCGCCCGCGTGGGTACCGGGGCCGTCCGGCGCAGCGCGACGGTCGGCGGCAACATCGTCGGCAGCACGCTGCGCTGCCTGCTGCCCGCGGCGCTCGTGCTGGACGCGCGGGCGACGGTGCTGGAACCGGACGGTGTCCGGGAGACGGACCTGGCCGAGGTGGTCGCCAAGCGTCCCGTCCTGCTCAGCCTGCGCTGGCGTGAGCCCGTCACCAGCGCTTTCTTCAAACTGGCCGGTGCGGCGGGCGCGGAACCGCCCCTGGTGATCGCCTCGGCGGTGCACGCCGAGGACGGCGGCAGTCGCCTGTGCGTCGCCGTCCGGGACGGCTACGACGTGCTCGACGGCAGCACCACGTGCACCGGCGACACCGAGGAGACACTGCAAGCGCTGCGGGTGACTGCTCTCGGCGACCTCTCGCCGGCGGCGTGGGACATCGTCCATTCACACGTAGCCGCTTCGCTGGCCTGATCGTGAGGCGCGGGGGCCGAGCCGGCCCGAGACCGCGCAGGGGCAGCCGGGCGCGCTCCGGCGCCGCCGGCCGGCCCCTTCCGGGGCGCGGGGCGCTCAGCTCAGGGTGCCGGTGCGGGCCTGCTGCCAGAGGTCCACACTGCCCGCGATGAGGGCGTGTTCGTCGATCTCCCGGAGTTCGTCGTCGGTGAAGGAGAGGTTGTCCAGGGCGGCGACGTTCTGCTCCAGTTGCTCGACGCGGGAGGCGCCCATGACGAGAGAGGTGACCCGCTCGTCACGCAATGCCCAGGCCAGCGCCATCTGGGCCAGACTCTGGCCGCGGCGGGCGGCGAGGTCGTTCAGGGCGCGGAGCCGCCCGAGCGTGTCGTCGGTGAGCCAGCCGGTGTCGAAGGACTTGTCCTGGCCGGCCCGGGAGTCGTCGGGGATGCCGTCGAGATAGCGGCCGGTCAGCAGGCCCTGCGCGAGGGCGGTGAACCCGATGACGCCGAACCCTTCCTCGGCGGCGGCATCGAGCAGGCCGTCGGTCTCGATCCACCGGTTGAGCATGTTGTAGGAGGGCTGGTGGATCAGCAGCGGGGTGCCCAGTTCGCGCAGGATGGCGGCGGCCTGCCGGGTGCGCTCGGCGTCGTAGGAGGAGATGCCGACGTAGAGGGCCTTGCCCTGCCGTACCGCGGTGTCGAGTGCGGTCATCGTCTCCTCCAGCGGCGTCGAGGCGTCCAGCCGGTGCGAGTAGAAGATGTCCACGTACTCCAGCCCCATCCGCGTCAGCGACTGGTCGAGCGAGGCGAGGACGTACTTGCGTGATCCGCCGCCCTGGCCGTAGGGGCCGGGCCACATGTCCCAGCCGGCCTTGGTGGAGACGATCAGCTCGTCGCGGTAGGGCCGCAGGTCCTGCCGCAGGAGCTTGCCGAAGTTCAGCTCGGCCGCACCATAGGGCGGGCCGTAGTTGTTGGCGAGGTCGTGGTGGGTGATCCCGAGGTCGAAGGCGCGCAGCGCGATCTGACGCTGGGCCTCGAAGGGCTTGTCGTCACCGAAGTTGTGCCAGTAGCCGAGCGACAGGACCGGCAGGTCGAGTCCGGAGCGACCGGTGCGCCGGTACAGCATGGCACCGTCGTAGCGGCTGGAGTCCGCGACATAGGTCGACATGAGGAGCGTCTCCAAGGTGAGCCGGAGGGGCGAACGCCCTGATCAGGGGATGCTTACTACCTTGCGGCACGCCGAATGCGAAGTCCAACACGTCTCACTCATCACACTGTGCACCGCCGTTTCTCAATGCCTCCCGGGGCGCTGAGTACCTTGGCCGGCAACGTGCCCCAACTCGTCTGTCTCGCGTTGTCTGTGGTGAAGAGGGGGAACCCTGTCCGTCAGGGGACGACTCCCTGCGCAGCGCTTGCCTCACTGCGGTCAAGCCCGTCATCGGTCCGGAGGCGTTCACGGATGAACCACCACCCCTGTCCCGAAGCAGCCAGCGTCCGCCTCCTGGAAGCCGTCGAGGCCTGCACCGGAAAAGTGAGGGCGACCGTTCCGGGCCTCCTCGCCCCCGGCCGGTGTGTCGGCGGTGATCTCGCTGCCCCGTGCCCGAGCGAGGGGCCGCAGCGGTGAGCGGCGGTCGCTGGGTGGGCCTCGTCTTCCCCCTGCTGTTCTTGCTGTCCGCCGGCGCCGTGGCCGTCATGGTCGCGCGTGACGCCCGCAAGCACTCGCGTCAGGACGCGAACGTGAGTGCCGAACGCGTTGCTGTCCGTGTCCTGCTGCTGTTCGGCGACCAGGCGGAAATCGTCGCCGATGTGCCGGCGGAGGAGCGCGCCGAGCCGGAGCGTTACCCGGCCGCCGACATCGCGGCGGCGGTCGGAGTGCCGGCCAGTGACCTGCCCGGCATGCGGCTGACGGCGGAGGTCGGCGAGGACCATCGGCTCTCCGGCTGGCACCAGGCCTGACGCAACGGCCCGCCCGCTGCGGGAGTTCGGCGGGGCGCCCGCGTTCGACCCGGTGTGTGCCTCCGGCGACGGCGCCCTCGTCGCGTTGTTCACCGTGAGTCGCGGCGGCCGGCGGGCCCGCGCGGGCGGCCGGGCCCGAACCTGTGATCGACATGCGCGCTACTCCATTCGGATGCAGACTTGACCCGACGTAGCCGCCCTGAGAAAGCCCGCCCACTCTCCCCCTGGGAGGTGCCGTGGTCTTGATCGCGTTGCTTGTCCCGGCCCTACTACTGCTGCTCCTCCTTGCCATGGAAGCGTTCGAGGACCTGGTGTTCCCGCCGCCGAAGACACCCCCGGCCGAGGAGGCACCACCGGATCAACCGGTGGCCCCCTGAACGACCCGGCCCCAGCCCCCGTACGAGCCTCGTGCGGGGGCTGGGGCTTGTCACGCGAGTAGATCGCACACGCGCTCCCATGTGACCTGTTTGTCCACCGGCGTGAACCGCTGTGGATGGCCGCCCGCGACAGCACCCTTGCCGCATCCGGAAGCCACCTGCTTCCATCAAGTTAGGAAAGTTTCCTATCGGTCACGCCAGTGAACGGAGTTCACGTGAAACTGAAGCTCAAGCTGTTACCGCCGGCTGCGGTGGCGGCCGCCCTCGGCGGCGCCCTGCTTCTGACCACGGCCGTGCTCCCCACCGCACCTGCCCGCGCGACGGCGAACCGGCCCGCGGCGGACACGCCGGTCTCCGTCAACGGACAGCTCACGGTGTGCGGCACCAAGCTCTGCAACAGTCATGGGAACCCCATCCAGCTCCGCGGCATGAGCACCCACGGCACCCAGTGGTACCCGCACTGTCTGACCCGCGGTTCGCTCGACGCCCTGGCCCAGGACTGGAAGGCCGACGTCCTGCGCGTCTCGACCTATGTGCAGGAGGGAGGCTACGAGACGAATCCCACGCACTTCACCGACCTCGCCGACTCCCTGATCCAGCAGGCGACCGACCGCGGGATGTACGTGATCGTCGACTGGCACATGCTCACCCCCGGTGACCCCCACGCCAACCTCAGCAAGGCGCGGAAGTTCTTCACCGACATCGCCAACCGCAACAAGGGCAAGAACAACATCCTCTACGAGATCGCCAACGAACCGAGCGGCGTGAGCTGGTCCCGGATCAAGAGCTACGCGGAACAGATCATCCCGACCATCCGCGCCATCGACTCCGATGCCCCGGTGCTGGTCGGGACCCGCGCCTGGTCCTCGTTCGGCGTCTCCGAAGGCGCCAACGAGTCCGAAGTGGTCGGCAATCCGGTCCGGGCGTCCAACATCATGTACACCTTCCACTTCTACGCCGACTCGCACCGCGACGCGTACCTGGCGACCCTCTCCCGCGCCGCCGACGCGCTCCCCGTCTTCGTCACCGAGTTCGGCACCCAGAACTACGCCGGAGAGGGCAACAACGACTTTGCCATGTCGCAGCGTTACCTCGACCTGATGGCGAACAAGAAGATCAGCTGGGCGAACTGGAACTTCTCCGACGACCACCGCACCGGAGCGGTATTCAAGACCGGTACCTGCAACAACCCTGGCTCGTGGGCCGGCACCGCACCTCTGAAGCCCGCCGGCGTGTGGGTCCGTGAGCGCATCAGGACTCCCGACGCCTTCCCGGTCGGCTGACTCCCGCTCGGGCGTCATTCCTGCCACGGGGCAGGGTGACGCCCGAGCCGGACGCCACCGAGAGCGCCTTCTCAGCCCGCTCGCCCCGCCGCCAGACGAAGCCTGATGGTGCGTGCTTCGGGGCGCAGCGCGAACTCGGGCGACACATCCGGGCCGCAGGCCCGTGAGCCGAGGCCGTGCTGGGCCGCGTCGATGATCAGGTGACTTGCCGCGGTGCCGGGCAGCTCGAAGGGATGTTCCGCCTGGGCGAGTTGCTGCGGCGTGTGGCGGCTGAGGGTGAAACCGGGGCGGCGGCCCTGAATGTCCGGGATGGTGGCGACGTGCAGTACTTCGGTGGCGCCGGCCGTCAGCGTCAGCCACCGCAGGCGGGAGCGGTGCCCCGTCTCCTGAGGACGCGCGTAGTCGACCGACAGTCCGCCGATGCTGGACGAGAATCGGCCGGTGCGAGCCGCGCGCAGGCTGTCCGGGTAGGACTCCAGTGGGCCCAGACCGAACCACTCGGCGCCGTCGACGGGAGCCGTGCCATCGGGCAGTTCGAAGTGGATGCCGATCCGGGGCCATACCGTCCGCCAGCCGCTGGAAGGCTCGATCTCCACGCGCAGCTCCAGTTCGTCGCCGTCTTCCAGCGACCAGACGGACTCGACCGTCACCGACAAGGCGGAGTCGGCCGCCGAGACCCGGTCGACGGTGCGCAGGGCGCCGGCGGCCCCCTCCACCGAAAGGCGCCTGGTGATCAGCCGGTCGAGGCCGTCGCGACGCCACAGGTCGGCGTCGGACATCCCGGCGACGCCGGTGCCGCCGTTCTCCGCTCCGTCGGACGGGCCGGCGTCGTTGTCGGTCGGCGCGCGGAACAGTTGCAGCCGGGGGCCCGTCACGGAGCGGCCGGCCAGACGTGTCAGGGATCCGTCGACGAACTCGGCGATGCCCAGCGTCAGCGGCCCGGCGCCCGGCCGCCAGTCGCTGCGGGACCGGACCGCGGGCACCGCACGACGCGTTGAGCAGTCCTGCTGTGCGGTGGCGACCACATGCCCTTCGGGCGCCCAGCCGGTGGCGGATGCCAGCACGGCGTCGACGGTGAGCCAGGTCTCGGCGTCAGGGGCCACCGCGATCCGCGGAAGCGGCACCCTGGTCGAGTCGCCCGCCGTGAGGACGGGCACGTCCCATTCCCCGGCGGCCACCGGTGTTCCGTCATGTTCCACGCGCCAGCGGAAGCGCAGGTCGGAGGTGTCGGCCGAGTGCCGCAGGTTGGTGAGCGTGACGCTGCCGGTGCCGAAGTCGAAACGGACGGGCTGTACGACGGCCTTGAACTCATGGAGGCTGGGCGTCGGGACGTCGTTGCTCAGCAGCATGCCGTCCATCACGAAGTTGCCGTCGTGCACGACCTCTCCGAAGTCGCCGCCATAGGCGTAGTACGGCGTGCCGTCCGGGGCCGTGGCCAGGATGCCGTGGTCGCGCCATTCCCAGACGAATCCGCCGTGCAGCCGTGGATGTGCGTGGACCAGGGCTTCGTACTGGTCCAGCGCTCCTGGGCCGTTGCCCATCGCGTGGGCGTACTCGCAGAGCAGGAACGGCTTGGAGCGCTGCCGGGCGCTCTGTGCCGGAGTGCAGTCGAGCAGCGTGGAACCACCGCCGTCGGTGCCGATCTGCTGGGTCTCGGGCACCGAGGCGTACATGCGTGAATAGATGTCGGTGTACTCGCCGGTGTGGTCGCCCTCGTAGTGCACGGGGCGCTCGGCGTCGCGGGCGTGGACCCATGCCGACATGGCGGCGAGGTTGCCGCCGGTTCCCGCTTCGTTGCCGAGTGACCAGATCACGATGCTGGGATGGTTCTTGTCGCGTTCGACGGTGCGCTGCATGCGGTCCAGATACGCGGCGCGCCACGCCGGGTCGTCGCTCGGGTTGCCGACCCAGCCGACCTTCTCGAAGCCGTGCGTTTCGAGGTCACATTCGAGGATGACCCAGAATCCGAGTTCGTCCGCGAGGTCGAGCAGCCGTGGATGCGGTGGGTAGTGGCTGGTGCGGATCGCGTTGACATTGAACCGCTTCATACGGGCGAGGTCCTCGCGGGCGTGTTCCTCGTCGAAGACCCGCCCGCGCCGGGGGTGGGTCTCGTGCCGGTTGACCCCGTGGAACACGACGCGGCGGCCGTTCACCAGGAAACGGTCGCCGCGGATCTCGACCGTGCGGAAGCCCACGCGCAGCGCGATGCTCTCCGCCGCCGACGACACGGTGGCGTCGTACAGGCGAGGCCGCTCGGCGGACCACGGCTCCACCTCGCCGACGTCCACGGGGGCGACGTCGTTCGCCGTCGCCCAGACCTGCTCGACGCCGAGTTCGGGGACGCGCAGCGTGAGCGGGAACGCCGCGGCGCCGGCGGTGACCTCCGGGACGATGCGTCCGCGGCCGTCGTCGAAACCGGTCCGCAGCCAGACGTCCTCGACACCCCCGGTGGGCCGGGCGAGCAGGGTGACGTCGCGGAAGATGCCCGGCAGCCACCACTGGTCCTGGTCCTCGACGTAACTGGCCGCCGACCACTGGTGCACCCGTACGGCGACGACGTTGTCGCCGGTGCGTACCGCGGCCGTGACGTCGAACTCGTGAGGCAGCCGGCTGCCACTGGCGCTGCCGATCTCGATACCGTTGACCCACAGCCTGAAGAGGGATTCGACACCGTCGAACCGCAGCACGATGCGCTCGAAGCCCGACCAGCCGGCGGGGATCTCGACATGGCGGCGGTAGTCGCCGGTGGGGTTCTCGTCCGGGACGTGAGGCGGGTCGATCGGGAACGGGAACCGGATGTTCGTGTAGATCGGCCGGCCGTAGGCTCCGTCGCCCTGGAGCACCCAGTGCGAGGGCACCGGAATGCTGTCCCAGTCGCCGTCGTCGAAGTCCTCCGCCGCGAAGTCCTCGGCAGGCAGGGCCGTGGGCGAGTGACGGAAACGCCACGGTCCGTTCAGCGAGCGTGCGGGGGCGTCGGAGTGCAGCCATGAGCGTGCCGGACGCAGCGCACCACGCCCCGGTGCGGCGTCCGAAAGGTACGCGGTGGTGGAAGGCACGTGTGCGGAAAGCTCGGATGACAAGGAGTCACCACTTTCGTGGTCGTGAGCAGGGAAGGCCGTTCTGTCCGTGCGCCAAGGGCTCAGCGGAGCACGACGGTCCGGATCTCCCACGGACCGAGGACGAGGTCGAGCCCGTCCCGCACGGCCGTCGGGGACAGCGGCCGGCCGAGCAGGTCGACGGTGGTGGCCTCGGTGAACGGGCCGGTCAGACGGACGGTCGAGGTGGTATCGCGCATCGCGACCATACGCACCTCGATGCCGGCGCCGTGCTCCTCGTCGGCGACGCGGCGGACGCAGGAGACGAGGACGTCGTCGCCGTCCACCCGCAGCCCACTCGCGTCGGACGGCAGCCGGCCCGCTGCGGGCGCCGTCCCGCGGGCTACGAGTACGTCGTTGCGGAACTCCTCCGCAAGCGCGACCGCGTTGCTCCCCTGCCAGCCGCCCGCCGCCGGCACGACGGCGAACCGGTTCTCGATCCGCATGCCGAGATCCTGTGCCCCGGGGGCGGGAATCTCGCCGGCCGCGGGCTCGTCACGCAGCGGGTGGATGTTGACGCTGATCGAACCGATCGCCCGCAGCATGGTGAGGGCGAGCGCGGAGCCCTCGTCGACGAGTTCGTACTCGCTGGAGTGGTCGAGCAGGACGTGGGCGTCCCCGGCCGACACGAACGTACTCGCGGGGAAGGTCGGGAGCGGGTACTCGCCCCAGCCGCCCTCGGCGGTGAGCCCGCGCTCGGTGACGGCGAACTGTCCCGCGGACGCGGACCCGGCGACGGGCTCGGGCAGCGGCACGTGGAAGCGCAGCCGGTGATCGGCGCACTGGTTGAGGAACGACGTGGAGATCCGCACGAACGGCTCTGAGGCCCGTACTTCCACCAGCATGTCCACCGGCGTCCGCACGGTCCTGCCGCTGCGCAGGTCACGGTCGTCGCCGAGGGCGGCGGGCCACTCGTAGACGCGGGTGACGCGCAGCCGGGAGCGCAGCGGGCCGCTCTCCAGGAGATCGACGGTGACCTGGGCCGGTTCCGATACGAGCACGTCCTGGGCCGGGGGAGCGTAGTTGTAGCTGTCGCCGCGGTCACCGCCGTCGACGAGACGGCCGACACCGCGCAGGGTGGTGCCGTCCGTGCCCGTCACGTCGAGGGTCCCGTCGGCGGCGACCGCGACCTCGACCAGGCCGTTCGACAGGGCGCGTGCCGTCGCTGTCGCCGGTGTGTGCCGCGGAGCCGGGGCGGCTTGCCGCTGGCTCGCCTGGACCCGGAAACTCGTCAGCCCCGTGGCCGGGACGTGCACGGGCACCAGCGCGGTGGCCCGGGCCTCGGCCAGCGTCCGTACCCGCCATGGGCCCGGATGCGCGGCGGCCGCGGCGGCGACCTCGCGGCGCAGCACCAGCAGATCGAAGGGGCCGCCCGACGGCACCTCGGCGAGGTGGAAGACCAGTGAGCCGGGGGTGAGTTCGTAGTGGTCGATGAGCAGCCCGAACAGCTCCCGGCGGTGGATACGGCGCAGCACCCGCTCGAGCTGCGACGCGTCCATGCGCTCGTCGCTGAGCACGGTCGGGGCCTGGGAGACCAGCTGCACGGGCTGCGCCGAGCCGTCGTGGGCGGTCGCGACCAGCGACGTTCCCTCCGGCGGGGCGACGACATCCACCTCGACCAGGGCGGCACGCGGAGAGGGCAGCGGGTTGGCGACCAGGTAGCCGTCGCTCGGCACGAGGGAGGCGGGCTCGGCCAGCGCCGCGTCCCGGACGGCCCGTGCCGCCTGCGCGGCTTCGGCGAGCCGGGCCTCGACCTGGTCGCAGGTCTCGTCGGTGCCCGAACCGACCACCGAATCGTGCGCCGTCGACTCGATGATCTTGTGCCATGCCAGCGTGAGGAACGGCGAGTCGTCCCGCTGGGAACACAGGGCGTTGACCCGCTCCGCATGGTCGATCGTGCGCTCGGCGACGGCCATCCGTTGCTTGAGCCCGAGCCGCACGGACAGCACGCCCGGAAGGATGTTGCCGCGCACATGGCTGCGCAGTTCCCCGGTGACGACGGCGCTCACCTCGTCACGCACGTGCACCCGGATGTACTCGTCGAGCGTCGCGATGCTGATGCGGCGTCCCCCGTCGGCGGCCTGCCGCAGCCGGCCCGCCAGTTTCGGGTCGGGCGCGTGGTGGTCGGTGCCGGCCATGGCCAGCACCGGATCGCCACCCCACCGTCCGGCGGTCATCTCCGCGTACTCGCCGAGCGCGCGGCCGATCTGGTCGGGCACCAGCAGGACGTCGAGGCCGTTGTCGTAGCCGTCGAAGAGGAACTCGGTGCGCACCTCGGAGCCGTCCGGAGCGCGCCAGCGGAAGGCGTGACCCTCGACGGAGCCGGGCACGCCACGCCACAGCGCCGCGTGCTCGATTCCGGCGCGGGCCAGGATCTGCGGCATCTGCGCGATGTGGCCGAACATGTCCGGCAGATAGCCGATCGGCATCGCACCACCGAGAGACCGTGCCGCCGCCCAGCCCATCTGGAGGTTGCGCACGATGGTCTCTCCGGAGCAGAGGAACTCGTCGAGCAGGATCAGCCACGGCCCGATGGCGAGCCTGCCCTCGCGGACCAGGGCGGCGACGCGGTCGCGGTTCTCCGGCCGCATCTCCAGGTAGTCCTCGATCGCGGCCATCTGCCCGTCGACGGTGAACCGGAAGTCCGGGTCGGCCTCGGCCGTCTCCAGCACGGTGTCCAGGGCGGCGACGAGCCGGTGCCGGAACACCTGGAACGGCTCGTACCACTCCCGGTCCCAGTGGAAATGGGGCAGGAAGACGGCGGAGTTCTGCATGGCGAGCGGGGACCTTCCGTGCTGGCGGGAGGATGGGAGAACGCGGGGACCGGGCGGCGTCACTTGAGCGATCCGGCGGCGAGCCCGGTGCGCCAGAACCGCTGGAGGAGGATGAACACGATGATCACAGGCACGATCGACACCAGCGAGCCGGTGATCACGGACTGCTGCAGGAGCGGGGCGCGGGCGGTCTGACCGTTCCACTGGTACAGACCGAGAGTGATCGGGAAGAGTGACTCCTTCTGGAGCATCACCATCGGAAGGAAGAAGTTGTTCCAGATGGCGACGAACTGGAACAGGAAGATGGTCACCAGCGCCGGCGTCATCAGCCTGAACGCCACCGAGAAGAACGTCCGGAACTCTCCCGCGCCGTCCAGGCGTGCCGACTCGATGAGCTCTTGAGGGACCGCGGCGCCTGCGAAGATGCGCGCGAGATAGACGCCGAACGGGCTGACGATGCTGGGCAGGAACACCGCGAGGTAGGTGTTGACCAGGCCGGTCGCCGAGAACAGCAGGAACAGCGGCAGCGCGAGCGCGGTGGTGGGAACGAGAACACCGCCGAGGATGACCGAGAAGAGGAACTCCCGTCCCTTGAAGTGGAATGTGGCGAGTGCGTAGCCACACAGCGCGCTGATCAGGGTGCCTACGGCCGCGCCCAGCACCGCGTAGACGACGGTGTTCAGGGCCCACCGCCCGAAGATGCCGTCGCTGCGGGTGAACAGGACCCGCAGATTCTCGAACAGGTTGAAGTCCGAGAACATCAGGCCGTTGGTGGAGGCGAGGTCACCTTGGGGCTTTGTGGCCGCGACGATCAGGAAGTAGACCGGCAGCAGGAAGTAGACGGTCAGCAGGAACATCAGAGCCATGACGGCCGTCCGGCCGGCGCGGCTCTCGCGGATCACGGGATGGTTGCTCACAGCCCCGCCTTCCTCGAGGTCAGTCGCATGAACCCGAAGCTCAGGACGAAGGTGATGACGGCGATGACCACGGATATCGCCGCCGCCTGCTGGTAGTTGTTCCCGGAAGCCACCGCGTAGGCGAGCATGTTGGGTGTGAACGTGCTGGAGATGTTCGAGGAGATCTGGCGGAGCACGGCCGGCTCGGCGTAGAGCTGCAGGGTGCCGATGATCGAGAACACCGTGGTCAGGACGATCGACGGGGCGATGATCGGAACCTTGATCCGCCACGCGATGGCCCAGTTGCTCGCGCCGTCGATCCTGGCCGCCTCGTAGAGCTCCTGAGGTATCGACTGCAGCGCCGAGTACATGATCAGCATGTTGTAGCCGGTCCACAGCCACGTGGAGACGTTCGCCGCCGACCACAACACGGCACCCGGACCGAGGAAGTCGGGCTCCAGACCGATGCCCTTCAACGCGTCGACCACGGGGCTGAGCTGCGGCGAGTAGAGATACGACCACATGATCGCGGCGATGACCCCGGGCACGGCGTACGGCATGAACGCCGTGATCCGGAAGAAGGACTTGAGCCTCAGCAGGGGGGTGTCGAGCAGCAGCGCCATGATCAGCGCGACGAAGAGCATGACCGGCACCTGCACGACACCGAACAGCCCGATGCGGCCGATGCCGGCCCAGAACTCGCCGTTCTGGAACACCCCCACGTACTGCTCGAAGCCGCCGAAGGTCGTGTACGACGTCCCGTACTGGCCGCCGGTACGGCGTACGACGCGGACGCTCTGCCAGAGCGCGTACCCCACCGGCAGCAGGTAGAACAGCACGAACGGGAGGAAGAACGGGATCACGAACGCGACCACGGTGCCCGGCCGCGGGCCGCCGCCGTCGAGACGACGGCGACGGCTCACGGGCGGCTCCGCCACGCGGGTCGCGCGGGCTGCGATGTCGGTCATGCCGCGTTCACTTGCCCGCCGCGGCCGGAATCGCCTGGTCCTTCATCGACGTCAGCGCCGCCTCCTGGGCCGCCGCGAGGGCGTCGGACAGCTTGCCCTCACCGGCGGCCGCCTTGGCCATCGCGTCCTGCAGCGCCAGGTTCACCGTCTTCTGCGTGGGACCCCAGGTGAAGCTGGTGTCCACCTTCTTGGACGACTCGGCGAAGACGTCGAAGATCTTCTGGTTGCCGTAGTACGGGACGCCCTTGGAGAGCGCGGGAAGCCGCAACCCCGCCTCGGCCGCCGGGTAGAGCCCGCCCAGCTCGTTCTCGAGCGCCAGCGCCTCCGGATCGGTGTTCAGCCATGTGTTGAACTTGACCGCCTCGTGGAGATGCTTGCCGCCCTTCATGAACGCGACGGTCGATCCGCCCCAGTTGCCGGACGTTCCGTTGGCGCCCCAGGTCGGCATCGGGACGATCGCCCACTTGCCGGACTGCTTGGGCAGGTTGTCGCGGAACATGCTGTAACCCCAGGCGGCGCCGACGTAGCTGGCGATCTCGTCCTTCTGGTACGCGGCGTACATCTGGGTGGAACCGTGGGCGAGGTCGGTGCGCACGACGTCGTCCGAGATCAGCTTCTGCCAGTAGTCCGCGACCTGCTTGCTCCGGTCCGACTCGACGGTGACGTGCCACTTGCCGCCGGAGTAGCCGTACATGGTGGCGTTGTTCTGCCAGAGCAGGCCGTTGAACCACTCGGCGTTGTTCGGGTCGAAGTAGGTGATGGTGAGGTCGGAGTCCGCCCTGTGCAGCTTCGCCGCGGCCGCCGCGTACTCGTCCCAGGTGGTGGGGATCGCGATGTCGTGCTTCTCGAATATGTCGCTGCGGACGTAGAGAGCCATCGGGCCGGTGTCCTGCGGAAGGGCGAACACGCCGGTGTCGCCGAAGCTGGACTGTGACCATGTCCAGGGAACGAACTTCGACTTGGCCGCGGTGGCTTCCGCGCAGGCCGAGGCGTCCACGAACGCGTCCTGGGTGCGCAGGTTGGGGAGCTGGTCGTAGCCGACCTGTGCGAGGTCCGGAGCCTTGCCCGCCTTGAGCGCGTTGCCGATCGCGCCGTACTGGTCGTTGGAGATGTTCTTCGTCTCGACCTGGATGTCCGGATTCTTCTTGTTCCACAGGTCGACAACCTTGTCCATGCCCGGAACGGTGTTCCAGTACTGGAGGGTGACCTTGCCCTCGGCGGGCTCGCAGGATCCCCCGGACGCGTTGTCCGACGAAGCGGGCGAGGAGCAACCGGCGAGTACGGCGATGCCCGTTGCCGCGGCGGCGACGGCGAGGCGGGTGTGCGTGGCTTTCCTGCTCATGTCTTCCGTTCCAGAGAGCGGCTAGCGGTGAGCGCTAGGCGGGTCGACGTTGACACCTGAGGCGAATGCCTTCTGGTTGGAATCAGGGCCCGTGAGCGGTAACGTGAGCGCTCACGGGAGCGGTAACGGGGGTGCTGTTGAGAAGTGATTGGGAGTGTGCGCTTCGGCGCGGCCGGGTGTCAAGGAATTGTCGCGGCCCTCTGATGCGCGGTGGACGATCCCCCCGGCTTCCCGAAAGGATCATGACTTCGGCCCGGGCATACCGGGGTACCCCTGCGACGCGCACGCGTCGGCTACTACGCGGAGGTGAGTGATGACGTCGTCAGGGACCGGCCCCCGCAGGGTGACGATCGACGATGTCGCCCGGAGCGCCGGGGTGTCCCGGCAGACCGTGTCACGGGCGCTCAACGACAAGAACGAGATCGGGGACTCCACCAAGCAGCGCGTCCTCGACGCCGCCCTCGAACTGGGTTACCGGCCCAGCCGGTTCGCCAGGGGACTCGTCCGGCAGGACACGATCAGCGTGGGACTCGTCATCCCCGATCTGCTCAATCCGTTCTTCACCGAAGTCGCCGCCGCCGCCCTCGACGCGGCACGGGCGCGTGGCTGGCACGTCGTCGTGTACGACACCGGTGACCGCGTCGAGGAGGAGCGGGGCACGCTCGAGGTGATCGCCTCGCAGGTGGACGCCGTCGTGGGCTATCTGAGCCAGCCGGAGGACCAGATCGACAAGCTGACCCGGGGGCTCCCCGTGGTGCTCATCGACCGTCAGCACCACGGGGGGAGGTTCGGTGCCATCCGCATCGACGGCGAGGAAGGCGTGCACGCCGCGATCGAGTACCTGGCCGGGTCGGGCCACCGGCGCATCGGCATGCTCGATCACGCGGGCCGGTCCGAGCCGAGCATCCGGCACGCCTGGTTCGCGAGCGCGATGGCTGCCTGCGGACTGGACGCCGGCTCGGTGAGCCGGGCGGACCAGAGCGTCGAAGGCGGGGAGAACGCGCTGGAGGACCTCCTCGACGCTCATCCCGACGTGACCGCCGTGTTCACCTTCAACGACATCATCGCCATCGGAGCCCTGCGTGCCGCTCGCCGGCTCGGGCGAACGGTTCCGCACGACCTCGCCGTGATCGGCTTCGACGGCCTCCAGCTGGGAGAGCTGGTCGAGCCGCCCCTGTCGACCGTGGCCCTGGACACGCGTCAACTCGGCGCGCTCGCGGTGGAACAGGCGGCCCGGCTGCTGACCGGAAGCGGTCCGCTCAGCCACGACGAACTGGTGGTGAGAGCCGAACTGCGGCGGCGCGAATCCGCGTAGGCGGGGCCGGGATGCTCCGCCGGGACGGGAGACGTAACCGGCGCGGACGATTGCCGGGCCGCTCGGACGGAGGCGGGGCGGCGGCGCATAGGGTGATCGCATGTCTGCCTCTTTGAGCCCTGCGAGAACCCGTGCCGCACTCCGTGCCTCGGCGCGCATATCGGTGGAGCTGCTGCTGGTCCTCGCCGGGACCGCGGTGGTGCTCTGGCTTCTCGGCCGGATGTGGTCGATCGTCTGGCCCCTCGTCATCGGGCTGCTCCTCACCACCCTGACCTGGCCGGTCGCCCGGTTCCTGCGCCGTCACGGATGGCCGCCCGCCCTCGCCGCGTCGGTGGTGACCGTGCTCTTCCTCGCGGTCGCCGCCGGCGCCGTGGCACTCATCGCCGTACCGGTCGCCTCGCAGTCCGGGGAGTTGACCGACGGAGTGGTCGAGGGCATCGCGCGGGTACGGGAGTGGGCCGCGGGCCCGCCGCTGAACATCGGCGACGAACAGATCACCGCCGCCCTGGACACCGCGACCGAACGTCTCCAGAGCGGCGTCGGCAGCATGCTCACCACGCTCGCCACCGGCGTGGGCACGGTCGTCAACGGCGTCGTGACGGCCGTTCTCGCCCTCTTCCTGATGTTCTTCTTCCTCAAGGACGGGCCGCGGTTCCTGCCCTGGCTCGCCCGCCAGCTGCCCGGGCGCCTCGCGACCGACATCCCCGCCGTGGCCGAGCGCGGCTGGGACACCCTCGGGGCCTTCGTGCGCTCCCAGGCGGCGGTCGGTCTGCTGGACGCCGTTCTCATCGGCATCGGACTCTGGGCCCTGGACGTCCCGCTGGTGCTCCCGCTCGCCGTGCTCACCTTCGTGTGCGCGTTCGTGCCGATCATCGGTGCGCTGTTCGCCGGCTTCGTGGCGGTGCTCATCGCCCTCGTGTCCAACGGGCTGACGGACGCCCTGATCGTGCTGGCGATCATCGTCGTGGTACAGCAGCTGGAGGGCAACGTCTTCCAGCCCATGATCCAGAGCCGGGGGCTCGGCCTGCACGCGGCGGTCGTCCTGCTGGCGGTGACCCTGGGCGGCAGCCTGGCGGGCATCGTGGGCAGCCTGCTCGCCGTACCGGCCGCGGCGCTGATCGCGGTGGTCTGGAACTACGTGCGCGACCAGCTGTCCGAGCCGCCGCACGACCCGGAGTCCGTTCCGGCGCCCGGCCGCGGGACCGACCCGGAACCCGCGACGGCACCGCTCCCCTCCTGACGGCCCTCGTCCTCCCGCCCGGCGGGAGGGCGGTCCGGCGCATCCCGCGGCGCGTTCGTCACCCGGCGTCGAGTTGATGGTCGGCCCAGACATAACTTTCGGGCAGCAGGTCGGTGATGAGGACGGTGCGCAGGCGGCCGTCCGCGCCGACGATGACCTCGAGGGCGGGGAAGTAGTCGAGCAGCACCTGGCGGCACCGGCCGCACGGGGGCACGACACCGCGGTCACGGTCGCCCACCGCGACGATCGTGTCCAGCTCGTCAGCGCCTTGGGCGGCCGCTGCGCCGATGAGGACCAGTTCGGCGCAGGGGCCTCCCGTGAAGTGATAGGCGTTCACCGCCGTGACGATGCGGCCGTCCCGGGCGCGGGCGGCGGCCGCCACGGTGTGGTTGTCGCCCCGGCAGCGGGTGCGCGCGACGTGGGCCGCGGCCTCCACGAGTTCCTGGTCGACGGGGTGGGTGGGGGTGGTCATCTTCTCTGCCTCCGTCAGCTGTCACCCCCGGGGACGCGGCGCCGGGGTGAAGAGGGTGAAGTCCCGAGGCAAGGGCCCCGCCGACGTCGGCGGGGCCCTTGCCTCGGATTGAGCGGCTGTGCCCGGTGCTTCCCGGGCGGACGCCCGGACTACGCCACTGACGCGTCAGTCACGAGCCCGGCTTCGGGTGAGCTGTGTGGTCAGCAGGTGTGAGTCGAGCAGGGCGAGGTCGCCCGTACGGGCGGCTTGGGCGTATGCGGTGAGCATGCGTTTGGTCAGGACGAGTGCCTCGGGGGAACGCCGGGCGAGGGGTTTCGTCCAGGCGGTGATGACGTCGTCCAGCTGGTCCAGGGGCGCCACTTTGTGCAGGAGCCCGAGCTGGTGGGCGGTGGTCGCGTCGAAGGCGTCGCAGGTCAGCATGAGTTCGCGGATCCTCGCGGCGCCGGCCTCCCAGATGAGGCGGCCCATGGCGCCGCCCCACGCGGGTGCGAGACCGATGCCGACCTCGGGCATGCGGAACTGGGCGGTGTCCGAGCCCGCGCGGAGGTCGCAGTGGGCCGCGAGGGCGAGTCCGGCGCCGATGACCTTGCCGTGGAGCCGGGCGATGGTGACGGCGTGGGTGTTCTCCAGGGCCTGACACAGCCGGTGGGCCTTGTCCGCGATGCGGCGCAGCGACCCGATGCTCGGGTCCGTCGCCAGGGCCTCCTGGAACTCCCGGCGGTCGGCTCCCAGACAGAAGTCGTCTCCCTGGGAGGCGAGGACCAGGACGCGGATGTCCGGCCGGTCGTGGAGGCCGTCGAGGACGGCGATGAGTTCGTCCAGGACGGCGGCGCTCAGCGTGTCGTCCTGGAAGGCGGCGTTGAGCTGGATGCGCAGCACAGGGCCGGTCTGCGTGAGGCCCAGGGATCCGTGCGCGGAGGGGGGAGTGGGCGCGGTGGGGGCGGGGGCGGTCGAGATGTTCATGCGAGGGCGACATCCAAGTTCAGCAGGCGCCTGAACGCCACCCGGGGGGCACGGGCGGGCCGGCGGACCAGGGTGAGCCGGGGCAGGCGTGTGAGGGTCCGGCGTAGCAGGGTCTGGGCCTCGAGCCTGGCCAGGGGCGCTCCGAGGCAGTAGTGGATGCCCGCGCTGAAGGCGAGGTGGGCGGGCTTGCGGTGGGGGTCGAACAGATCGGGAAGGACGAAGCGGGCGGGGTCCCGATGGGCGGCGCCCACCATGAGGTGTGCCATCTCGCCCGCGCGGACCTCGACGCCCTCCAGGAGACAGTCGGAGGCGGCGATACGGCTGATCACGTGGGTCGGAGGGTCGTAACGCAGTGCCTCCTCCACGAACGCCGGGACGAGGTCGGGCTGTTCGGCGAGCAGGCGCCAGCGGTCGGGCTGTTCGACGAGGTGGAGCGTCATGGTCGACAGGAGGGTCGAGGTCGTTTCCAGGGCCGCCAGCAGGACGAACAGGGCGAGGAAGTAGACCGCTTCATCGGCCTTGTCCTGGTCCGGCTCCATGGAGTCCCAGGTCCGTATCCAGCGCGACACGGGGTCCTCGCCGGGGCGCGCGCGCCGTTCGCGCACCAGGTCGAGGAAGTAGGTGCGCAGTTCGGCCATGGCGATGTCGGATCGGGTCAACTGGCTTGCGGAGGGCAGCAGCTCCTGGGTGAAGACCTGGTCGTGCGTGAGTTCCCGCAGGAGCGGCCAGTCCGCGCTCGGCAGCGCGAGCCAGTCCCCGACGGTGGCGACGGGGAGTTCCTCACACACCAGGGCCGCGAAGTCCGCCTCCCCGGCGCGCAGACGCTCGTGCACGGTGTCGAGGAAACGGTCGACGAACCCGCTCACCCGACGGCCGATGCGGTCGATGGTCTGCCGGTCGAAGTTGCCCGCCGACCGGCGCACGCGGGAGTGCTCCGGGGGGTTGAGCGCGGGCAGGGTGCGGCTGATCTCGCGGCTGGAGGGAGCGCTCCAGCGGGTGCGTTCGCCTTGCTGCTCCCTCCACTTCGTGTCGGGTTCGAGCCAGGCGCCGCTGCGCAGCACCTGGTCGCACGTGCGGAAGGTGGTGACGAGGAAACCGCCCCAAGGGGCGGGGCTGACTCCGCCCCGCGCTTGGAGTTCCGCGTAGAGAGGGAAGGGATCGGCCTGTCCTTCAGCCGTACGGAGGCGGGAGAACAGGGAGACGGTGGCCCGACGGTCGGCCGAGCTAGCCGTGGCAGTCCCCACGATGACGGCTCCTTTCTGGTGACCAGCCGCCATACGTACCCGTGAGGTATTTGAAGCATCCAATAACACTGTCGTTTCTTAGGGTTACTTACATCACTCGCCCCTCACCCAGGCGCGGAAGCGGCTGAACAGGCCACCCTTGTGCTGCGGCGCGTCCTGGGCCGGCCGAGAGTGCGGGGACACCTGGGACGCGGCAGCGGACGGCTGCGCCGGCTGGGCCGCGCGCGAGGCGAGCGGCGTCGAGGGGGCGGCCGGCGGGACGGGGCGGGGCGTGAACCGCACGGGAACGGCCGTCAAGGAGCGGCTCCACGGGGCCGGCACCCAGGCGAGTTCCTTGAACGGGACGCCCACCTCCATGTCAGGGAGCCTGTTGAGCAGGGACTCGACCGCCGTGGCCGCGATCATGAACGCCGGGTCCTTGGCCGGGCACGCGTGCGGGCCGGCACCGAAGGCGAGGTGGGCCTTGGCGCTGAGCTGCTCGCGGTGCTCCGTCAGCTTGGGGTCGGTGTTGGCCGACGCGAAGGAGATCAGCACCGGGTCGTTGGCCCGCAGCGTCCTGCCACCCAGCTCGACGTCCTGAGTGGGGTAGTGGGCGGCGTAGTTGGCGATCGGCGCGTAGTTCCACAGTGTCTTCACGACCGCGTCCTCGATCGGCAGTCCGGCCGGCCACTCGTCGCTGAGGTACAGGGCGCTGCTGGTGCCGATCGCGGCGGCCAGGGGCGCGGTTCCGCCGGAGAGCAGGGTGACGAGCTGGTGCAGCACCTCCTCGTCGGTGAGCCGGGCGGAGTGCACCATCAGACGGGTGGTGAGGTCCTCGCCCGGCTGGCTGCGCTTGAGGGCGATCAGTTCGGCGAGCGCGCCGCCCAGCACCTCGTCGGCGCCGGCGGTGCCCTGGAAGATGCCGGTGATCCCGGTGATGACGCGGTCGCCCAGCTCCGGCGGGCAGCCGAACAGATCGCCGAACACCAGGAGCGGCAGCGGCTGGGCGTAGGCGGTCATGAGCTCGGCCTCGCCGGCGCGGTCGGAGCTGAACCGGCTGATCAGGTAGTCGGCCGACTGCTGGACCAGACGTACGAGCCGGACCTGGTCGACCGTGGCGAGGCTGTCCGTCACCGCCTGCCGCAGCCGGGCGTGTGCGGCGCCGTCGCTGAACAGGGCGTTGGGGCGGTAGCCCATCATGGGCAGGGCCGGGCTGTCGGCGGGCACGCGCCCTTCGTTCCATGCGTTCCAGCGGCGCGAGTCCCGCACGAACAGGGCCGGGTTCTGCAAGATGTACAGGCTCGCGTCGTAGCTGGTCACGAGCTCGACCTGAACGCCTGGCGCGATGTCGACGGGGGCGCTGTGCCCCAGCGAGCGCAGGTGGGCGTACTGACGCTCCGGGTCGGAGCCGAACTCCGGTCCGTACAGCGGGACGTTGCCGTGAGCGGGGCAGCCGGCCGGTATGCCGGCCGGGTCGGATTGCTGGTGCATGCCGTGGCTCCTAGCCAAGTATGGACATGAGGTGCTTCACGAGGGTGATGAGGGACTGCGCCGCGGAATCCTGGTTGCGGACGTCGCAGTAGTTGATGGGGGTCTCATCGGAGAGGTTGAGCGCCTCGCGTACCTCGTCGAGCGGGTAGTCGGGGGTTCCGTCGAAGCGGTTGACGCCGATGGCGTAGCCCAGGCCGAACTGCTCGACCAGGTCGAGGATGGGGAAGCTCTCGTGCAGTCGCTCGGGGTCCACCAGCACCAGTGCGCCCAGCGCGCCCCGGGACAGGCCCTCCCACATCTCCTTGAAGCGCTCCTGACCCGGCGTTCCGAACAGGTAGAGGACGAGGGTGTCGCTGAGGGTCAGACGACCGAAGTCCATCGCCACGGTGGTGGTCGTCTTGTCCGGGGTGCCCGACAGATCGTCGAGGCCCTCGCTGGCCTCGGTGATCTCCTCCTCGGTCTGGAGGGGTTCGATCTCGGAGATGCTTCCGATGAAAGTGGTCTTCCCGACCCCGAAGTGGCCCATGACGAGGATCTTCACGGAACGGGAGACGGCTGGATCCAGATACACGGCTTACGCTCCGAATCGTGTCTTCAGGCCGTCGAGCACGGCGGTGAGCAGTTCACGGTCGACACGTTCGGCACGCGGCGCCGGATTCCTCACGAAGATCAGGCCGTCCTCCGCCATCTGCGCCAGCAGGATGCGCACGATGCCCAGGGGCAGCCGCGTGTAGCCGGAGACCTCGGCCACGGACAGGAAACCGTCGGCGATCAGGTCCATGACCGCGCGGGCCTCCGGGGACAGCGTGCGGGCCGCGGCCGAGCCCCCTTCCTGGGCGGTGACGAGTGTGGTGTGCTCGTACTCGTGCTCCGCGGGCAAGGCGCGTCCCTTCGCGATGACGAACAGAGGGACTAACGCCGACGTCAGCTCCAGCTCGCCGTCCGCTTCCTCATGCATCGCCGGCCCTCCCTCCCTGGGACACCTGCCGCGCGACGAGCGCAGGTATCACGTCACTCAGGCGCGTGGTGAACTCCTCGATGTCACAGTCGTGTTCGGCGGCGGCCGCCAGGAAGGCGCCGGCGCCTGCCGCGATCAGGAAGATCCAGCCGTGCTGGAACTCGATGACCGTCTGGCGCCACTCGTCGTCGCGCAGTCCGCCCGCGAACGGCGCTGTGGCACGGCTGTAGGCGTGGATCCCCGTCATGGCCGCGGAGATCGTGTCGGCGAGGTCCCGGCCGATCCCGGTACTCGCCCCCCGGGGCAGACCGTCCGCGCCGAGCAGCAGAGCGTGCCGGGCACCCGGCACGGAGGCGATCACCTTGTCCAGTTCGGGCAGGACGAACCCCGTTCCGCCCGCTTCCTCGCGCCGCACCGAGGCACCGCCCCCGGCCGAGCCCGGGTCACCGGCAGTCACCCGGGGCGGGGAGGTGAGGTTGTTGCCGAGCCGGGCGACCAGCCGGTTCATCCGGAAGGAGATCTGCTGCATGTCGACGTCGGGCTCCGCGGCAGCGGCCAGGAAGGCACCCTGGCCGGCCCCGATCAGGAACACCCAGCCGTGCGAGAACTCGACGATCGTCTGGTTCCACAGCCGCTCCTGCGACGGTCCGGCGAAGTGGGCGGTGGCCCGGCTGAGCGACTGCATGCCGGCCATGGCGGCGGAGATCGTCCGGACGTCCTTCTGGTTCAGGCCGTCGGTGGACCCGCGAGGGAGGCCGTCCGCGGACAGCACCACGGCGTGCCGTGCCCGGGGTACGTTGTCCACGATGTCCTGGACCATCCACGACATGTCTGTAGTTGTCATGCCTCTTCGGACCCTTCAGGAGTCGGGGCTTCGAGGTCACGGCCCGACAGCGTGCCGCGCTGAAATGCCCCCAACCCGCCGCCGGAGCCCCGGGAGGCCCTCCTGGGCGTCTGCTCACCGCCGGGGACGCCCCCGTCGGTGGGGACGCTGGTGATGGGCGACTTGCGCGCTCCACGCTTCGGCAGCCCGTGCACCGTGCGTGAGCTGGACTGCTCACGGCCTTCACCGCGTCGGATGCTGCTCACCTGCGCCTCGGTGGCCGGCGGGGTGGTCTCCTCCATGGTCCACAACTCCTCGGGCAGCAGGACGACGGCACGGACGCCGCCGTACCGGGAGACTCCGGTGACGTCCACCTTGAAGCCGTACTGACGAGCGATCAGACCGATGACGGGGAAGCCGAACTTCGGCTGGGTGCCCAGTTGCGACAGCCGGGGGACGGCGTCGCCGGACAGCAGAGCGGTCGCCTGCTGCCGGTCCTCGTCGCTCATGCTGACGCCGGCGTCGTCGATGACGATGCACAGGTTCTTCTGTACGCGCTGGAACGTCACCTCGATCGGTGCGTCCGCCTGCGAGAAGCTGGCAGCGTTGTCCAGCAGCTCGGCCACCGCCAGGGCGACCGGCGCGACGGCGGACGACTTCAGGGCGATGCCGCTCGGCTGCATGATCTCGACCCGGTGGAAGTTCCGGATCTGGCTCTGGGCGCTGCGGACGACGTCGTAGACACTTGCAGGCTGGTTGCGCCGGCCGAGAGGCGCGCCGCACATGACAGCGATGCCCTGAGCCTTCCGGGCCATCTGCGCGTTGGCGTGGGTGACCTCCATCAGGTCGGTGAGGACGGCGTGCCCGCCGTACTTGCGCTGGATCTCGTCCAGCAGCACCGTCTGCTCGACCGCGAGGCTCTGCAGGAAGCGGGCGGCGCCCTTGAGGACCGCCTTGGTGCTCTCCTCCGCGGCCTGCTCGGCCTCCCGGATCACACCGTCCTGCTCGCTGCGGACCTTGGCCAGCTCGTGCTGCACGCGGGTGAGTTCGGCCTCGGCGTAGTTGAGCCGCTGGCCGAGTGCGGCTTCCGACTCCCTCTTCCTCACCCCCAGGGCTCTGTTGCGAAGTACGAGCGCTGCGACCGCGGCCATGGCTGTCACCGCTATCGCAACCAGGCACCAAAGAAGCACGTCTTGAGTCATGGAAACCTTTCTCGGCGCATGGCATGCAGGCGTCGACGGACCTCGCAAGGGGCCCGCAACCCGTCACACGAGGACTGCATTGCTGCTGGTGCGAGGAACACCTCGGGTCAGCACCCGAACAAAGTGGATCAAGGTCGCAGACGGCGGAATGCTATCACCGTCAACTCGGCGCGCCGTCGCCCCCGTATGGCGTCTCCACAGGATCAACAAGGGTGCTCGCAGAGGGCGTTGACGGAAATCGACAAGCTGGCCGAGAACCACTGCCGCGTCGGCCGGGCCGGGCTTCGGCGGCATGCTTCCGGGCGCCCTGACCCGGGCGTCCGACGGGAATGCCGGTGGCCCGGCCACGTGGCGCCCGCCACGCCTGGGCGCGATCGGGCACATATGGCACGCCCCTCGTGCCGGTCCGTGGCCCGGGCGGTGCGGCGTCCTGGCGTCTCTGCGACATGGCGCCAAGACGTCAGGACCGGTGGTGCCGGTGCGGCCAGCCGGCGCCGGGCCCCGCGCGGTGCGATGACATGGCTCACAGAAAAGGCGCCGCCTCCGTGGGCAACTGTCGCGGTTGGTGCCCTTTGTTCGTGCGATGTGGCGCCTGTTCCGTCGGGGGCGCGAAAAGCCGGCTGTGGTCCTGATCGTCCGGGACATACGATCACCGGGGCGTCACGCCGCGTGAGCACTCCGCGGCGCGACCACCCACAATCTTCTCCTCCACCCGACCAGGGGTTCACCTTGAAGTTCCGCTCCGTTCTCGCGACCGCCGTCGCCGCCTCCGTGACCGCCCCGGTCGTCCTCCTCGCGGCCGCGCCCGCCTTCGCCGACGAGAAGCCGGCCGCGCGGGCGGTGAAGACGAACTCGACGATCGACGAGTTGAAGAAGGCTGTCGCCCTCGCGCAGAAGGAGTACGACGCCGCTGTCATCGCGGTGAACGACGCCGTCAAGTTCTTCGAGGAGGACATGGCGGCGGACACCTACCCGACCAATGTCGCGCTCGCCGAGGCCAAGAAGGCCGCCGCTGCAGCCGCCGAGGTGAAGGCCGAGGCAGACCAGGCGGTCGTGGACGCGCAGGCCGTGCTGGACGCCGCCACCACCGACGAGGACAAGGCCGCGGCGCAGAAGGCGCTCGCCGAGGCCGAGAAGGCCGCCCAGGAGGCCGCCGAGGCCAAGACCGCCGCCGACGCCGAGGTGGCCGAGGCGAACACCGCCCACGGCGACGCCCGGGTCGCCCAGGTCCGGAAGATCGGCCTCCTTCAGAAGGCGCGGGACGAAGCCAGGACGAAGCTGGACGACGCGAAGAAGGCACTGGCGGACGCCGAGGCCGAGGAGGGCGAGGAGCCGGGCGGCGAGTGCGTCCCCGAGCCCAGGCTCACCGCCGTCGTCAGCGGGCTGCCGAACAAGGTCGTCGGCGGCACCACGGCGAACTTCACCCTGCGCGTCACCAACGGCACCGACAAGACGATGGACGAGGTGTTCCCGTACGCCGCCGTCCATGCCTTCGACTCCAAGGGCCTCGAGGCGCTCGACTCCTACCTCGACCTGGAGTGGTCCACCGCGGCGAACCCGCAGTGGCGCGACACCGACCTGATGGGCGGCCTGTCCGTCGGCCCCCTCGCGGCCAAGTCCTCGGCCGACGTGAAGCTGCGCCTGAAGGTCGACGCAGGCATCCCGGCCGGCCAGGGCGCCGCCTTCGCCTCGGCCGACTACGTCAACAAGGACGACTCCTGTGGCGGCTACCCGGACCTGAACGACCACGAGTTCCAGATCCTGGCCAAGGGCAGCGACCCGGGCAAGGTCGAGGACGCCGAGGGCAAGCCCGGCAATACCGGCAACACCACCGAGCAGGGTGGCACCTCCACCACCGCCGTGAACGAATCCGGCGGCAGTGGCAACGGCCCGCTCGCCGAGACCGGTTCGAGCGAGGCGCTGCCGAAGGTCGCCCTCGTGGCCGGCGCGGCGCTGGTGCTCGGCGCCGGCGCGGTGGTCGCCGCCCGTCGCCGCAAGGCGGACGCCGACGCCTGACCGGCACGGTGAGACGGGATCGGGCCCGCCCCTGGAGGGGGCGGGCCCGATCCTGCTTCCCCGGTTCCACGAGGTCCACGGCCGTGCGGCGCCGACGCCGGGCCGCGGCCCCGCTACCGGTAGCGCACGTGCAGGTGGTTGTCGTGGTTCGGGTAGCTCGTGGTCAGCCCCTCGGCGATCAGCTGCGGGTCGTTGAAGAAGATCAGCTCGACGTGGCCGGGTGCCTTCGCCCGGATCTCCTGCACCAGCCGGCGGGTGGCCGTCCGGTCGTACGTCGACGACTGCCAGGTGATGCGTCCTGCCGTGCACTGTGCCGAATCGGTGCGGATCGGCCACACGTCGATGTCCATCCCGACCTCGTGGCTCGCGTGGCCGGGTATGTCCCCACCGTGCTCGAATCCCGCGTCGCCGACCGGCAGCCGGCCGTTGCCGGTGGCCGTGAAGGTGGCGGCGGCCGCTTCGAGCTGGCCCACGGCCCCGGCTGTCGCCCAGTGGGCGCCCGCGTTGCCGTCGGGACTCTGCGCGCACATCGTTCCCGCACCGAAGTCGATGTTCTCGTAGTGCCACAGCAGGTTCTTCCATGTGGCCGGCCCCACGACGCCGTCCACACCGATCCCGGCGTGCGACTGGAAGGTGCGCACCGCCGTGTGAGTGGCGGGCCCGAAGGCTCCGTCCACCGAGAGGCCCGCGCCCCGCTTCGCGTTGAGCAGCGACTGGACCGCGCGCACCGCCGGGCCGTCGTCGCCCTGCCGTACGGTGATCGCGAGCGCGCCCCAGGTGGCGGGCCCCACGATGCCGTCCGCGGTCAGGCCCTTGGACTGCTGGAAGCCCACCACGGCACTGCGCGTGCCGGAGCCGAAGACGCCGTCGGCGGTGACCGTGCGGCCGTGCGCGGTCAGCAGATGCTGGAGCGCGACGACGTCGGTGCCCCGGTTGCCGTTGCTCGTCAGCGGGAACGCGGCCTGGGGGAAGGCTTGCGCGGGGACGCCCGCCGCGAGGAGCAGACCGGACATCGCGGCGAACAGCGCGAAGACGCGCACGAGTTGTCTCATGACTTCTCACCTACCTGACTGGAGGGCGCCCCAGGTGCCGGGGCCGACGATGCCGTCGACGCCCAGCCCACGAGAGGACTGGTAGTCGCGTACGGCCTGGGTGGTGCCCGAGCCGAAGATCCCGTCGATGCCCACCGTCCGGCCGAGCGCGGCGGTCAGGGCGCGCTGCAGACGGGAGACGGCCTCTCCGGTCGAACCGTTCCGGACGGTCGGGGTGGCCCCGCCGGACAGCAACGCGGTCCAGGTCCTGGGGCCGACCACGCCGTCCGCCGTGAGTCCCTTGCCGGCCTGGAAGTTCCGGGTGGCGGTGGTGGTGCCGGGGCCGAAGATCCCGTCCGGTGCGCCGGGGTCGTGACCGGCGGCCTTCAGCAGGCACTGGGCCGCCTTGACCAGGTCGCCGGTGGAGCCGCTGCGCACGGTGGGGTACGCGGTGAAGTCGAGGCCGGCTCCGGTGCAGCCCGGCTGCGGCGGGGTGCCGGTGCCGACGTCGAGGTAGTCGCGGTCGATGTTGATCGAGTAGCCGCCGTAGGACTCGGTGACCTCACCCGCGTACTGGTGGATGCGCTGGTGGTCGGACCAGTGGGTGGACGGCACGTAGGAACCGGTGTCGGTGTCGGCGGCGCCGTTCCACCAGGCGTAGAAGATGTGGTCGACGCGCGTGTAGGCACCGTTGCCGTACTCACTGGCCGCGTCCCTGATGCCCGAGGCGGCGCTGGAGTAGAAGCCCGAGAGGTAGCCGCTGCTGTGCAGCCGCTCGGTCCACCCGGACAGGTACGACAGTACGGCCGCCTTGCAGGAGGCCGTGGAGGTGTATGCCTCGATGTCGCTGTAGAGGGCGCTGCCCGCCGGGATGCCGAGGTTCGACGCGGCGGTCACGGCGCCGGCGGCCGCGGTGACGCCCTGGGACCTGGCCGTGGCCGGGTCGCTGGACATCTTCAGCGAGTAGTTGGTGCACGGCGCCTGGCGCCCGACGTCGATGGGGATCAGACGCCACCCGTTGCCGGTCTGGTTGGTCACCCAGCTCGCGGTCAGGTTCGGCTGGGCGCAGCCGCGGAAGGAGCCACTGATGTAGACGCCGACCGCGCTGTACGGCGAGCCGGCCTGCCAGGCGTTCATGGCGGCCTGGGAGGGCGCGGTGCAGGCGTCGAAGCCCTTGCCCAGGTAACTGCCGGGCTGCGGCCCGGCCGCCGCCAGGGGAGCGGCGCCGGAGTGCTGTCCCGTGCGGGGCAGCTCGGTGCGCCGGGCGCCCGCGGTGAGTTCGGCCGAGCCGAGGACGCCGCGCACCAGGCTCTCGGTCCCAGGGGTGTGCGCCGCGGTGACGAGGACTCCTGCGTCCTCGACCGCGACCTGGATGGTCCCGTTGCTGGAGGTGGCGGTCGGGGCGGTGGCCTTGCCTCGTGGCGTCCGCGCGGTCGCAGCCGTCGACCGGTCGGCGGAGCGGGCGGTGAGGGGCTCGACGACGATGCCCGCCGTACGGCCGACGACTCGGGCGGGGCAGTCGTTCTGCTCGGCGGGCTCGCCCACGTAGACGGCGGGGCTGTCGAAGCGGAGGCAGGCACGCGGGTTCTCGGTCAGATCGACCACCCGCCAGTCGGTGGGCACCTCGATGCGGTATCCGTGATAGGTGACGGTCTGCCGGGTCCCGGGCGGGGAGTCCGCGAGGGCGGGTGCGGGGACCGAGAACGCTCCGATACCGGCGAGCAGCGCCAGTACGGCCGTTGTGGCGCGGACGCGCCACAGGTTGCGGGACGACATCAGGGCACTCCAACTCGGTGCGGGGAGAGTGGGGAGTTACGGCAGGGGAGGTCTGCGCCGTGCCGGGACGAGTGAAGGGCGTCCCGGCACGGCAGGCCGGCCCCGTGCCGGGGCCGAGCGGTGCTCGGGGGATGCGCCGGTCAGATGCCGCAACTGGGCGCGGACCAGGAGCGGCTGGTGCGTCCGTCCAGGTGGGTGTGGTCGTCGTGGCCGGGGTAACCGGGGCCGAAGATCCCGCCGAAGCCGTGGTAGCGGCCCCGCTGCGCGAGCTGGCAGAACGACGGGTTGCCGACCACGTCGGCCGCGTCGCCGTACAGGTGCCGGCTGTTCGAGGCGCCGCCCACCGCGTTGTTGCAGGCGTGGGAGCGGAAGCCGCTGGTCACGACGATCGGGACGTCGCCCATCGCGCGCCGCATGGCCTCCAGCTTCCACATCGTGCGCAGGGCGTTGGACTTGGCCGTCGCCGCGCTGACCGCTCCGCCGGACCAGTCGGAGTTGCACTTGTTCAGCTCGGCGTAGGTGAAGTGGATCGGTGTGCAGTCCGGGTCCTGGAGCGCGTAGATCTTGCTGAACGTCTGGGGCCCTGCGGCCCCGTCCGCCGACAGCCCGTACGCCTGCTGGAACTTGGCGACCGCGGCCTTGGTGCGCGGGCCGAAGTTGCCGTCGACGGACAGGATCTCGCCGTAGTCGACATGCCCGGCCACCCGGATCTGCAGCTGGGTCACGTCGGCGCCCGTCATGCCCTGCGACAGGGTGCGGTTCCAGGTGTAGCACTCGTCGGCCTGGGCCGGGCCGGCCGTGGCCAGCACGCCACCCAAAGTGGCGGCCATGAACATGACAAACGAAAGGAGAAGTCGGATCGTACGTCTCGGCATCATGCCTCCGTCCCGATTCATGAGTAGCCGCAAGGGGCTGAGCCGAGTCTGGCGCCGGGAGCCATGGCGTGTCCACACTGTCACCATCTGCCACAGGACCAGACCACCGGCATAACTCACGCCTTGGTACGGGCAGTTGTGCGGAGCGGTGCGGCGCGGTCGTTTCACTTGGGGTTCCCGGCACCTGCCCGCCGTGTGCTGTTCGCCGCCACGAGGCTAGGCGGGCACGGCGCAGGCGGCGGTGGCGGTCAGCGCGGAGCACAGGAGGGTGACGCCGTTCAGCCGCCGCGCGAGCAGGTCGTCCCAGTGTTCCCCGTTGCCGGAGAGCCTGCGCAGAGCCGGGGTGAGGGCCCGGCCCGCGCCGAAGCCGAGTCCTGCGGCCAGGGCGGGGACGTAGGACCCGCCCGACAGCAGCACCGCGACCGCCAGCGCGTACGGCGCACTCGCCGAGAGGTAGGTACGCACGCCCGTGCCGAGTTCGAAGCCGAACTGCGCCGCCCCGCGCACCAGATGGCGGCGCAGCACGTCCTGCGGGATCTGCCGGGCGTTCTGCGGCAGGCGCAGCGGCAGCCTGCCCGCGTCGCGCAGCGCCGCCACCAGCGCGACCACCACGATCAGCGCTTGCCGCCCGGCAGCCGGCGCGGGGGTGAAGAGACCGGACAGAAGCCACAGCACCCCGGCCGTGAGCGTCCCGCCGGCCAGCAGGCCGCCGGAGAACACGCCCAGGACGACTGCCTGCCGGTACGTCGCCCGCCAACCTGGCGAGGCCAGCGCGAACGCGCTGTTACGCGTTCAAACGGACCCGGAGAGCGAGTATCCGGCCAGACCACCCGTGATCGCCCAGGTCAGCACAGGGGCATGGAAGACGGCGGCCACCGCCGCGACCGCCAGGGCCGCCACGGGCACGGCCGGATCGGTCAGCCGCGCCCGGACGGTACGGACACCACGCGCCGGGGCCGCGCGCGGACCGGACCCGTTCACCTAGACCGTCCCGGTCAGTGTGCGCCAGGTGTTCTGACCGACCACACCGTCGGCGGTCAGACCGTGCAGGGACTGGAAAGCGACGGCGGCCTGCCGGGTGAGCGTGCCGAAGTTGCCGTCCACGTTCAGGGCGTGGCCGTGCTTGTTGAGCTGACGCTGGGCGCCGCGGACGGCGTCGCCGACATCTCCTTGGCGCACGGTGACGACCAGGACCGGCCAGGTGGCGGGGCCGACACTGCCCGTGGGGCTCAGTCCCTTCGCCGTCTGGAAATCCTCCACCCGCGCCTCGGTGTCCGGCCCGAAGACGCCGTCCACGTCGGTCGGGTGGCCATGGAAGGCGAGCAGGTGCTGGACGGTGTGGACGTCGGGCCCGGTCGCCCCGCGGCCGGTGGCCGGCCAGGTGACGGAGCCGGGGCAGCCGCAGTCGGTGGTCCAGCGGCAGATGGACTTCACCCAGCCCGAGCCGGTGTTGCGGTACCCGTCGTGACAGCGCCGCTCGATACCGCAGCCGCAGTTGCCGCAGGCCGCGCTGTACGCCCACAGCCAGCCGTCGTAGGTACCGGCGTAGCACTGGTTGGGTCGCAGCGTCCAGGTGACCCCGTCCGACCGGTGGAATCCGGTGTTCGTCCCCGACGTCACACAGGCGTCGGCGTAGACGGTGCTGGGCCCGCAGCCCGGTGAGCAGTTGTGGCCGGAGGCGTAACTCGGGCACGCGCCCGTCCAGATGTCGTAGCCGTCGGCGTACGCCTGGCGGGCCGCGGGGAACACCCCCAGCGCGGCGAAGCCGACGGCGGTGGCCGCCTGCAGCACGGTGCGCCGGCGTGGCGTGAACGACTCCAGGGATCCGCGTCCGGCCCGGGCGCGGCCGCCGGTCCCCGACCGGCGCAGCGCGGGCACGTCCTCCAGTGACGTCATGGCAGGCTCCTGGGCGTCGCGGGGTGGATGTCGTCGAGCAACCGCAGCAGTGCGGTGGGCGAGCCGAGCGGCTCCGACCGCGCGATCCGGCCCGCCGGGTCCACGGCGACCGCGTAGGGGGTGGCCGGGATGTCGTAGGCAGTGAACAGTTCCGGGCGGTCACCCAGGACCGGGACGGGGCCTTCGCCGGGACGCGGTGCGGTGCCTGCGTAGAGCCCGACCACCTGTGGCGCGCCGGCGCCGGCCCGGCGGGCCGTCCAGGCGCCTGCCTCGGCGAGCACCTGGCCACAGGTGCCGCAGTCGGCGTCGAGGAACAGCAGCAGCGTGGGGCGGTCCGGCGACAGGAGCCCGTCCAGTGCGGGGGTGTCGAGCCCGGGCGCCGAGGCACCCGGCGCGAGCCCCACGCGTCCGGTGCCGTGCGGCTGTGCGCGCGACAGCTGGTGCACCTGTCTGACCAGTCCCGAGACGACCAGCGCGAGCAGCGCGATCGCCGCCCACGACACGATCACCGCGCTGGTGGTGAAGTCCATCGCGTCGACACTCCTTCGGCAGATCGGTGCACGGTGGCTTCGGCCCTAGGGCGGACGACGGCGGTGGCAGGCCGGTGAGCGCCGGCCCCGGCGGGCTCGTTCATGGCGGCGGGCAGGATCCACAGCAGCACGGTGCATGCGAAAGCCGCGAGCAGGAGCGTGACCAGTTCGGCCGCGGTGAGCCGTGAAGCTCCGGCCTCGGCGAGGACCGCGCCGGCCAGGGCGAGGCCGGCGAGGGCCGCTGCCCGGCGGGTCACCCACCGGCTGAGAGGAACGTCCCGGCGCGAACAGCCGCACGGCCCGCCCCGGCCGAGGGCGAGGACATGCCGCGTGTACCCGGCGTAGAGCCCGAACAGACCGGCTGCCGCGGCGAGTACCGCCTGCAACGCTCGCTGGTGACCCGCCGGCAGCGCGGCGGCGCCCGCCACGCCCAGGGCCCCTTCGGCGAAGGGCAGGACGACGGCCGCGAACCGACGTGACCGCGGGCCCAGCACCCCGTGAGCCCGCAGCGCCTCGCCCAGGGCGGCGGGCCGGGCGGCGTGGGCGGCCGCACCCACGAGCAGGGTCAGCGTCACGATCGAGGCGGTCAGCCCGCCGTAGAAGCCGCTCATCCCCGGCTCACCCGGTACGGCGCAGCGCGAGACGCCCGACGAGTTCGGGCACGCGCTCGACGGAGGTCGACGCCAACGGCACCAGGGTGGCCCAGAGCTCCTCGGAGGAGAGCACGAAGAAGGGACTGCCGTCGGAGAGTGTGTCGCGGAACAGTTCGCCGGACGGGACCGCGACCCCCTTCCAGGGCGGAAGCTGCGCGGTGTGCTCCTTCGTCCGCCGGGACAGCTCCAGCAGCCCGAGTCCGGGCACTTCCTTGATCACCGTCGCGGGGCGGGCGAAGGCGCTCGACGCCGGCGGACCGGGCCGGAGGGCGAGTCCGTCCTCGCTCTCGGTGAGGCGCACCGACCGGAGCAGCTCCAGCACTTCGGCGGCGCCGAGGCCGTAGAGGCGGGTCACGAGCGCGTGGCTGCGCCCTTGCCACACGACGAGCGACGGCCGCTCCACGAGCCCCGAGCGCGCTTCACGCTCGACGGACCGGAAGATGCGCAGCGTGCCCTTCTGGAAGGTGAGTTCGGATTCGGGTGCCGCGATCCCGAGGGAGGCGGCGACGTCGTCTCCCAGGGTGACGGGCCCCGAGGTGAACTCGACCAGCCTTCCACCGGCCACCACTTCGACGGCAGAGGTGCACGGTGCCCGGAGGTCGAGGTCGCCCTCCAGGCGATACGTCGCGCCGTCGAGGGCGCGGTGAGCGACGAACGGGGCAGCCATGTTCATCCTCCCGGGGTTACGGGTCTGAGCGACGCCGCGACCGCAGAGGAAACTAGGCAACAGGCATGGACCTGTCAATTATGCGGGTGCGGTGAAGTGCCGACCGTTGATCGCCGGCGAGTGACGCGGCTCCCGTGCGGGTGAATCCGCGACGCGGCCGGGCGTGTCGGAAGTACCAGGTCGGACGGGAACGTTCACGGGGCAACAGGAGAGGGGGAGCAGCCCTGCGAGTGCGGCCCTGCGAGAGCAGCCCAACGACAAGGAGCGTCCATACGATGGGTACCGCCGTCCACGTCCCGCAGACCCGGGACATGATCGGGGAGGAACTCTCCGGAGACGAGGCGTTCGCCGCCCTGCGCCACTACGGAGGGCTGCGGCTGCTGACCGACTCCTTCGCGCGGTTCCGTTACGCGGACGGCTTCACCAACGCGCGGGCCCTCGCCTTCCAGGTGGTGCTGGGCCTCGTTCCGTGCACCGTGGCGCTCGTCGGCCTGGCCACGTCCGTGCACACGGAGGGCGTGGGCCGGATCATCGAGCTCACGCTCGGCCGCATCGTGCCGGGCGCCAGTGCGCAGATCGTCAAGGACGCCTTCGAAGGGACGCGGCGCACCGCCCACGGCGACGTCTGGAGCACGCTCGCCCTGTGGCTCGGTCTGGGCTTCGCCCTGCTGAACCTCTCCTCGGCCATGGGCCAGATCGAGCGTGGCGCCAACCGCATCTACGGCATCGAGCGCGACCGTCCCTTCCCCCGCAAGTACGGACGGGCGATCGTGCTCGCGTTCGCCGCCGGTCTTCCCCTGGGGCTGGGGTTCGTCGTCCTCGTCGCCGGCGAGGCCGTCGGCGACGCGGTGGCGGACTCCGCGGGCCACGAGGGCGGTGGGCCGCAATGGTGGGGCGTGCTCGACATCCCCGTGGGGCTCGCGCTGGCCTGGGTGGCCTCCGCAGTGATCTTCCGCTGGTCGCCCCGGCGCGTCCAGCCCGGCTACACCTGGCTGGCCTTCGGCTCGGCCGTGCACCTCCTGCTGTGGGTGTCGGCCACCTGGCTGCTCGCGCTGTACGTCGAGGAGAGCGGTGCCTTCGGCGCGGTCTACGGCCCCCTCACGGCCTTCGTCGCCCTGCTGCTGTGGGCCAACCTCACGGCCGTCGCGCTCTTCCTCGGCATTGCTTTCGCCGCCCAACTGGAGGCGGCCCGCGCCGGCATCGCGTCACCTGTCGGGCCGGATCCTGGACCGGGTGCGTGAGAGATGACTCGACGGTTGGGGTCGTCGGGCCGTCAGAGGCGTCGCCTCGTGGACCAGGTGGGGGCCGGTCCGTGCGGACACGTGTCACTGTCCGGCGGGATCCTGGACCGGGTTGCGTGAGACGGGATGACGGCTGGGGTCGTCGCGCTCTTCCTCGGCATTGCTTTCGCTGCTCAGCCGGTGGGTGGCCCGCGCCGGAGCGCATCGCGTGTTCGCCGAGGCGGCCCGCGCCGGTAGCGGGTCGCCTGTTCGCCCGGATCCTGGATGGGTGCGTGAAAGACGAGGCTGGGGTCGTCGCGCCGTCGTGTCGCGGTCCATTGGGGGGTCCGCGGTCCAGTTGGGGCCCCGCCCGTATGGGGTCGCCTGTCCGCCGGTTCCTGGACCGGAGGCGTGAGACCGGGCGACGGCTGGGGCCGTCGCCCCGTCAGCGGCCCGCCGCGGCCGTCACCGTCGCCGGATCCACCCCGGTCAGTTCGACGACACGGTGCGGTGCCACGCCCGCGGCCAGCGCGCGTCCGATCAGGGTGTCGCGGCCGTCCGCGCAATCGCGATAGGCAAGCAGATCCTCCTCGACACGGGCGAGCGGCTCCGGCGCCATCCGGTGGCGGACCCGGCTCAGTTCCTCGTCGCTCAACCGCAGGGGCAGCCGTTCCGCTCCCTCGGGAACGGCCGCCGCCTCCTCGGGCGGCAGCAGGCGCAGGTGCGGGGAGGTGAGGGTGCTGCCCTGGGCGTCCAGCCAGGCGCGGACCGCGGGAGTCTCCAGGGAGGCGAGATCCCCAACGGCGGCGGGAGCCACGCCGAGGGGCGCGGACGCGTCGTCGAGCAGGAACAGGTAGGCGTCGTCGGTCATCCTCGGCTCCTTCTCCGCGGGGCTGATCGACATCCCCTTACCCCGCCGCGCCCGGAATACCGCAGGCTCACCCTGTCGTGCCGTACTCGGGCGTCTGCCGCGTGGCATCCGGAGGACGGGGTCTGCTCTGTGGCGATCGACGGACCCGTTCGACCGCGTCGCTGGGCGAACCGCGAGAGCACAGCTGCCCGAGCGGAGGGGCGAGCAGCCGTCGTACTCGACTGAGAGATCGTCAGCCGCGCGGGCCGGGGCGGACCTCCAGGATTTCGCCGCCCCGGACGGGCGCCCCGGAATCGGCCCCGCTCATGTGCCCCGCACGATCCGGGGGAGCCGCCTGGCCGTCGACGGGGATGTCCAGCCGCGCGGCCACGGAGGCGAGGGCCGTGCCCAGGGGGAGTGCGGCCCGGGTGAGGGCATGCCGGTCACCCCGGGTCGGATCCCGGTTGATGATCAGTACCGGCTTTCCGGCCTGCGCCGCCTGGCGGACGAACCGGAGCCCGGACATCACTGTCAGTGAAGACCCCAGGACAAGCAGCGACGCCGCCTCACCGACCAGTTCGCGGCAGTGCTCGACCCGCTGCGGCGGAACGTTCTCCCCGAAGAACACCACGTCCGGTTTGAGAACGCCGCCGCAGCGCGTGCAGGGCACCACGCGGAAGTCCCCGACCTGTGCGTCGGTGAGGTCGGCGTCGCCGTCCGGGTTGATTCCGGCGGCGACCGGCTCGAAGCCGACGTTGGCCTCCTCCAGGCGCCGGGCGAGTTCGTGGCGTGGGCTGAAGGCGCCGCAGGACAGGCAGACGACCCGGGCCAGGCTCCCGTGGAGTTCGACTATGCCCTCGCTGCCCGCGGCCTGGTGCAGTCCGTCGACGTTCTGGGTGATCACGCCTGTGAGCAGGCCGCGCCGCCCGAATGCGGCGACGGCCCGGTGCCCCGCGTTGGGGCGGGCGCGGCCGAAGGTACGCCAGCCGAGGTGGCTGCGCGCCCAGTACCGGCGCCGGGCCTGGGCGTCGGCCGTGAAGTCCTGGTAGGTCATCGGGGTGTGCCGGCTCAGGCTCCCGCCCTCGCCGCGGTAGTCGGGGATGCCCGACTCCGTGGAGATGCCGGCCCCACTGAGCACCAGGACACGGCCGGTGCTCAGCGCGTCGGCGATCGGTTCCAGGTCTGTGGTGCCCGGAGGCAGGTCCTCGGAAGGGATCCAGCTCAGGGTGGGGCGCATGCGCATGCCGCCAGGGTACGGAACGGGGCGCACCGCAGGTCGTCACCGTCTCCCGATGCCGACGGCCGTCAAGGAGCCAGAAGTGAGAACACCCCTTATCGCGCACTGCGCAGCCCGAGAATGTACGTAGCGGTGAGCGCAACAGCCCGATCCTCGTCACGCGCAAGGTCGGCCAGGGCACGAGACGCCCCGTCTCCCGGGATCTCCGCGAGCGCCTGTGCCAGCCGTCGACGTGCGGACGCCTCCATGGTGGCCCGGCCGAGACGCTCGACGAGCCGGGCGGAGATCTGATCCGCCATCGCCGGATCACTCGCCAGCCCGCTCAGCGCGTCAGCCGCGTCCACGTCGTTCGCCTCATCGACGATCATGTCCAGGAGCGTCGGGACCGCCTCGGCCACCCCGCGTGCCCCGAGCTCAAGAGCCGCACACCTGCGGACCGTGACGTCGGTGTCCGTCAGGGCACTCCGCAGCAGCGCGGTCGCCTCGCCGGTCGGAATGTCGGCGATGGACTGCACGGCGCGCTTGCGGACCTCCGCCGTCGGTGAGCGCAGCCCCTCCGCCAGGAGTGCCAGTGCTCCGTCGCCCGACTGCGCCAGCGCCCATCGGAGGGCGCCGGCGACGATCGGGTCGGACTCGCTCAGTGCCGCCTCCACCACGGCCTCCACGGGCACCGAAGCCCCTTCGACCGAGGAGAGGGCCGCACGCTGGCGCTTGCCGGCACTCTCCGAGTCCAGGGCCTGGAGGAGCGCGACGATCTGGAGCACGTCATCCCAGCCGGCGGGTTCCGCTGCACCGATCCGGCCGAGCCGCGTGAGCAGCTCCGTCTCACTCGCGATGCGTTCTCGCGTCCGGCGGATCAGATCCTCGACGAGCTCCGTGGGCTCGAAGCCGGGATCGTCCAACGCGCGCCCGACCTCGCGCAGCGACAGACCGAGCGACCGCAAGCTCTCGATATGGAAGATTCGCCGGATGTCCTCGCCGGAGTACTCCCGGTATCCGGCATCGGTACGGCCCGCCGGCCGCAACAGGCCGAGCGACTCGTAATGTCGGAGCATGCGGGCGCTGACCCCGGACCGCTGTGCCACATCACCGATCAACACCGTCCATCACCCCTCGTGACCGCTCCTGCCCAGGGCTACGATGCGCTTCGCCTCCTCGATCGCGAAACCGAATCCGGCATCCGGGTCGCGCACCAGCCGTTCCGTGGCGATCGCGTGCTCTCGCACACGAGGGACCGCGTCCGTCATCGCGGCGCGCAGGACCGGCATGACCACCTCACCGAGCGCGGTCAGAGCCCGGCTGAGACTCAGCTGCGTCTCCCGCTCGCCGCGCCCGAGTTGCGTCGCCAGTACGTCAGCCAGTCCGGCTTCCGCACCCTGAGGCACCAGTGCGACCGCTGCCCGCCAGGCGCTCCTCGCGACCTCGTTGTCGGCGTCGGTCAGCAGGTCCCGTGTGATCGCCGGCCACGCCTGCCGGTCGCCGACCTTGGACAGGGTGTGCAGAGCCTGACTGCGTGCCTGCGCCCGCTCCGAGCGGAGCTCCGCGATGAGCACGGGGACCGTGATCGATGGTGAGTGGCGGGTGAGTGCCCAGGTCAGCATGTCACGCACGGAGAACTCAGGTTCGATCGCGCTTCTTTCGACGAGCGTGCCGACGGACCGGATGTCCGGTGCCGTACCGACCGCCAGCGCCGCCCGCAGCCGCACCGACGGATCGGTGTCGTCCAGTCTCTGCAGAGCTCGCATCGTGTTCGTGTCCTCCTGCGGCGCGATCATCGGCCACCTCCTTGCCCGCAGTGAAGGCCTTGCCACCGTGTCAAGGTCAAGCCGATCGCTCGGCGCCGGCCGGACCTGGCCGGCACGGCAGAGACAAGGCCACCGCTCCAGGGGCATCGGCTGCTCTAGGCTGGTGCCGGGGGAGGGGGCCCGGGGTGCAGCGGATCGGTACGTACGTGATCGAGCGGGTGCTCGGTGAGGGCGGGATGGGCACCGTGTATCTCGCCCGCTCGCGAGGCGGACGCCCGGTGGCCGTGAAGGTCGCCAAACCGGAGCTGGCACAGGATCCGGGGTTCCGCGAACGGTTCCGCGCGGAGATCACCGCGGCGCGTGCCGTGGGGGGCTTCCACACGGCGCCGGTCGTGGACGCCGATCCCGACGCCTCGGCGCCCTGGCTGGCGACCGCCTACGTTCCCGGCCCGACGCTCGCCCAACTCCTCGCCACCCAAGGGCCGATGGGAGACACTGCCTTGCGGCAGCTCGGGCTTGCCCTGGCCGAGGCCCTGCAGGCCGTCCACGACTGCGGGCTCGTCCACCGTGACCTGAAGCCCGGCAACATCATCATGGCCCACGACGGCCCGCGCGTCGTGGACTTCGGTATCGCGCGGGCAGTCGAGGGCTCACGCCTGACGGTCACCGGTATCGCCGTGGGCACTCCCGGATTCCTGGCCCCCGAGCAGGCCGAGGGACACCCGGTCTCGCCGGCGGCGGACGTCTTCGCGCTGGGCGCGGTCCTGGTCGCCGCCGCCGGTGGCAGCGCCTTCGGAGAGGGCACCCCGGCGGCGATGATGTACCGGTCGGTGCACCACGAGCCCGACCTGACCGCCGTGCCCTCCGCGTTGCGCGGCGTCGTCGCCGCCTGCATGGCCAAGTCGCCCGAGCAGCGGCCCACCCCCGAGCAACTGCTGAACACGCTCGCGCGCCCCGAAGAGCAGCAGCACTCCGCCGGCTACCGGCCCACCGTGGTGGCCCCCTCCGCGTCACCGCCGCCGATGCCTGCTTACCCTCCGGCGCCCCCGAACCTGCCACCCACAGCGGAGGCGGGCACCGAGGAACCGCAGTTCCTCGCCATGGACCGCAAGAACGCCGTGGTGGCCGACACGGACGGCATCTCACTCGGCAACGACGGACGCACCACCCATCTGGCCTGGAGTGCCGTCCGCGCGGTCACCTACGACGAGAAGGGCCGGGGACTCGGCCTCACCGTGACCGTGCACCTCGCGGACGGCGACTCCCACTCGTGCCGGGTCACCACCCGTGACGAGGAGGAACTGGACGAGTGGATCGACCAGGTCATCCTCGTGCGCGAACACTTTCTCCCCGGTCCCTGACGCCGGCGCGCGTGGGCTTCGGCGGTGGGCGGGGGTTGGGCCCTGGGCACCGGGCGGCCGTGGAACTGTTCGATGCCCGCACGCGTCGTCCCTCTCCAGGGCGCGCCGGCCGTGCCCAGGAGAGGGGAGACCGGGTGCGGACGAGCGACTTCGCCAAGTGGACAAGGCAGTTCGAGGACGAACGCGCGCGCAGGGTTGCTCAGGGCGACCCGGACTGGCGGCACCGCGCGACCCTGCATCCCGCGGTGTGGGCCGGCATTCAGCGCTTCCAGGTCGGCGAGGACGGTGACGGCGCCAACCTCGTCGCCAAGGCGGACGAGGCCGGCGACGACGACTACGCCCAGGCCGTCCGGCTCTTCGTCGCCGAGGAGCAGAACCACGCCCGGCTCCTCGCCGGGCTGCTGACCGCGGGCGGTGCACCGACGCTGACGGGCCACTGGAGCGACACGGTCTTCGTCAGGCTGCGGCGTCTGCTGGGACTGCGCATGGAACTGCTGGTGCTGATGATCGCGGAAGTGGTCGCGCTGCGTTACTACCGGGCTCTGCGCGAGGGCACCGGCGACCCGCTCGTCACGGACATCGCCGGGCGGATCCTGGCCGACGAGCAGCGCCATGTCCCCTTCCACTGCGAGCGACTGCACGACTCGCTCGCCGAGCTGCCCCGCGCCACGCGCCGTCCGGTGATGGCCCTGTGGCGCCTCCTTCTGGTCGCGGTCTGCCTCGTCGTCGCCGCCGACCACGGCCGGGGGCTGCGACAACTCGGCGTCGGACGCCTGCGATTCGTGACGGACGTCGTGGCCTCGTCCGGCGCTGTCGTCTCGGCGGTGCTGACACCCCGCCCGGATGCCTGGACCAGCGCGGGCTGAGGACGGACGATCCCTACCGACTTCGGTACGGACCGGGAGACCCGTAGTTCGCGTTCCGTTACCATCCCCGGCATGTCGAGGTGGGACACGGGTGGGGGAGCACGGGGCGGGAGGGCCGCCGCGTGGGGCGCGGAGGTGGTGGACCACCGGCGCGCGGTGGGGGAGCCGCCGTACCAGCGGCCCCCGTCCCCGCGGGAGCCGCTGGCGCGCCGGGACGGAACGCGCGTCTTCGGGACCGTCGGGTCGGTCACCTGCGTCGACTCCACCGGCGCTACCCGCTGGACGCACCGCTGCGGTGGGCGGCCCAATGCCGCCCATCTGTCGGGCGACCGGGTGCTCGTCACCACGGACTCCCTGGAGTACACGCCCTGGGGCAACCTCGGTCCCGCGCTGCTCCTCGACATGGCGGACGGGCGGCTCGTCGCCGAGTTGCGCGGGGAGCGCGCCGCCGCCCTGGGAGGCGGCCGCTTCGTGCTCGGGCTGGAGGGCTACGACGTCTTCGACACCTGGGAGTACGACCGGGACGGCACCGAGACCGACAACTGGCGCTCCTACGGCCACTACGTCGTCGGCACCGGGCTGCGCGTCGTCGAGGCCGACCGCAACGTGCCGACCAGCGGGCGGGTCGTCCGGCTCCTGCCCGGCGGTGTCGTGGAGCGCGGCCCGCGCCTGAGCGACCCGCAGCCGCCCGAGCCGCTGGTCCTCCCCGACGGTACGATCCTGGTTCTCGACGGCGGAGCGGTCCGCGCGGTGGGCCGCGGGCTCGACAGCGCCGTCCTCGCCGAACTCGCCGGCGTTTCGGCGGACGCCGGGGCGCGGACGACGCGGGCGCTGCGGTGGGACGGTGACCGGGTCTCCGTGGTCGTCGCCGAGCAGCACACGGATGAGCCCAGCCGCTACACCGTGGACACCTGGACGCTCGCCCTGCGCCACCGCGCCTGAGGCGGCATCACCCGGGATCCGATCCGGGGCTCGTGACCGCGGGACCGGCCCCCGGCCCGCAGCCGCGTCCTGGCACGGCGCCCGCGCCTGCCCTGCGCTCACGGAACCGGCATCGGCAGCACATGCCCAGCGGCGTACACCGTCGGCACAGCTCACGGCGGGCGCGCGCCGCAGTGTTCACCCTGCGCATCGCTGAAGGTCACACACTTCACCGTGCCTCAACACCCATGGGGCGTGCACTGAGCGCCGACCACGACTCTCAGCACGAAGACGAAGGAAGTCCCCCAGTGCTGTTCCCTTTTGACCTCGCCGACCCGCGCGCCCGTGCCGCGGCGCGGCGCGGCGCCGTTGTCCTCGCCCTGGCCACAGCGCTCAGCGTCGGCGCGGGAATGGTGACCACCGCCCAGGCTCTCCCACCGGGCAGCCTGGCATCGGCTCCCCACGGCACGCCGGGTCCGGGCACCTCCTCCCTGATCCCGAGCACCCCCGGCCAGTCCCTCGTCACCAGTGAGAACCGGACACCGATCGCGCCGGGACTGAGCCTGACCCGCTTCGACCGGTTCGGGAAGGACGGCTGGGTGCGCGGACAGGTGCTCGTCGCGGACCTGGCCGACGAGCGGCTGAGTGTCGACCACATCTCCTCCGGCACGGTCACGGGCAAGTCCCGGGTGACCGAACAGGCCAGGCGGACCGGCGCCGTCGCCGCGATCAACGGCGACTACTTCGACATGAACGACACCGAGGCCCCCGTCGGCGCCGCGGTGTCGCGCAAGGACGGTCTCGTCAACTCGCCCACGGAGGGCCGTAGCCAGTCCGTCGCCATCGGGGCGGACGGTATCGGCCGGCTCGCCCAGGTGTTCCTGGAAGGGCAGGTCACGGTCGACGACACCCAGAACCTGAGGCTGGCCGGCGTCAACTCACCGGTGCTGGCGGCCGGCGGCATCGGTCTGTTCACCGACCAGTGGGGTCCCTCGCCACGCACCAAACCTGTGGGCGGCGCCGACCGGGTCACCGAGGTGTGGCTGCGCGAGGGCAAGGTCACCGACGTACGCACCTCCGTCAGCGCCGCGCCGATACCCGCCGGCAGCAGCGTCCTGCTCGGACGGGAAACGGGCGCCGACGCGCTGGCCGCCCTCGCGCCGGGCGACGCCGTCGACGTCACCTACCGTCCGCGCGCCGACTTCGGCGAGGTGGCGGTCGCCGTCGGCGGCGGGCAGGTGCTGGTCAGGGAGGGTGTGGTGCAGCGGTTCACCGACGGTGACACCGTCACCGCCACCTCGCGGACCAGCGTGGGCTTCTCGGCCGACGGGCGCACCATGTACCTGGTCGCGATCGACGGCAAGCAGACCGACAGCCGCGGTATGGACCTCAACGAGCTCGGCGCCTTCATGAAGGGCCTGGGCGCCGCCGACGCCCTGAACATGGACGGCGGCGGTTCGACCACCATGGCTGCCCGCCTGCCGGGTGAGAGCACGACCGGCCTCGTCAGCAGCCCTTCCGACGGTTCGGAACGGCAGGTCGCCAACGGACTGGGCCTGTTCGCGGCCGCGGGGTCCGGCACGACACGCGGCTTCCGGGTGCTGCCCGCTCTGCCGGTCGCCGGCTCCGACAAGGTCTTCCCCGGTCTGCGCCGTACCGTCCGGGCGCTCGCCCACGACGAGACCTACGCGCCGCTGCCCACCGGACGGGTGCAGTGGCGCACCGAGGGCGGCCGGATGTCGGTCGACTCCCGCGACGACGGCACCGCTGTCGTCACCGGCCGCCGCTCCGGCACCGCCGACGTGGTGGCGTCCTCCGGACACCGTGCCCAGGGACGGAAGCAGTTGACCGTGCTCGCGCCCGCCGTGCGCATCGCTGCGAGCCGGAGCCTGGTGGCGCTCGACGGTGCCGGCAAGGACGCGCGCCTGACGGTGACGGGCTACGACGCCCTGGGCGATTCGGCCCCCGTCGAGGCCTCCGACGTCAAGGTCAGCGGTGGTGAGGGGGTCGTGTCGGTGCAGGCCGCGGACGACGCCACGTTCACCGTGCGCGGCCTGGTGGACGGCGCCTCCACCACCTTGCACCTGACGGTGGGGAAGATGACCACCGACGTCGCCGTCACCGTCGGCCTGGCCGAGACGTCCTTCGCCGACCTCTCCGACGCCTCGTCCTGGACGTCGGCGCACGACCGCGCCCCGGGCGGCTCGGTCGCCCCGGCCCCCGGCCACGACGGCGCGCCCGGTCTCACGCTGACCTACGACTTCACCGGGTCGACCGCCACCCGCGGTCAGTACGCCGTTCCGCCCCAGCAGATCCCGCTGCCCGGCCAGCCGCAGGCCGTCACCATGTGGATCAACGGCGACGGCAACGGCGCGTGGCCCCGGTTGCAGTACCGCACGGGCTCGGGCGTGACCGCCAACCTCGACGGTCCCCTGATCACCTGGACCGGCTGGCGCAAGGTCGAGTTCCCCGTCCCCGCGGGCACCGCCTATCCGCTGACGTTCCAGCGGGTACGGCTGCTGGAGACCAGTGCCGCCCGCTCCTACCGCGGTGAGGTCACGGTCAGCGACCTGCGGGTCAAGGTCGCCCCCGACGTGGAACTTCCCGCCCGGCCGAGGATCGCCGACCCGGTGGTGGTCACCGACGGCACGGTCGACGACCGTCCCTTGCGCGTCGCCGTCATGTCCGACGCCCAGTTCGTGGCCCGTGACCCCGACAGCCCGCTGGTCGAGGCGGCCCGCCGCACTCTGGCCGAGATCGCGGAGGCCGAGCCGGACCTGCTGGTCATCAACGGCGACCTCGTCGACGAGGGCTCCCCGGCCGACTTCGCGCTCGCCCGCAAGCTGCTCGACGAGTTCGACGCCCGCACCCACAACACCGTCCCCTGGCGCTACGTGCCCGGCAACCACGAGATCATGGGCCCGGGATCCACCGACAACTTCGAGGCCGAGTTCGGCGACACCACCTCGGTGTTCGACGTCAAGGGCACCCGCTTCCTCACGCTCGACTCCTCCAGCGGCACCCTGCGCGGCGGCGGCTTCACCCAGCTGCAGATGCTGCACGACCAGCTCGCGGCGGCTGCCGACGACAGGTCCGTCAGCGGTGTCGTGGTGTTCGAGCACCACCCCACCCAGGACCCGCTGCCGAACAAGGCCAGCCAGCTCGGCGACCGCAAGGAGGCGGCTCTGGTGGAGCAGTGGCTCGCCGGCTTCCGCGCCGAGAGCCACAAGTCCGCCGCGTTCGTCGGCTCGCACGCGGGCGTCTTCTCCGCCGCCTCGGTCGACGGCATTCCCTACCTGGTGAACGGCAACTCGGGCAAGAGCCCGGCGGGCACACCCGACGGCGGCGGCTTCACCGGCTGGACGATGCTCGGCATCAACCCCAGGGAGGGGAGGATCGCCGACCTGTTCGACGTCCCGTCCGACGACTCCGAGATGTGGCTGCGGGCCGAAGTGCATGCCCGTACCGAGTCGGTGTCACTCGACGCGCCCGAAGCGCTCGAAGTCGGCGGGCACGCCGGGGTGTCGGCGACGATCACGCAGGACGGCACCCGGACCGTCCCGGTGGCCTGGCCGGTCAGCGCCGAGTGGACCGGAACCCATGTCGCCGTGGTGGACCACGACCGTGACCACGGCCACCACGGCGGCAGGCACGTCGTCTCGTACGATCCCGCCACCGGCACTCTCACCGCGCGCCGTCCGGGCACCGCGGTGCTGCGCGTGACCGTGAACGGTGTCACCGCCGAGCAGAAGATCACCGTGCGCCGCCGCTGACCGTGCGCACCCGGCAGGCGGCCGCGGGCCGCCTGCCGGGAGGGGCTTCTCCCCGCGCCCTACCTCACTCGGCGTCCCGTGGCGGCAGGGGGGAGTAGCGGGTGGGCCCTGGAGTCCGGCCCTCCGGAGGGTAGTCGCAGTCGAGGCCGGCGATCTCGTAGTCGTCGCCCTGGTTCTGTTCCTGGTCGACGACTACGGCCCCGGTGCAGACGCGGCCGTGCTCGTCGGTGAACGTGACGATCTCGCTGTAGTCGGTCGGGGTGCCGCAGCCGGCGAGCAGCAACGCCGCCGCGCCGGCGGCCACCGCCGTGCCGAGCCTGGTCAGCCGATTCATCTCTCTCCCCCATCGTTCGCTTCTCCGGCCGGCCGGTTGTCGCGTTCCATAACGTAGCCGCCGACGACGCTCCGGTCACCCGACTTGTCGGCCCCGGTCGTGGGGGCGGCTCATCACACCGCCCCGTCGCTCGAGGACGCGCCGCCGCCTGCCGACGCCGGGGGCGGATTCACCCCTTCGCGGGCCCGGACGATCTCGATCACCGTGTCGGCCGTGCGGTCCACATGGCTGCGGCCGTCGGGCAGTAGCGCCTTCGGGCTGATGTAGCTGAGTGGGCCCACGTGGGTTGCCGGGTCGAGCCGGTGTGCGATGACCTTCCCGGCGCGGACGGCCCGGTTCCATCCGCTGCGCCGGTACAGCCGCCAGCGCTGCGGGAAGATCCAGGTGCCGACCCGCTCGATGCGGTCGTTCGCGCTGGTGAGCCGGTGCAGACGCTCGGCATGGGTGAGTTCGTTGGCGCCGTTGTGGAACCCGCCGAGCGTGACCAGCAGCAGTGGGGCGCGCAGTTGGGTGTGCAGTTCCTCCACGGCGCCGGTGGCGACCTGGGCACCGCCGCTGTAACTGAGCAGCACCACGGGGATGCCGCTGTCGGCCCGGTAGCCGGCGAGCCGGAGTTGTGCGGCTGTCTGACTGCCGACGGCCCGGTTGTACAGCGGCCGGTAGCGGCGGTCCGCGGCGACGAAGATCTGCATCACGTTGTGCAGGAACAGCAGCAGGCCGGCGTGGCGGCGCAGCCACGCCCACACCCGCCGGTCGGCGAGCGGGTCGGCCAGCGGCGAGTACGGCTGCACCTGGCCGAGGACCCGCAGTTCCGGCGCCCTGGCGATCAGGGCCCTGACCAGTTCGCCACCGTCCCGGCTGTCGCGTACGCGGCGTTTGCCGATGCCGTCGAGGAAGACCAGGTAAGCGCCTGGCGGGGCATCGGGGGCCGCACCCCGGGCGTAAGGAGTACCGGCGGGGAGTTCGGTGGTCGGCGCCCGCCACCCGGCGCCGTACACCAGCACCTCGTAGCGGGCGAGCAGCGCCTCGGCGATCAAGGCGGTACCCAGTCCACCGCAGACCCACAGGAGCAGTTCGTTCATGCGACCGGCTCCGGCCTTCGGGGCACGCTCACCCACGCGACCAGCCGTCGGACGGCCTCCACCGCGAGACCGAGGCCGACTCCCGCGACGGCCAGGCCCGCGGCGGCCGGCCACCAGCCGAGCCCGGTCGCCTCGGCGAAGGGCCCGGCCAGCGTCACGCCCACCCCTACGAGGAGCAGCAGGTGGAGGAACGGGCCGAGCAGCGGGAACGCGAGGACGGCGGTGAACAGCAGCGGAGCGACCAGGCCCGGCGTCCACAACAGACCGTCGCCCGGAGGCGGGGAGGGAAGCACGAGGCCGGCCAGGGCCCACGCGGTCAGCGGCCAGAACCCGAACACGACCGCCTCGACGACTCCGCCCGTCACCAGCAGGCTGATCAAATGGGTTCGCGACACGCCGGGGCGGCGCACCGCCAGGGGCACGACGCGCCCGGCGGCCTCCGAGACTCCGGCGAGCAGCAGCAGGATGACGACGACGGGTGACATCACTCAGCCTCGCTGTGACGGATCGAGGGGAGCCGGAGCCGGACGCCCGACCGGGCCGGACTCCCGCAGATACCGCTCGAGTTCGTCGGCGGCGCGCTCGTAGCCGCCGGCCTCGTGCTGTGCGGCCCGCAGGGTTGCCGCGGCCGCCCGGAACCGGGGTTCGTCGAGCAGACGCCGGGCGAGGACGCGGACGGAGCTCTCGGTGACGTCGCGGTTGCGGATCGACAGACCGGCGCCGAGTTCGACCACGCGACGGGCCACCAGCGGCTGGTCGGCGCCCTGCGGGATCACCAGCATCGGCACTCCGGTGTACAGGGCCTCGTTGACGCTGTTCATCCCGCCGTGGGTGACGAACAGGGCGGCACGTTCCAGGACTTGGGGCTGGGGCACGGAGCGGCGGGCGATCACCTGGGTCGGCACCGGGCCGATCGCCTCGGGATCGGTGCGCCCGGTGGAGACGATCACGGTGCCGCCCAGCGGGGCGAGCGCCGTGGCGAAGGAGCGCAGCAACCCCGGGTCGGCACCGAACAGCGTGCCGAGCGACGCGTACAGCACCGGGTCGCGCAGGTCCTGGACGGGGAACGAGGGGTCGGCCGGACGGGCACCGATGCTGGGCCCGACGAACCGGTACGAGGAGTCGATGCCCTCGCCGCCCGGCTGGAACGCCCGCGAGGTGTACACCAGGTTGAGGGCCTGGCGAATGTTCCCCAGGTCGAGCGGGGGCAGCCCCCCGGTGTCATAACGGCGGCGCAGCTCCAGGCGGGCCCGCAGATAGCCCCGCACGTTGCGGGTGTGCGCCGCGGCCGAGGCCAGCAGTGCCCAGGAGCCGCTGGTGGGGCTGGGCACCCTGCGGTGGTACGCGAACGTGGTGAACGACGACGCCACCGGCACCCCGAGCTCGCTGGCGGCGATCGCCCCCCACGGGCAGGCGTTGTCGTGGACGATCAGGTCGGGCCGGATGTCTCGCAGGTCGGACAGGACGCCGGGCAGCAGGCGGACGGCGGTGCGGGCGAGCCCCTCCATCAGGGTGACCGGCATCGGCGGGTCGGCGATCGGCTGGTCGCCCCCGGGGTGGACGAGCACCTGCGCGCCGGTGGCCTGGATCTCGTCGTGGAACGCGGGCGAGGTGTGGTACGTGACGCGGTGGCCGCGCCGGACGAGTTCGGCCACGATCGGCAGCGTCGGGTTGATGTGTCCCCGCATGGCGATGTTGAGGAAGGCGATGGTGCTCACGGGCCGCCTCCCTGGACGGAGGAGGCCGGCGGCCCGCCGGTACCGTGCGGGCCCGCGTCCGGACCGGTCGGCGCCGTGGTGAGGTCAACCCACTGGTACAGGCCCGGCCCGTCGATGCGCAGGTTGTCCAGGAAGTCCCCGGCAGCGAGTGCCGCGGTGCTGATCAGCCGCTTGGAGTGGCTGAAGTCCCAGGGCGAGGGCCAGGCCTCGATACCGGTCGGCAGCACCACTGTCGGGATGTGCCGGGACACCTCTCGCAGGTCGCGCTGGATCTGGTGGTGCAACAGCAGCAGCCCGGCCCGGGCCGCGATGGCGCTCGCACGCCGGCGTGGGATGTCCGGGCTCAAAGGCGCGCTTTCCGGTCCGGTCGACAGCACCACCACGCTGGCCGCCCCGGCCTGCAGGGCCGCGTGAACGGGAACGTAGGCGATCACCCCGCCGTCGACGAGGGTCCGTCCCGCCCGCTCCACCGGGGGCAGCATCCCCGGGATGGCCGCACTGGCCAGCAGGGCGGACGGAAGGTCCCCGTGGTCGAGCAACGCGGGAGCTCCGGTGGCCAGGTCCATGGCCACCGCGGTGAAGGGGACCACCAGTTCCTCGATCCGGGACGGCAGCCCGGACCCCGCGATCAGCCGGCGCAGGCCCCGGTCGGTGAAGAGGCTCGCCCGTGAGGACAGGTAGCCGAGCTGATACACGTCACGGCGACGCAACTGGGTCCACACGTTGTCGAGCCACGGAGCGGCTTCGTCGGGATGCGCGGCAGCGATGGCTCCGTTCAGCGCGCCCACCGAGGTGCCCACGATCATGTCGGGAGCGAAGCCGCGCTGCTCCAGCGCGTACCCGACCCCCACATGCGCCGCTCCCAGCACCCCACCGGCGCCCACCACCGCCGCCACGGGCCGCGGCAGCGCGTCCAGGCCCGTCATCGCGCGCTCAGCTTCGGCGCGGCGGTTCGCGGCAGGAGCTTGCTGCTGGGCGCTGTCCGCGCCGGCACGGTTCCCGGGGCCAGGGGTGTGACGTGCCCATGGCGCTGGACTCCGGTTCCGCGGAACCCTCATGTCCACTCCACGCAGCTGCTGGTTCGGTGCACCGCTCGAGAACGCCGGCGCCCCGATCGCCGGACGCGCATCCCACCCCTCGGAGGGCGGGCTTCGTGGGGTGGAATGCGTCACCTGTTAGCCGTACAAAGAGGATATTCCTCGCGATCGCGAGGGCGCTCGCCCGGGGGCCGTCCTCGTAGGGTGGATCGCCGCCTGGGCCGGTCTGGAACGCCCGCGGCCGGCGCACTCGTGGTTGCGCCGGGCGCGGGCGGTTCTTGGCCTGGGTGCCGTACCGACGACGGCCCCAGGGTCCCCTGCGCGCCGCTTCGGGCTCGCTGCTGGGTGGGCGGGGGTGGCCGTCGGCTCAGGCGCCGACGGCCGCGCGTCCGGCGGTGTAGATGCGTGCCTGTTCGGTGACGCGGCGGCCGAGGTGCTCGGCGGTGGCTATGTCGGCCTTGTGGACTTCCTCGGGGCCGTGGTCGGTGTGGGTCTGTGCGCCCGCACCCAGGTAGAAGCCGAGGCGGTTGAGGTCGTCCTCGGAGGCGGTGGTGCTGTTCCAGCCGGGATGCAGGCCCAGGTTGACCCAGGTCATGCCGTGCTGGGCGGCCAGGACGGTGAAGTACTGGAGCGTGTGGAGCTTGTCGCCGCTCTTGGCGCCGGAGTTGCTGAATCCGGCGGCGAGCTTGTCCTTCCACGAGTGGACGAACCAGCGCTTGGACGTGGTCTCGGCGAACTGGTGGAAGGCGCCGGAGGCGGTTCCCATGTAGGTCGGCGAGCCGAAGACGATCGCGTCGGAGGCGTCGAGCAACTCCCACTGCTCGTCGGTGATTTCGTCGACCTTGATCAGGTGGGCGATGGCTCCGGCCTCCACGGCGCCGTCACGCACGGCCTCGGCGAGGACGGTGGTGTGGCCGTAGCCGGAGTGGTAAGCGATCGCGACGACGGGGGTGCTCATAAGTGTCTTCTCCTGAGGGTGGGACAACCGGCTTCCAGGAAGAGCCGGGAGGGCGACGATCATTCGGCGTGCCGCTGGAACGTCGTCCTGTGCCCACTACGACCGGACAGCCACCGTTTCCGTGACACCGGCAGGGGAAGCTGCCCGCATCCGCAGGGAGGGGGGAGGGTTCACTTTCCGTCGCGGAAACCCGTCTCTAAGAAGTCATCTCATTTGGCTGGACCGTAGCCCCAATCTGGTGGCTCTGGAGTGAGCATGGACGCATGATCACGTCATGACGTCTCCTGCTTCTTTCCGTGACCCGACCAACTGGTCCGACGGCTTCTATGAGCTGGCGATCGAGGTCGGGGCGACCGATGATGCACGCTTGCAGGACATACTGACTGCCCTGTGGGCTGCTGCAGGCGTCCAGGGGTGCTTCGGGCGGAGTGACCTGGAGCCTGCGGAGCAGGACCCGGTGCCGTGCACAGTCGGCTCTCTGACCGAGTACGGCCACCTTCGCGGTCAGGTTCGTCTGCCGACGAACCAGCTGGTCGTGTGTGGTTGTGTGGCCATCCGTGGCGGCGATGACAGCAGCGACTGGCTGGACTTCTACGTTCCGGTGGGCGCGCTGGACAACGCCGGCCTCGCCTACTGGGACGGCCGGCCTTTCTTCAGATCCGACGTGATGGACGACTGGCTGGCCGCCATTGCCAGGGAGACGTTCACCAGAGCCGTCTTCGATTTGGGGGTCGTCGGGTTCGAGGTCTCCGGCTGCGCGGACGCCGGAGCGTTGGCGGGGCAGATGCCGCAGGAGCGGGGCGTTGGATACCTGCTGCCCATCGGTGGCACCCTCCACTACGGAGCTGCCAACATCTGAGCGCTCGAGCGGCTTCTCCCAGGCGTGAGCCTGCGGAAGCAGATGATGGTGCAGGCGATGCTCGCGAAGGCGAGAAAGTGATCGGCCTTGCGTTCGTAGCGACGGTGGAGTCGGCGGCAGCCGGCAAGCCAGGCCATGGTCCGTTCGATCGTCCAGCGGTGCCGCCCAAGTCGTTGTGAGGTCTCGACGCCCTTGCGGGCGATGCGGTGCTGGATGCCGCGCTCTGCCAGCCATTGCCGAAGGTGGCGGTAGTCGTAGCCCTTGTCGGCGTGGAGTTTGCCGGGCTTGCGACGACGGGGTCCTCGGCGGGACCGGATCGGGGGTATGCCCTTCACCAGCGGGATGAGGGCCTGGCTGTCGTGGACGTTGGCGCCGGAGATGCCGACGGACAGGGGCGGACCGGTCCGCTCGGTGATCAGATGGATCTTCGAGCCGTACTTGCCCCGGTCGACAGGATTCGGACCTGTCAGGTCCCCCTTTTCAGGGCCCGCATGTTCACCGAGTCGATCGCACAGCGGGACCAGTCCAGGTCGCCGCGTGAGCCGAGTTCGTCCAGGACCAGGCGGTGCAGCTTGGCCCACACCCGGGCCTTCGTCCATTCGGCGAACCGGCGGTGGGCCGTTGCACCAGACGGCCCGAACGACGCTGCGGGCAACTGCTGCCACGTACAGCCCGAGGTCGCCACGAACACGATCGCGGCCAGGACCTCACGGTCGCCGTGACGACGCCGGCCACCACCCTGCGGCCTTGAGGGCGCCTCCGGCACCACCCGCTGGAACAACTCCCACAGCTCATCCGGCACCAGCCGCTCAACGATCCCCGCCACGGCAGCAGCCTACTCGGCCAAATGAGATGACCCCTAAGTGGTTCTTCGTCACGCTGACGCTGTACGTCGCGGCGCTCCCGATCACCTACGGAGGCGTCATGGCGGCGTCGGCGTGGTTGCTGCCGCGCCCCGCCTGGACGGGCATCATGCTGGCGACCACCGCGGTGTACGGGGCGCTCTTCGCCGTCGCGGCCAAGGCGTGGCGCAACAGGACCGGGGATGGCACTGCGGTTCGACGTGCTGCCGAAGCGGGCGACCGTCCCGCTCATGGTCGGCCTGCCCGCACTGCTGGTGGGGGCGGCGTTCGCGTTCCGCGTCACGGGGCGGCCGGTGTGGCTGATCGCGGCCTCGTTGATCGGTGCCGCAGTGTCCGTCGGCTTCCACCTCGCCTTCGTCCGCCTGCACCGGAAGACCGCGTGAGCGCCGAGAACCACGACCCGTTGGCGGGCTTCGACACCGTCGTCCACGCCCCGAACCGGCTGCGCATCTGCGCCCTGCTGGACACCGCCGGTGAAGCGGAGTTCGGCCTGGTCCAACAGCAACTCGCCCTCTCCGCCTCCGCGCTGAGCAAGCACGTCACCGTGCTCATGGACGCGGGCTACGTCGAGCAGCGCAAGGCCGTTCGCGACACCCGCCAGCGAGTGTGGCTCCGCCTGACCCGGCGAGGCCGGGTGGCCTACCAGGGGCACCTCGCGGCGCTGCGGGCGATCGTGGGGCCGACGGATCCGCCTGTCTGACTCGCGTGGTCCGCGCGACCCGGCCCCCTGCTGCTGCCCGCGCGACCGATACGGACCACGGCGGCTCGCCGCTGCACACGCTCACCGCTCGTGGCGAGGAGGCGCTCACCCGGGTGGACGATCAGGGCGGCGGGCAAGCGCCAGGGGCCGGAGGAGGGGGCACGTACGCGTCGTGGGCCCGCCGGAGTGCCAGGGCACGGCGACCGGCGGAATGGCAGCCCTTGCGGACGATGCGCCTTCTCGGGCCGGCTGCCTACACTCACGGGCATGGCATGCCGCATCAGTGAGTTGGTCATCGACGCCGCCGACCCCGAACGCCTCGCCGTGTTCTGGAGCGAGGTCCTCGGCTACGTCGAACTCGGCCGGGAGGACGACGGAAGCATCGAGATCGGGCCGTCCGGCGTCGGCTTCGGCGGCCCGCAGCCCACCCTCGTACTCAGTCCCAGCGCCGACCCGCGACCCGGCAAGCTCCGACTGCACATCGACGTCAATGCCACCGATCGCGACCAGGACGCCGAGCTGGAGCGACTGCTCGCCCTCGGTGCCAGGCCCGTCGATGTCGGCCAGACCGGCAGCGAGAGCTGGCATGTCCTGGCGGACCCGGAGGGCAATGAGTTCTGCCTCTTGCAGTCCCGGCTTCAGCCCCTCTGATCGCGTGCGCGTCGCACAAGCGTGAGACGCAGACGTGGTGCGCCGTGCTCCCCTCGCACTGCGATCGCCCAGATGCACTACTCTGCCTGGAGTGGTTTGCACGTAGTACTGCACCAGGAGTGGTGTCAATGGTGAGACGGAACGACCAGCGACGCGCTGCCCTCGTCGATGCGGCGATCGAGGTACTGGCCCGGGAAGGCGCACGCGGCCTGACCTTCCGGGCGGTCGATGCCGAGGCGGCCGTTCCCGTCGGCACGGCGTCCAACTACTTCGCCAGCCGCGACGACCTGTTCACCCAGGCCGGCGCCCGGGTCTACGAGCGACTCCAGCCCGACGAGGCCACCCTCGCCCGCCATCGGGCGGCCGACCGCGACCGGGAGACCTACGCCGCGCTGATGCGTGAGCTCGTAGGCCGCGTCGCCTCGTTCCGCACCGGTTACCTCGCCCTGCTGGAACTTCGCCTCGAGGCCACCCGCCGGCCCGGACTGCGCAAGGTCCTCACCGAGCGAGTCCGGGCCGACGTCGACGCCAATGTCGCCTACCACGAGAGTTCCGGCCTCCCTGGCGACGCGATGGCCGTCAAGCTGCTGATGCTGACGCTCAATTGGCTGATCGTCGAGCAGCTCACCCTGCCGGACGTCTTCACGGAGGCGGAGCGTGAACGACTGGTGACGGCCGCGGTGGAGCGCATCGTGGCGGCGGAGCAGACGACTCCGCGCCACGGGTGACACCACCCCGGGGGAGCGGCCTGGTGGCGGGACAGGCTGGGCGGGAAGGGCCCCGTCAGCCCTGGCGCGCCTTGAAGCGCGGGTTCTTCTTGTTGATCACAAACGTGACGCCCCGGCGGCGTACTACCTGCGCCCCCGGCTTGGACTTCAGTGAGCGCAGGGACTTGCGCACCTTCATGACTCTGTACCTCCTGCACGTATCCGGGCCCACGGCCGGCCGAGGGCGACGCCCGTCCTCACGGACTGCTCTTCCTCACGACCGTCCGCCCGGTGGGTACCGCTCAGCTCAGCGTTCCTCACGGAAGAGGACATGCTCCCCGGCCACCGGGTCGTACTTGCGCAGCACGAGCCGGTCGGGGTCGTTCCCACGGTTCTTGCGTGTCACATAGGTGGCGCCGGTCCCGGCCGTCGACTTCAGCGTCACGACGGGGCGAGTGGCGTTGCGTGCCATGAGCCTTCCTTTCGCCTTGCAGGGGGACTGGCGAGTGCATGCCATTCCCGTGTCTCCAGCAACAGCGGGCCCCGCCGCCGCATTCCCGACCCGGTCGCCGAGGCGCTCCCCGGAGCTCGGCGTCCGTGACCGTCCGCGGTCGGCACGTCGCAGCCCGCGCGCCATCACGCCTCGCCGTCCTTGAGGAGTGAGCTGCGCACCTCGGCGTCGAGAGGGTCGCTCGATGCGTGGAACTCGCCCGATCGGTTCCGGTTGAACCGTCAATTACATTGGCGCGTAGGCTAGTTTGCCACCGAAGACCTGACGGCAGAGACTGGATGTACAGGGCGCGGGCCCACCGATGTCCGGCACCCGCGCCGCCCCGACGAGCACCAACGAAGGGGCTCCCGGTGGACACTCAGCTGCAGATTCTCCTGTCCGAGGAGGGGGCGGAAGCCGAGCACATCGCCAAGCTCACCGGATATCTCCGTGAGGAATTGCTCGAGCTCGATGTGGACGGTGTGACTTCCGTCCCGGGTCCACCGGTCCCGCCCGGCGCGAGAGCGGGCGAGGTCGCCTTGATCGGCGCCCTGCTGGTGAACCTGGGTGCGACTGCCACCGGCCTGAGCCAGGTGCTGAACGTCGTCCGCGACTGGTGGGGCCGCTGCCATGGCAGGCGTCCTTCCCTGCGCCTGACCCTCGACGACGACGTGCTGGAGCTCTCCGCGGCGACGGACCAGCAGGTGGCGCAGGCGTTCGACGTGTTCCTCCGCCGCCACTCCACGGTGGGGACCCAGCCATGACCGAGCCCGGGTCCGAGCCCGAGAGGATGCCCAGGCCCAGGTCCCGTCTCGCGCTGATCGTCGCCAACGACAGATATCAGGACCAAGGGCTGAAGGAGCTGAAGGCACCGGCGCAGGACGCCGAGGCCCTCGCCGAGGTCCTGGGCGATCCCGAGATCGGTGGTTTCGACGTCGCGGTCGTGCGCAACGAACCGGCGCACGAAATCTCCGCGCGTATCGAGGAACTCTTCACCGAGCGGGTTTCCGGCGACACGGTCCTGCTGCACTTCTCCTGCCACGGCCTGAAGAACGAGTCCGGCGAGCTGTACTTCGCCGCCAGCAACACCCTCCCGCACCGCCTGGCCTCCACAGCGGTCTCCGCCGGATTCGTCCGCCAGTGCATGTCGGCCACCCGCGCCCGCACCATCGCCGTCTTCCTCGACTGCTGCTACAGCGGTGCCTTCTCGCGCGGATACTCCGTACGCTCCTCCTCGGACGCGAACCCGCTCGACGCCTTCGCCGGGGGCAAGTTGGGCGGCGGCCGGGGCTGGGCGGTCATCACGGCGTCCACCGCCATGGAGTACGCCGCCGAGGACTCCGAGGTCGCCCGGCCGTCGGTGTTCACCCGGGCGGTGGTGGACGGCCTGGCCTCCGGCAAGGCGGACCTCGACGAGGACGGCCGGATCTCGCTCGACGAGCTGTACGACTACGTCTTCGACCAGGTACGACTGCAGAACCCGCACCAGACCCCGAGCCGCTCCGTCGACATGCAGGGCGACATGTACCTGGCGCGCAGTCATCGACGCGGCATCGTTCCCGTCCCCGTCCCTGCGGACGTGCGGGACGCCATGGGCAGCCCGGACCGCTACACCCGTCTGGGCGCCGTCGCGGCACTGCGGTCCCTGTTGGAGGGCACGGACCCAGGGGTCGCCCTCGGGGCGTGCGAGGCGCTGGAGGAGATGGCGCACAAGGACGTCCGGGACGTCGCGGACGAGGCCGGCCGGGCCCGGAGCGAGGCCGGCATCCGCGCGGACCCGGTGCGACTGGACTTCGGCGCCGTACCGCAAGGCTCGGCTCCGCCACACCGGACCGTACGCCTGCTCGGGCCACCCCTGGCGCGCAGCTGTGTGCCGCACCCCAAGGCGGACTGGCTGCGGGTGACGAAGTCCGCCGTGGGGCTGGAAGTCGGCGTCGAGACCGCCGCGCCGGGCCGGAGGAGCGGCGACATCGTGCTGAAGGGAGCCGTCGGAGAGACGGTGGTGCATGTAGACGCCGAGGTGGTGCCGGCCGGTGACACCTTCGGGGGCCGGACGCACGGGACGACCGCCGTGGTCCCCCCTCCGCCCCCGCACCGGCCTCCGCCTCCGCCTCCGCGCCCCCACGCCTGGCTCGCGCCGGTGCTGGCGGGGGCCGGGCTGGCTGCCGCCGTCACGTCGGCGGTCACGGCCGTCGACAGTGCGAAGAAGGCGGCGGACACGGTGGACCTGCTCCGCACCCCCGGAGGCACCGGCAGCCTCGGGGGGCACGCCCAGTCGACCGGCTTGGTGACGCCCCTCGTCATGGCCCTGATCGCCGGAGTAGTGGCGCTCCTGCTCTGTGCCGTCGCCCGCCACGACCTGGCCGCACGCCGTGATCGCTACGGGGCGCCGGCGAGAAGCGCCACGAGTGCCCTGACCTGGCTGACCAGGCTTCTCGCGATACCCGCGACGATCCTGGCCGCGCTGATGGGTATCGCCTATCTGGTCGGGCTCCGCTTCTTCGAGTAGCCCGTTCCCGAGTCACCCCCTTGAATTGCCCGGACGTCCTGTTCGCCTGTTGCGCGTGGAACTCGACAAGCAGCCCGGCAACGCTGCCGGTGTCACCAGCACCTGGAGTAGACCGATGAACGTCTCCCCGACCGTCTGGCTGCTGACCGTCGCCGTCCTCTGCGTTCTCGTCGCCATCGACTTCTTCATCGGCCGTAAGCCCCACGAGGTGTCGATCAGGGAAGCCGGTATCTGGACGATCGTGTGGATCGTGCTGGCCTGCGCGTTCGGGGTGTTCCTGGGCTTCTACGGCGGGGGCGGGCCGGCGGGGGAGTTCTTCGCCGGGTACATCACCGAGAAGTCGTTGAGCGTCGACAACCTGTTCGTCTTCGTGCTGATCATGGCGAAGTTCGCGGTGCCGGCGCAGTACCAGCAGCGGGTGCTGATGGTCGGTGTCCTGGTGGCGCTGGTGCTGCGGGCCGGCTTCATCGCGGCAGGCGCGGCGATCATCTCGGCGTTCTCGTGGGTGTTCTACATCTTCGGGGCCTTTCTGATCTGGACCGCGTGGAAGCTGATCCAGGACGCGCGAAAGGAGGAGCACGAGGAGGAGTACCAGGAGAACAAGCTGCTCAAGGCCGCCGAGCGGCGCTTCGGGGTGGCCGACCGCTACCACGGCACCAAGTTGTGGATCAAACAGGACGGCAAGCGGGTGATGACCCCGATGCTGGTCGTGATGCTCGCCATCGGTTCCACCGACGTGCTGTTCGCGCTGGACTCCATCCCCGCCATCTACGGCCTGACCCAGGACCCCTACATCGTGTTCACCGCCAACGCCTTCGCGCTGATGGGCCTCAGACAGCTGTACTTCCTGATCGGTGGCCTGCTGGAGAAGCTGGTCCACCTGTCGTACGGCCTGTCGATCATCCTGGGCTTCATCGGCGTCAAGCTGGTGCTGCACGCCCTGCACGAGTCCGGGGTCCACGTCCCGGAGATCAGCATTCCGTTCTCGCTGGGTTTCATCGTGCTTGTCCTGGCCGTCACGACCTTCACCAGTCTGCGGGCCACGAGAAAGCAGCAGGCCGGCGACAGCGATCGGCACTAGCTCCGGAGAGGGGCGGACAAGGGCGAGAACGGGCACCCCTCGGCTGCTCGACGCTCCCCGGGCGGCGGCGCCCGCGGGGGTGTATCCAGGACATATGGTTCCCCGGCGCCTTCGTGCAGATCACCGCCTGCCCGAGGAACCCCGCCGCCTTCTGCTGGTCGCCCCGCTCGTGCTGATCGCGGTCGTCACGACGGTCGACATCCTCGCCCCGCCCAGCGTCCACCTCGGCCCCTTCCTCGTCGCCGCGCCCGCGGTGACGGCGTCGTTCGCCGGGCCCCGCATCACCGGCTGCGTCGGCGTACTCGCCGTTCTGGCACAGGCAGTGGTGGCGATGGTGCGAACCACTCTGATCGACCTGAACCACATCATTCAGCTCATCGCGCTGATCCTCATCTCGGCGATCGTGACCCTCTTCGCCTACTGGCGGGAACGCCGCGAGGAGGAGATGACCCGGCTCCGCTCCGTGGCGAAGGCCGCGCAGAGCGTCGTACTCAGACCGCTGCCGCATCAGATCGGCCCGCTGCGCATCGCCTCCGTCTACCTGTCCGCCGAGCGTGAGGCGCAACTCGGCGGCGACCTCTACGCCGCCGCCCGTACGGCACTGGGCACCCGCATCGTCATCGGCGACGTCCGGGGAAAGGGACTGGAGGCGGTCGGCGACGCGGCCCTGCTGCTCGGCGCCTTCCGCGGCGCCGCCCACCGCCAGGCGGACCTGGCCGAACTCGTGTCCTTCCTCGAGGGCACCGTCTCCTCCGATCTGGACGACCCGGCCGCCCCCGAGGACAAGCCCGCTGACTTCGGCGAGGCATTCGTCACCGCGGCCGTGCTCGACGTGCTGAACGAAGAGGCGGCCCTGCACCTGGTCAACTGCGGGCACCCGCCGCCCCTGCTGCTGGGCGGTGGCGGGGTCCGCCTCCTGGAGGTGAGCCGGCCCGCGCCACCCCTCGGACTCACCGAGTTCCTGGACACCGACCTCGCCCCTCAGCGATTCGCCTTCGAGGCCGACGACATCGTCCTGCTCTACACGGACGGTGTCATCGAGGCCCGCGACGGCGACGGCACCTTCTACCCGCTCATGGAGCGGGTGGAACACCTGATCAGCACGCGACTCGCTGGTCCTGAGGCCCTGCTCTCCCTCCTGCGCGAGGACCTGCTCCGGCACGCGGGCGGACACCTGGGGGACGACGCCGCCCTGGTGGCGATCCAGCGACTGCCGGGGTGAACGGAAGACGGCGAGCGCGCGGATCCCGAGGGGCCAGGACTTCCGGCATGCGAGGATCCAGACACCCAGGGGCGCCGGACGTGCGGGGGACCGGGCGGAGACAGGACGGGCACGAGTCCGGAAACCGGGTGCGCACTGCCGTCGCGCCGAGGTGTGATCGGGGCCATGGCGATTGTGATGGGCAGGCCGGGGCTCGGCGGATTGAGCGAGGTCGTGGGCGTGCTGCGGAAATGGCAGTACGACGCGGCCCCGATGCAGCTGCATCCAGGAGATCTGGGCGCTCGTGCTGGCGATACGGCGCAGCGGCGACGGCCGCGGCGGTCCGCACCTGGAGCCGGGACGGACGCATTCTCGCCGTCGGGCTGCTGGACGGTCCCGAACTGCTGCGGCTGACGACCGCGCCGGACGTCAGGCGGGACGAGGAGCTGGCGCGGCAGCTGGTTTCGGACGTGAACCGAGCCGGAGCGCGGCGTACTGCCGGAGGGAACGGTCTGCGTCGAGGCACCCACGGGCGCACTCGTCCAGCATCTGCTGGACGAGGACGGCTGGAACACCGACGAGCCGTGGACGCCGCTGCGCCTCGACCTCACGGAGCCGGTGAAGGCCCCTGGCGTGCGGATCAAGGTGGTCGGGCCGGAGCAGGCGCACGCGCGGACCGCCGTACAGCGAGCCGCCTTCGGCAGGTCGGCTTTCACGGACGGGCACTGGCACACGATGGCGGCCGGATTGCCGTGTGCCGACGCCCGGTGCCTGGTCGCGTACGACGATCAGGGCGACGCCGTGGCGGCGGTGACCGTGTGGTCGGCCGGTCCAGGAAGGCCTGGTCTGCTGGAGCCGATGGGCGTGCACCGGGAACATCGCGGTCACGGCTACGGCAAGGCGATCACCGTCGCCGCTGCGGCTTCCCTCCGGGAACTGGGATCGTCGAGTGCGCTCGTCTGCACCCCGAGCTCCAGCATCGGCGCCGTCGCCACCGACAAGGCGGCAGGCTTTCAGCAACTCCCCGAGGTCCGGGACCGACGCCGGGACGCCTAGGCGGTTGTACTCCGATCGTCCTGCCTGCGCGCACCGCTCTCGGAACGCCGGCCGCGGAAGGCGCGGCGACGACGCCCGTGGCCGACCGTCAGGCCTTCGGGGCCGGTTCCGGCTCGGAGAGGTGCGCTGCCGCGCGGCGTGGCAGCAGCAGCGGGGTCGCCAGCAGGAGCACGCCGGCCAGGCCGATGGCCGTACGGGGGCCGAGCAGGCTGCCCAGCACGCCCCAGGCGGCCGTCAGGAGCGCGGTCGAAAGCCGGGTCGTCACCACCCAGGCCGTCAGCGTGCGGGCGACCCGGTCGGTCGGGGTGCGCCGGAGGCGGCAGGTGGTGGAGACGGGGTTGAAGATCCCGCAGCAGAAGATGAGCCCGAGTTCGCCCCATCACCAGCAGCAGCCCGCCGGTGCCCGGCCCCAGGAAAGCCAGGCCGATGGGCCAGAGCGCGCGCAGTGCCCCGACCGCGACCAGGACGTCGTACTGCCCGAACCGGGTGACGAGCGCCGGGGCCAGTCGCGAACCGAGCAGCCCGCCGATCGCGGGCGCCGCGAAGGCGAGGCCGTACTGCCACGGGGCGAAGCCGAGCCGGCCGAGCATGAGGACGGCAAGCAGCGGCTGGACGGCCGTCACCAGGCCGTTGAAAAGGGCGGTGTTGAAGAACAGCGGACGAAGTGCCGCGTCGGCGAGGAGGTACCGCCAGCCGTCGAGCAGATCCCCGGCCCGCACGCGTGCGGCCTTCCGGCGCCCGGGCGGGGGCTCGTGCCCGCCCGTCGCACGGATGGCCGGCGACAACGTCTTCGTCGCCCCCCACCTGGATCGACCGTACCGACCTCTACCCGGAGCCTCGTCGTCGAATGCGGCGACCACGACGACCTCCTCGCCCAGCGTGTGCGCGGCGTCGAGGGCGGAGACGGCGACCGCGTCGACCCGGGGCACGACGACGAGACTGGGGGTGCGGGTCGGAGGCGGCGGTATGCGGTCCAGTGCGAGCATCTTCTCGACCACGGTGTAGTACCGCTCGATCCGGGAGAACAGCAGCATCAGCGGGGGGACGAGGAGGACGACGATCCAGGCACCCTCGAGCAACTTGGTCGTAAGGAGAACGATCCCGGCGACGGCTGTCAGCGCCGCTCCGATGCCGTTGGTCAGCGCTCTGGGGAGCCACGCGTGGGGGCGTCGGGTGAGCCAGTGCCGGACGAGGCCGATCTGGCTGATGGTGAAGCCGACGAAGACGCCGATGGCGTAGAGGGATCAGGCGCTGCGTGTCGGCACTGACGATGACGCGCAAGGCACCGGCCAGCAGGGCGAGAGCGCGGAAGCAGTGCGACCTCGTCATTCAGGCGGCCACGGGATGGTTGGCCAGTCCGGCGCGCCGGTGCATCGGGACCGGATTCGTCAGCACCGTGGAATGGCCGCAGAGCTGTCCCCTCGGTCACTCCCTACCATGTGCATCATGGCTGTCGACCTCTTCGCAGGCATCCCGGTCAACGACTACCCGGCGGCGCTGGACTGGTACGAGCGGCTGCTCGGCTCCCCACCGGCGTTCGTCCCGAACGACAAGGAGGCCGTCTGGGAGCTCGCGGAACACCGGTACCTGTACATCGAGCTTCGGCCCGGGCGGGCCGGTCATGCCCTGCACACCGTGTTCGTGGACGATCTCGACGCGCGTATCGCCGGGATCACTGGTCGGGGAGTGGAGCCCACGAGTCGCGAGACCTACTCCAACGGCGTGCGCAAGGTCACGTACCGGGATCCCGACGGAAACGAGATCGGCTTCGGCGGCGCCCCACTCTGACCGCGACGGTCCGGCGAGGTGAGCTGCCGTCACTGGGTCACTGGGTCACTGGGATCCGGTACACGGAGACGTGTGAGCGGGACTCGGCGGTGAACGGGGTGCCGGCCCAGTCCGCGTGCCGTGTCTCCAGTTCGAAGCCGGCCAGCTGAGCCATGAGGTCGAGTTCGGCCGGCCAGATGTAGCGGTGCGGGCTGCGGTACAGGCGCGCCTGTTCGGACTCGTCGAAATGGAAGTGGTGCGACACCACGTGCTGGTGCAGCACGTCGTAGGTGTCCAAACCGATGTAACCGGGCTCGGACTGCCAGACGGTGGCCGCGCGGCCCGGCGGGAGTTTGCGCAACTCGGGTACCCAGAGCTCGATCACGAACCGTCCCCCGGGCGAGAGATGGCGGGCGGCGTTGCGGAAGCACTCGACCTGCTCTTCCTGCGTGAGCAGGTTGGAGATCGTGTTGAAGACGAGATAGACGAGCGCGTACTCCCCGGGGGCGACGGTGGTCGCCATGTCGCCGATGATCACTGGAATCGACGCTTCGTCGGCCTTGGTCCGCAGTCGCTCCACCATCGGCACGGACAGCTCGATGCCGGTGACGCCAACACCGCGTTCGGCGAGCGGGACGGCCACCCGGCCGGTCCCGATGGCGAACTCGAGCGCCGCTCCGCCCTGCGCGAGGCGGACGAGACGGTCGACGGTGGGCCCCAGGACTTCGGGCGCGAACATGCCGGAGCCAGGCGTGTCGTAGCGCTGCGCGGCACCGGCGTCCCAGATCTGCTCCTGCTGCATACCGTCAACGCTTGCCGTCGGCCCGGACGATGTCCAGTGAATTTCCTCCACCACGACGCGCTGCGCCGGCATGCGCGGGGCGCCTCGGTCCGGTGGTGGATGCCTGGCTCGCGGGGGCAGTCGTCACGAGCCGCCGAGTCGTGCTAGGCTGCCGCTGTTGCAGTTGTGGTACCCATGAAGCTATGTGCGCCTGACGGGAATGTTTCTCCTGCAGGCGCATTAGTTGTTTTCCGGCGTCTCCGGATGGGGCCTCTGCCTACAGAAGGAGCAGCGCATGGCACAGGGAACCGTCAAGTGGTTCAACTCTGAAAAGGGTTTCGGCTTCATCGAGCAGGACGGCGGCGGCCCCGACGTCTTCGCCCACTACTCGAACATCGCGACGCAGGGCTTCCGTGAGCTCCAGGAGGGCCAGCGGGTCTCCTTCGACGTCACGCAGGGCCAGAAGGGCCCGCAGGCGGAGAACATCGTCCCGGCCTGATCGCCGGACGCGCGTATCCGCTCACCGGGGTTTGCACCGACATGGTGCGGACCCCGGTTTGTGCTGTTTCCAGGAAGGCAGAACACTGCATGTCCCGCAGGCCCCAGAAGCCGAACCGGCGCGCCACGTCGCCCCGGCAGTCCACGTCGTCGCCGAGTGAGTTCCGGCTGCCGGAAAGCACGACGCCCGCACTTCCCGCCGTCGAGGACTTCGCCGGTCTGGACATGCCGGCAGGGCTGCTGAAAACCCTCACCGCGCAGGGCGTGACCACGCCCTTCCCCATTCAGGCAGCCACGCTGCCCAACTCACTCGCCGGTCGCGACCTGCTGGGACGGGGACGTACCGGCTCGGGCAAGACCCTTGCGTTCGGCTTGGCGGTGCTGGCCCGTACGGCCGGGCTGCGCGCGCAGCCCAAGGCGCCCCTCGCCCTGGTGCTGGTGCCCACCCGTGAACTCGCCCAGCAGGTGACCGACGCGCTGACTCCCTACGCGACGGCGGTGAACCTCCGGCTGGCCACGGTGGTCGGTGGGCTGTCCATCACCAAGCAGGCGAGTGCGCTCCGGCGCGGCGCCGAGGTGGTCGTCGCCAGTCCCGGCAGGCTCAACGACCTTGTGGAGCGCGGGGACTGCGTACTCGGCGACGTACGCATCACGGTGCTGGACGAGGCCGACCAGATGACCGACATGGGCTTCCTGCCGCAGATCACGAAGCTGATCCAGCAAGTACGGCCCGACGGACAGCGCATGCTCTTCTCGGCCACCCTGGACCGCAACATCGATCGCCTGGTGCAGCGGTTCCTGACCGACCCGGTGGTCCATTCCGTGGACCCGTCGGCGGGAGCGGTGACGACCATGGAGCACCACGTGCTCCACATCCAGGACGAGACCGTCAAGAAGACCGTCACCACACGCATCGCGGCCCGTGACGGCAGGGTCATCCTCTTCCTCGACACCAAGAGGTCCGCGGACCGGCTCACCAAGCGGCTCCTTGCCGTCGGTGTCCGGGCGGCGGCCCTGCACGGCGGCCGATCCCAGCCGCAGCGGAATCGCACCCTGGAGCAGTTCAAGAACGGTCAGGTCACCGCCTTGGTGGCCACGAATGTCGCGGCCAGGGGCATACACATCGACGACCTCGACCTGGTCGTGAACGTCGATCCTCCCGCCGACCACAAGGACTACCTCCACCGGGGCGGCCGCACCGCCCGTGCCGGGGGCTCCGGCAGTGTGGTCACGCTGGTCCTGCCCACCCAGAAGCGGGACGTCGCGCGGCTCATGTCGGACGCGGGCATCCGCCCCCGGACGGCCGGGGCGAGCGATGCGGAACTGGCCACCATCACCGGCGCACGCGAGCCGTCCGGCGTGGCCGTGACCATCGAGGTCCCTCAGCCGGCGGCACCGACCGCGTCCCGCCCGGACCGCAGGAACGGCAGCCGGCCCGGGGGCCGCAGACACCGAAGCGCCGGTGCGGCCAAGGCGGCGACAGGCGCTGCGACCGGTACGGGCAGCCGGGGGTCCGACCGCCGGGCCGCGGCCGGGGCGACAGCGTCCGGCGGCACCTCGGCGACCGGCGGTCGCGACTCGGCTCGCCGGACCGGCTCCGGCGGGGCAACGGGGGGTGCCCTCGGAACCGGCGGCCGCAGGCCGGACCGCCAGTCCGGGGGCCGCACGGCGAACGGCGCCGCCTCCGGCAAGGCCGGCCGCACATCAGGCCGCCGGGCACCGGGCGGCGGAGCCAAGGGCGGCGCCGCCGGGAGCGGCGGCCGCAGCTCCGACCGGTAGGGCGCCGCCGTGGGGACCCGTGGCCGCGATTCCGACCGCTGAACCGGCATCGCACCTCTGCCACCTCCGCCGACTTGGTGGGGGTGGCCCGGTGACCGTGCGGCGTAGTCCTGGGGGTTGTTTGTCGCCTCCGCAGTGGCGGGATAGCCTGATGGCGGCGCTTCCTACGCGCCCGACCCCCAGACCGGGTGCTCACGCCACCCGGCCCCGCAGGGGCAAAGGTGACCTTCTCTGTCGTCGTAGGTGTGACTCCCTTCGTTGTCCTTCCTTCCGGGTGACGGTGACGGTCCGCGTGAGGGCTCGTGCCGACCGCCCTGAGGGGACCGACAGTGACGGAGCAGCGAGCATTCAAGAAGCTGGTGCGTGAGCGGATGTCACGCACCGGGGAGTCGTACACCACGGCTCGCCGCCATGTACTGGCCAAGACGGCCGGGGCGCCGATGTCCGCTGTCCCCGCTGGCCTGGTGTATGCGGAGTTCGGTACCGATCAGCATCACGAGGCGTCCCTGATCCGGCACGCGCTAGGCAGCGTGCACGACGAGGCGCTGATTGCGGGGCTGGCCGGGGGCATCGGCTTCATGTACTTCGTCTTCGAGTACCAGGGCCTGCCCCCACTGCTGACCATCGTCGCCCAGCACCATCCTGAGCCCTGGGTGCGAACGGCCCTCGACCGGCTGCGGGTGCCGTACGACATCTGGCACAGCGGCAAGCCCCAGTGGGCCCAACTGCGCAAGGCCCTGGACGCGGGTCATCCGGTGTTCTGCACCGTGGACAAGTCCCGGCTCCCTTGGCACGGAATGGAGCCGGGATTCGGGGCGGACCCCTATACGGTCGTGGTCGCCGGCTACGACGGGGACATCCTTCATGTCGACGACGAGTCGGCGGTTCCGCACGCCATCAGCACCGAAGAGTTCGGCGCCGCCTGGTCCGCCTACAAGAAGGGGCGCCACCAGATGGTCGTGCCGACCGGGCCGGCCCACGGCGGTCCCGACATCGACGGTGCGATCGCCGCGACCGCAGGGCACCTCACAGGGCCGGTCCTCGGCAACAACTTCGATGTCAACTTCGGGTTCTCCGGGATGGAGAGGCTCACGGCGCAACTGCGGGACACCAGGACGAAGACGGGGTGGGAGCGGCGCTTCGGGAAGCCGGTGCCCTTCTTCCACGGGTTGCGCAGGCTGCACGAGTGCCTTGAGGTGGAGTACACGGCACCGGGGGCGACCCGGCCGCTGTACGCCGACTTCCTGGACCTGGCAGGCCGACCCGATGCGGCGGCCCTGTTCCGCGAGTCGGCCCGTGGGTGGGAGCGAGTCGCTTCCCTCGCGCGGGAGTCGGTGTCCGGCCTGGGTGCGTATACGAAGGTGTGCGAGCAGCAGACGCGGCTGATGATGTCCGGCGGCGAGGAAGCCAGGGAAGAGATTCGGGCCCTGGGGGAGCGGGCCGATGCGCTCGCCGAGGAAAGTGGAGCGCCCGACGCCGAACAGCGCAGGGAACTGTTCGACGGTCTCGCCGGAATCGTCGAGAGCAGCGCAGCGCTCGAACGGCGAGCCGTAGAGCTGTTGTGATCCGGGTGGCACCCGGCCGATGGCCCGGGCTCGGGGCCGGGATGCGGTAAGAACCGACACCGCCGGCCACGCCGACGTCGTGTGCGTGCCGACCAGCGGTCCGCCATGTCCGCGCGCCACGCTGCCTGTTCGTGCGGTGTGCGGGCCGATGCACTGGCCGGCGCGGCCGAAGCCGGAGCGGCACGGGGCGACACGACACCTGCCATGCAGATCCCCGGCTTTGACGAAGTATGTGCATATCATCACAGTGAGTAGTCAAGCCGGGCGTCATGCCTGGATAAGAAAGGGTCATCCATGTTCAAGTTTCAGCGTGCCGCAGTCGTGGCCGTGGCGGTTGCGGGCCTGTCCGCCTTCGGTGCCGGCGTGAGCGTCGCCAACGAGGGCGAATCGGTTCCGCCGGTCGTCGCCGAGGCCTACTCGACGGCCAATGCCACGGCTGTCGGGGGCGACTTCGTCGTCGAGCCCGAGAAGGAGCACGGCGAGCACCACGAGGGCGAAGGCGAGTAAGGACGTACCGGGATTCAGCCTTTCGGTTCGAACTCGAGCGTCTGCCCACCTCGGAAGCCGGCTGTGCGTCCCGGATCCGCGACGCGTTGTCGCGTACCGGCTCGGACTGTTCAGCGGTGAGCCGAGTGACTCCCTGGCGAAGGGTCCCGGTCGCGTCGGTGCTGCACCGAACGCGTCCGGGCCCGCCCATCTCGTCGCGCGGTGCGGCGTACAGGGCCATGGGGAACGTAATACTCACGCATATGAGCAGTGCCCTCTCGGGGGCGGAAGCGCCGGCGCCACCTGCGTCGGCGCTGGACGTGCGTCCGCGGGCGGATGCCCGACCGCATGACAGCGGAGCAGGGTCCGCTTGAGGCTCTAGGGTCGGGTGCGCTGTTGTCGATGTGCTGGAGGGGAACGGCTATGAGGACACTGGTGCTGGGAAGGACGCCCGCCAGGGTGGCGGCGGTGCTCACCACCTTGCGCGCGGACGGTTTCGACGTGGAGGGGGTGAGCACCGATGAGGAGGCCCGTAAGCTGTTGGAGACGGGGGAATTCGGGGTGCTGATCATTGGTGGGGGTGTGGGTCCGGACTCCCGCGCGGAGATCAAGGAGCTGGCGACGAGGTGCCAGGTGCGGCGGGTGATCGACGGTGCGCTGACGGAGCCGTTCGACGCCTACGTGCGGCGTGAGTTCGAACCGCTGATCCGCGAGGCCGCCGAAGGATGACGGACAGGGTCCGCCCGGGAGATGCGCCGGGCGGACCCGTGGCCGCGAAGCCGACGGCAGCGGCGCCGCTGGAGTATGTGGCGAAGTGTCGTGTAACTGGGGGACGTGTGAGCGAGCTGGCCTTCGTGACGCAGCTGGTCCGGGATCGGTTCGCCGTCCGCTTCGGGCCCGAAGTGGTCGGTTGGTGCGACGCGTTGCCGACTCTCGTCAGCGAGCTCGCCGCTCGCTGGGAGCTCACTCCGGTGGAATCCCTGGGTGGAGGCACGTCGCGGGTCTTCCGTTGCCTGCTGGGTGGCGCGGGCAGGACCGTGTGGTTGAAGGTCACGCCGGATCCGGTGATCGCGGAGGAGGAGGCGGAAGCACTGTCCCTCTGGTCGGGGACCGCCTCCGTGGTGAATCTGCTGGCTCAGGACCTCACAGCCGGAGCCCTGCTGCTGGAAGACGTGACACCTGGTCAGCCTCTCGAGCAACTCGACTGGCGATTGCCCCAGGTGGCTGTCCTGCTTCGGGAGCTGCGGGAGTGCTCTCCGTCTCCGAGGCAGACTTCGGCTCTGCGCCCTCTGTCGGAGCGGATCGAGTTCCTCTTCACCTTGGCGGAGCGCAGGCTGGCGGCGGCCGATGCAAGCCGGTGGGTCGACGCGGCGGTGCTCGAACGTGCCTGGTCGGAGTCCATGGACCTCTGCCGCAGTGGGTCCGTGGCACTGGTCCATGGCGATCTCCACCCGGCCAACGTGCTGTCCGGTCCCGGTGACCGCCTCGTGGCGATCGACCCGAGGCCCACATGGGGCGACCCTGACTTCGACGCGGTGGACTGGGTACTCGGCGGAGTCTCGGACCTCACCGTGCTGAGGCGGAGGATCGGATGGCTGGCGTCGATGGTCCCCGGCCAGTCGCCCGAACGCGTGTGGGGTTGGTGTCGCGCCCAAGCCGCCCTCAACGCTGTTCCCCGGCTTTGCGCCGGGCGAGATGACGCAGAAACCCGCTTCCTGATGACCCTGGCGACGCAATGACGACGGCATCGTCGGCCTCACCCGCCCTGCGCCTGACGGTGCGTGCCGCGCTGACTCGCACGAGGCTGCGGCGTGTCAGTCCTGGGCCGAGCTGGACAGAGCTTCGGTGATCATCCGGGTGGCGAAGTCCCGGTCACCGGTGACCCGGTTGATGTGTTCCGCGAGCAGCAGGGCCGTGGCCTCCAGGGAATTCATCTCGTCCCCGGTCCAGTCGCCGTACTGCCTGCGCCACAGGTTGGGGCTCAGGCCGGTGCCCGCCGCCACGACCAGGCCGGCCATGGTGGGGATGACCTCGGGGCGGACGCTCCTGGTCATCAGACGCATCGAGGTCACGAAGCCCGGCACCACGTACGCGATGACGTCCCTGTCGCGTTCCTCGCAGGCCCTCCGCAGCCACTGCATGAACATGTAGACGAGGGTGCACGTGCCCTCCACCATGTCGTTGGCTTCCTCGGGCCCCAGTGACGCGGTGAACTGGTCGATCAACTGCTGCTGTTCGGGATCGGTTTCTGCCTTGCCGTCGTAGATGGCTTTGAGCCGGGAGTCGATCATCATCAGCGCCGCATCCACATCGCCGGCCGGTGCGTTCTGGGGGTCGCAGGGCGATGACACAGGGTTCCTCCTGGGCTGGCCATGGGCAACACGGCGTTCCCGTACGGTAGTCCGCCGATGGGCCGGCGGTCGGGCGAATCCCGATGGAGGGCCCGTCCGGGCTACGTCCAGCCGCCCGACGGGACCTCTCAGCACGAGGAGAGGACCATCTGGGCGGCCTTGCGGTGGTCGCGCAGGCCTGAGCGGCTTCGCGTGGCGCGTCACCGGTGGCGAGTGCCCCCTGCACCAGGAGGCATCCGGCCGGTCGCCCCTCCCGTGGTCCTGGGCGCGGGCCCGGTGAGCCAATGGCGGATGACCTCCCGGAGCTGCCCTCCTCTACGCACTGCCGACACGAGTCCCACGTGCCGAGCGCCAGGCCCCCCATGCCTCGCCGCGTCGATGTCACCCTCGGTGCGACACTGGCGGGGTGACGGACAGGGAAGGCCGGACGGAGCGCCGTCTGGAGCGGGCCATCCTGGACCTGCTGGAGCGACGCGGTCCCGAGGCGTCGATCTGTCCCTCCGACGCCGCCAGGGCGGTGCACGAAGGAGACGACGACGGCTGGCGGGCACTGATGGAACCGGCCCGCCGGGCGGCCCGGAGGCTTGCGACGGCCGGCGAGGTCGAGATCACCCAGGGCGGCCGTCCCGTCGAATCGACAGAGGCCCGCGGGCCGATCCGTATCCGCCGTTGCCGCTGACCCGGTTCACAGGGGGCACACGAGTGGGGGCAGAGCGCGACCGGGAGACAGTGGGCGTGCCCTCAGGGCTGACGCGGTGGCGTCGCCCGGCCCCCGTCCAGGGTCGGATCGCCTCACGCCCACAACTCCTCGCTGTCGCACACCCGGGCTCCCATGTTGCGCTGCATCATGCGCAGCGCCGCGTCCGCGAGGTCGGCATGGATGTGCGCGACCGCGTCCCGGGGGACCACGACCTGGAGGTGGCGGATGTGGGCGTCGAGGGCGGAATAGAGCACACACTGCTCCGTCACCTGGCCGCACAGCACCACCTGGTCGATGCCTTGCTGGTGGAGCAGATAGCTCAGCGGTGTCTCGTAGAAGATCGAGTGACGGGCCTTGACCACGAAGAGGGAGGACTCGTCGGGCCGCAGCGGCTCCACCAGGTGGGAGTGGTGTCCCGACAGGGCCTTGTCCAGGATCTCGCCGTGGTGCGAGCGCCACTCGCCGAAGTTGTCGTTCACGTAGATCACGGGTACGCCGTGCTGCCGGGCCCGTTCCAGCAGTCCGATCAGTTGCGGCAGTACGGATTCCACGGTGGGGATCAGCGACTCGGCGTCCTCGTGATCGTAGGTGTTGATCATGTCGATGACGATCAGCGCGGTCTTGCCCATGTGACCCAGGGTGCCACTGAGTGACGTGAGATGTCGCCGTCGGAGCCGTCGGAGCCGTCGGAGCCGTCGGAGCCGTCGGAGCCGTCGGAGCTGCCGGAGCTGCCGGAGCCGTCGGAGCTGCCCGGAGGGGCCGGGGCCGAGCTGCGGCACGGCTCACGGCACCGGCTGCAGGGGCGCTCGCCGGACGTGGGCCAGGACGAGCACCGTGTCGTCGTCCGGCCGGTTGGGCAGCAGGCGTGCCAGGATGCGGTCGGCCACCTCCTCCAGCGGGCCCGCAGCGCGACCCAGCTCGGTGCGCAGGCGCCGCGTGCCCTCGTCGATGTCCTGGCCGCGGGTCTCGATCAGGCCGTCGGTGTAGAGGGCGAGGGTCGCGCCGTCGGGGAGGTCGACCTCGGTCGTCCCGAAGGTCTGGCCACCGACTCCCAAGGGCACGCCGAGCGCTTCACCGATCGTCTCCACAGTGCCGTCGCTGTGGAGTACCAGCGGTGGGGGATGACCGGCATTGGCGATGCGGGCGCGGCCGTTCCTGGGGTCGTACTGGATGTAGAGGCAGGTGGCCAGCTCGATGCCCGCTTCCTCGGCGCACGCGTCCAGTTCCGCGAGCAGGTCGGCGGGATCCTCCTGGTGCCTGGTGAGCGCCTTGGCGGTGATGCGCATCCGGCCCATGGTGGCAGCGGCCTGGACGCCGTGCCCCATGACGTCGCCGACGATGAGCGCGACCCGGTCGTCGGACAGGTTGATCACGTCGTACCAGTCGCCGCCGACCTCCGTGACATGGCTGCCGGGAACGTAGCGGTGGGCGACCTCCACGTGGGGACTCGTGGCCAGGGCGGAGGGGAGCAGTGCGCGCTGGAGCGTCAGCGCGATGTCCTGGACCTGGCTGTAGAGGCGCGCGTTGTCCAGGCAGAGGGCCGCGCGGGACGACAGCTCGGAAGCCAGGCTCAGATCGTCCTCGCTGAAGGCCGGGCGGGCGGCCGAGCGCCCGAACATGGTGAGACCCTGGACCGTGCCCCGGGCGATGAGGGGGACGATGGTGATGCAGGTCAGACCGCTGTTGAGGAGGAGTTGCGCGCGGTCCTTCTGCAGGACGGTCGTCGCCGCGAAGTGTTCGTCGATGGTGAAGGTGATCGGGCGGCCGGTCCGCAGTGCCTGGTGGATTCTGGAACCCGGCGGGTACGTCACGGTCTCCACGCCGCTGACGAGTTCGATGGCGGGGGGCGGCAGGATGGTGCCGGAGGCGATCCGGTGGGTGACCAGCGGCCGGTTCGCATCGAACACCTCAGGAACGTCCATCCGGCCCACGAGCTCCACGAGGGACGCGTCGGAGAAGTCCGGGACCGCGGCATCGACGAGTTCCTGGGCCGTGACGCGGACGTCGAGGGACGTGCCGATCGTGGCCGCGGCCCGGTCGAGCAGCGCGAGCCTCTGACGGGCAGTGGTGGCTTCGAGGATCGCCTGTTCCCGGTCGGTCACATCGATCATCAGGCCGCCCAGCCCGGGCCGGGTGCCGACCGCCCGGCTCAGCGGGAACAGGCTCACCGATCTCACCTGGTCGCGATCCGGGTAACCCGGGGTGCGCAGTCCCACCAGCGTGCCGACGACCGGCGGGCCGTTGGCGACGACGGAACGCAGCATGCGCCGGAACTCCCCGCCGTCGGACGTGATCATGACGTCGTCCATGGGCCGCCCGAGATGGTCCTCGATGGTCAGGCCGTCCATCTCGGCCATCGCCTGGTTGAGGTGGACGTAGCGGAGGTTCTCGTCGAGCATCACCAGGCCGATGGGGCACGTCTCGAAGAGGGCGTCGAGGAACGCGAGATTGGTTTTCACCCGGTCGAGCTCGTTGCCGCTGGCAGCCAGACCCATGACCACCGAGCGCCCCATGGCGCCGGTGACGGGGAAGACGCGGAACCCGCAGTCGAGGACCGTGCCGTCACGATGCAGCGTCGGCAGTCGTTCGCGCCAGTACCCGAGGGACCGGGCGTGCTGCGCGAGCCTCTCGGCCGTGTCCGGGCCTCCGCGGGGCGGGCCGGGAAAGAGGACGGCCGCGGGCCGGGAGAGGATTGCCGAGGGGTCGTGCCCGAAGAGGTCCTGTGCGCCGGGTCCCCAGAAGCAGATCCGGTCCTGGTCGTCCATACCGAAGACCGCTACGGACACATGTTCGAGCAAGGAGCCGGGCTCCGACCGGAGTGCACCCGGATCCCCCTCGGTCTCCGATCGAACAGCTCGCACAGGATGATCCTTCCGCTCGAGGCGTGCGGGTGGCTGGCCGCCGTGGGATCGGTGGACGAGGCGCGAGCCTCTTCCCCTCATTGTGGGCAAACCGGACCTCTACTGCCCAGGTCGCATCCTCTCGGCCGGGTGAACGGCGCTTCTCGCCGGCGGTGATGCCCGGGCGGGCGGGGCCGCGATCGCCGGGTCGACGGCAAACCCCTGGCTGGGTTAGTCAAGTTTGACTAGAGTTCTTCGCGTGAGTGAGATGACGATTCCGATATTGCCCTGCCGAGAAGTTCGGCCCGTTCTCGAGTTCTACAGCGCCCTCGGGTTCGAGGTGACGTTCCAGCAGATGAGCCCCAACCCCTACGGGGTTGTCGAACGCGGCGGCATCCAGCTGCACTTCTTCGGGATGAAGCACTACGAGCCGACCGAATCGTTCAGCACATGCTACGTCCGGACCGATGACGTCGACGGGCTCCACGAGGCCTTCCGGACCGGTCTCAAGGCCAGGTACGGGAGGATTCCGACCCGCGGACTGCCTCGGATCGGCGCGCTGCGGGACGCCTCGCACGGCATGCGGCAGTTCCTCATGACCGACCCGGGCGGCAACTGCATCCGCATAGGCCAGCCGATCAGCGAGAACCTGCACCATCGGCCCGCACCCAAGGAGACCTTCGCCCGGGCACTGCACTACGCGTCGCTGTTCGCGGACTCGAAGGAGGACCCGGTGGCGGCCGCGAAGGTTCTCGACCAGGCCCTGGGCCTTGAGGACAAGAGGCCCACACATGTCCAGCTGCTGCGCCTTTTGGTGCTGCGCGCCGATGTCGCGAGGCGCCTCGGTGACGAGGAGACCGTGAACTCCGCGCTCTCGAAGGTTGCGGCGATTCCCCTCACCACTGAGGAATGGGAGGCTGTTGAGGACGACCTCGCGCGCGTGGACGAACTGCGGAGTCAGGACGCAGTCTGAAGGCGCCGGTCACGGTCCGTCGTCGAGGGCCGCCCTTGGCCCCCTCGATGACCCCTACGCCTTCACGCGCGCCGTGGCGGGACGAAGGAAACGGCCAGGGGCGGTCGCTGGGACAGGGCCCACGGGGCGGGGCTCCGTGGGGCGGGCCCATGGGAGGTGGCGCATGGGGCGGGGTCCATGGGGCGGGGCCCACGGGAGGTGGCGCATGGGGCGGGGTCCATGGGGCCGGGCCCATGGGATGGGTCGCATAGGGGGCCCCGGGGGACGGGTCCTGGGGTCTCGTCTGCGACTTCTGCCGGCCTGCCTGGGGAGCTCGCCCGCCCGTGTCGTGGTGCCGGATCGTGGGGTGCGTCGCGAGGGACGGACACCGACGCCCCAGGCGCGCCGGCGTCTCGTGGGGGGGGCGGAGCGGTGGTCGTCCGCTGCCGGGCTGAAGTGATCGAGCAGCTGTCTACGGCGGCCCTTTGGCCGAATGCCACGGCGTGGCCCCGGCGCCGACGCGCGGGTGGCGGCGATTCCGCGGTGCCCGACGTCGTACACCGGCGCCTTGCCTGTCCCGGGCTGAACACCGGGCGTCCTCCAAGTCGGCCGCCGAGGCCCAGTCGCGCCGGCGCGACTAGTGTCGACGACATGAGCGAAAGTACCGAGCGTTCCGTCGTCGTCGAGCGCACCAGCAGCGGCCAGTTCGTAGCGACCAACGCCCGCGGCGGGTCCATCAGTTTCGGCACGGTCCCGGACGGTCAGGGCACCGGGTTCACGCCGGTGGAGCTGTTCCTGGCCGCGATCGGGGGCTGCACGGCCGCGGACGTCGACGTCGCCACCGGTCGCCACGCCGAGCCCACCGAGTTCTCCGTGGCCGTGACCGGCGACAAGGTCAGCGACGACCTGGGCAATCGCATGACGAACCTCAAGGTCACCTTCACCGTCGCCTTCGCGGACGGCGAGGGCGCGGATCGCGCTCGCACGATCCTGCCTCGCGCGGTCAAGACGTCCCACGACCGTCTGTGCACGGTGAGCCGAACCGTCGAGATCGGTACGCCCGTGAGCGTGACGATCAGGGACGCCTGAGGTCCGGGAGATTCCGCCGGCCGCGTCACCGACGAGGTGACGCGGCCGGCCCTGTCATGCCATCGAGTGTTGCTCGCGGTCGCGCGTCACCGAGCGTCCGACAAGCTCCTTCGTTCCTGGCACCCGCAGGTGATCACGCAGGTCCGCGCACATGCCTCCGAGCTCGGCCACCGCCTCCCGGCTGCGGCGCCGAGGGCGATCTGACGGGCGCTGCGCGGGATGTGGTCCACGCTCCGCCTGACAGTGTCGGGCAAGCGGGAGCGGTGGCTTCGAACGCGCCGGCGGACGGTCGGGCCGGGGCGGCTCCTGGCAGTGGGCGGAGCAGCTGTGATCCTGCGTCAGTTGGGTCCAAGGACCCCGGACGGTATCCGTGACGGCTCTGTGATGCGTCTGTGGGCAACGAAAGGTGTCTGCCAGATGTCGTACGGGTGAGTGCTCGGTAAGGGTGCTCCTTCAGCTCGTCTTACGTGCGACTGGGAGGCGTTGGTGAGACGTCCCGTACGCAGATCCCTCTTCCGGGCCGTACTCGGACTCGTGGCAGCTGCTGCCTTGGCCGCCGGATCGGGTGCCGCTGTGCCCGCGCTCGCCGCCCCCGACGACCCGCTGCCGGTGAGGATCACCGGCGAGAGCCGAGTCGATCTGTCGCTCCAAGGTGACAACAGTGATCCGTCAGAACCTCAGGTGACGCTTCGGCTCGCGGCCCCCGGCGACGGCGAACCCGGCGATGACGGGGAGGTGCCCGTCGTACACCAGGGGAACTTCAAGATCAAGATCGACGCCGAGAGCATGGGCGGCATCGGGGCGGTGAAACTGCCGTGCGCCGCGAGTGGTTGGACGGCCGTCTGCGAGGGGGATCAAATCCGCGCAGGAGAGCAGTCCAACCTGATCGGCGGCATCCGCCTCGACGTCAACGAGCAAAGTCAGGCGAGAGAATTCGGCAGCATCACCGTCACCGGTGAAGGGGAGGGTGTCGAGTTCGCCCCGCTCCACATCATGGTCCTGGTCAGCGACTCGCACATAGTGAGCCGCATGGTGTCCGCGCCCGGGGTCTCCGCAGGTGACACCTGGGAGGCGCCGGTCGGCCTCCGCAACGCCGGCGGCGCGTCCGCCGACGGCGTCGTGCTGCGTTTCCGGGGCACACGGGGGCTGAACTTCCCCGACAGCTACGGCAATTGTGCTTACCGGTACACCACCGACGGCCCCCTGCAGGGGCAGGGCACCGAAGCCATCTGTGCCTTCTCCGGCGTGTTCGAGGCCCGCACGGCCTACACGCTGTCCGGACCACTGAAGGTGAAGACGGCACCCTTCGCGTCGAACGACCTCTTCACCTACACCTTCTCCCCGGCGGACGAGCAGGAGGCCCAGGCACTGCTGAAGAGTGACGGCTACTCACCCGGAACCGGCGCGCCGGTCACCCTCAAGGAGCTGCCGGGGGCTCGCCCCGGCGACTACCTGAGCAGGGGCATGGAGTGGCTGCCGCAAGGCAATCCCTACGACACCCTGATCACCGGGGACTCGGCTCGCGGCGCGGCGGGCGACACGGTGACGGTGAACGTCGGTTTCCGCAACCTCGGCCCCGCCTGGATCAGAGGACTCGAGCCGCCGGACGACGATCCGATGCTCACCTATGTCAGCATCCCGCCGGGTGCGACGGCGACCAGGATTCCCGAGGACTGCTGGCCCGACCCGCACGCCGACGACCGCTATGGATGCTGGTCCCACGTACCGGTCCTGGAAGACGCGAATCTGACCTTCCCGTTCGAGCTGCGTATCGACAAGGTCGTGAAGAACGCCAAGGGCAGGATCCAGATGCATCCCTTCGACTACCCGAGCGAGCCGAACCAGGAGAACAACTCGGCCTGGATCGTTCTGAACGCCACCGACGACGGTGGGACCATCCAGGGGTCCTCCGGCGGCCCCTCGGCCGACCCGAGCCCCAGTGCCCCCGGCAGCGGCGGCGTGACCGGCTCCACCAGCACCAGTGTTGGTGGCGGCTCGCCTTCCTCCGGCGGTACCTCCGGCGGCGGGCTCGCGACCACTGGCGCCGGAGGCGCCTTGCTCGTCGGTGGTGGCGCGGTCCTCGCCCTGGGGCTGGGTGCGGTGATCGTCGTCGCCATACGCCGCAGGTCCGCGGCCTGAGCCTCGCCGGCCGCCTGCGTGGCCCGCCGCACGCCGCAGGGCGGGCGACGGGCCATCGCGGGTTGCGCCCGTGCTGCGGCGAAGTCGTCGCGCCCCGAAATGGCAGCGTACGCAGGCCTGTTCCGCCCGGGCCGACCCCATTGACGACTCATGCCGCTCCTGGCACGCCGCCTCGCTTCGCACGTGATCGAGGCCCGGCGACCGGCGCGGACGGCACCCGCTCCTCCGTCGGTCCCTTCGCCGAAGTCACCCCGCCGCGTGCCACCGTCGCCGAATCGTGGGCCGCGCTGGGCCGGCGGGCGCCGTACACCCGGCCCGGCGAACTCCACCAGGCCTTCAATTTCGACTTCCTCCAGACTGGCTGGAACCCGGCCGGACTCCGGGCCACCATCGACCGGTCGCTCGCCGCGCTCCGGGCAACCGGCGCTGCTCCCACCTGGGTCCTGTCCCACCACGACGTGGTCCGGCACGCGTCCCGGCTGCTGCTGCCGCCCGGCACCACCCCGGACGCCTGGCTGCTCTCCGCGGGTACCGCACCGCCTCTCGAGCTGGACGCGGTCCGACGCCGTGCCCGCAGCGCCGCACTGCTGATGCTGGCCCTGCCCGGCGCCGTATACCTCCACCAAGGCGAGGAGTTGGGACTGCCCGAGGTGGCGGATCTGCCCGTCGGAGTGCTCCAGGACCCGGTTCGCCACCGCTCCGCGGGGGCCCGTAAGGACCGCGACGGTTGACGGGTACCGCTGCCCTGGACCAGCGAAGGCCCGTCGTACGGCTTCGGCCCCGGGCACCCTGGCTGCCCCAGCCCGCCTCCTTCGCCGCACTGTCCGCCGAGGCGCAGAGCAGGGACCCGGACAGCACTCTCAACCTCTACCGCAGGGCCACGCGCCTGCGCCGCGCCGTCCCGGCGGACAGCCGACTCGTGTGGAACGACCAGGCCGACCCACGCCTTATGGATTTCACGGTCGGCCCGCTGCGCTGCGTCGTCAACGTCTCCGCCGACGGGGTGGCCGGGCCTGAGGGCAGTCGGCCCCTGCTTGCGAGTTTCCGGCAGAGGCCGCCGCCCGTGTCCTCCCACCGGAGACGGCGGTGTGGTGCGCGCACGCCACGGCAGGGTCTCCCCTTCCCGAGGCATGGAAGTGACGGCGCGCGACAGCCCGGCCTCCGCGCCGGGAGCAGTGACCTTGCCGACGGGACGCCGGCCGCGCACCGGATGCCGGGCCCCTGCCGGCTACGCCGCCCCGCTCCCGCCCGCACGGGCGCCCGTGCCCACCCCCGCGGCCTCACTGCCGACGACGCCTGAGTCCGCATCGACCGCGGTGGCTGCCGCCGGCCACGGTCGTTCGCCGGGCCGGCCACCGGTGCGCTCCCGTCCCAGTGGCGGAGGTACTCGTCCTTGCTTACGTTCCTTGTACGGACGAATGCAGAAAAGGCAGCCATGGACCTCCACCTCAAGGACGAGGTCGCCGTCGTCACCGGGGCCGGCAAGGGCATCGGCCTGGCGATCACCGAGGCACTGGCCCGCGAGGGCGTCCACGTCATCGCCGGCAGCAGGAGCAGGACGGCCGAACTCGAGGCCCTGCGCATCAAATACGGCGTATCCGTCGTGCTCGTCGACCTGTCGACGCGGGACGGAGCGGACACGCTCGTCCGGCGCGCCGTCGACGAACGGGGCCGGCTCGGCATCCTCGTCAACAACCTGGGAGCCACGGACGCCCGGACCAGCTTCCTCGACGTGGACGACGGCGAGTGGCAGCGCGTCTTCGACCTCACCTTCTTCAGCGCCGTACGGGCCAGCCGCGCTGCCCTGCCCCACCTGCTCGAGGCACCGCACGCCGCCATCGTCAACATCAGCTCCATCAACGCCCGCCTGCCCTTCCCCACGGTCGTGGACTACTCCGCTGCCAAGGCTGCGCTGACCAACCTGACCAAGTCACTGTCCGAGGAGTTCTCACCACGCGGCGTGCGTGTCAACGCGATCGCCCCGGGACCCGTCCGCACGCCTTTCTGGACCGCTCCGGGAGGCTTGGCCGATGTCACGGCGGCGGCTGCCGGCACCACCGCTCAGGAGGCCATCGACGTGGTGGTCCCCCGGAGCATGGGCATCTCGACCGGCCGGGTCACCGAGCCCGAGGAAGTCGCCGACCTGGCCCTGTTCCTGGCCTCACCGCTCGCGGGCAACATCACCGGTGCTGAGTTCACCATCGACGGCGGCCAGATCAAGACCACCTGAGCCGGCCGGACCCGCCGCCGCGAGGCCACGCGGTGGCCTGGTTCAGCGCCACCCCGCGCCGCGCCCGCCGAGGTCCCCCGACTCACCCGCGGTTCACAGGCCTTTCACCTTGGCGTTCGCCGCGACCTCGTAGACCAGGGTTACGGTGCGCCGGCCTCCCGGGGGCAGGGAGACGTTCCAGCGGACGATGCCGTCCGCGTCGACCTCGTCGGGGACGGGCGAACAGATGTCCGTGCGCAGGCCCACCTCGACCGCCGACGTCTCCGAGACCGGGATGCGTTCCCGGACGACGACCATGTGCTCGTCGCGCTCGGCGGGGGCCGAGAAGCGGGAGAGGTGCAGCCGGACGGTGCGGGTGAGAACGGTCCGCTGGCTGAGGCCGACCGTGTCCCGGGTCTCCTCGGCGTGCCGCAGGACCCGGTGGTCGTCACGGCTGCCGAAGGCGAGGTCGGCGGGAGCGCCGGGAGCGGTGAAATCCAGCGTGCCGCGACCGATGAAGCCACCGCCGCTGACGAGGTCCACGGGCCCGGCGAGCAGCGCGTGGCCGGAGCGGTTCTCGAACCGCACCACCTGGCTGACCAGCGGAGACAGTTCGGGCGCGCAGGCGTACTCCCGGCTCGCGGTGGTGGTGAAGGACGACAGCGGCACGCGGTGGGCCCGTCCGTCCGACGGGACGGAGACCGCGGCGTCGCACCGCAGGACACGGACCTCGCCGCCGTCGTCCACTCCGGGCAGGCCCTGTACGGGGGCTGGGCCGAGATCCGCGACCTCCTCCTCACGCAGCTCGACGTGGACGGTGCGGCGTTCCGCCGTGGAGCGGTCCTGGAGCGTCAGCCGGTCCTCACCGAGCCGGGGCGGTTCGGTGGCACGGGCGGAGCGGGCCGTGGACAGGGTCAGCCGTACGCCGGACCAGTCCTCGCCGGTGCGTTGCCAGACCATCGCGTCCGTGTCCAGCGTGAGCGAGTCCCCGTCGAGTACGGCCCGGTAGGCGGGCCGCCACAGTGCGCACGGGGTGACGTGGGTGAGGCGCAGCCGGGCCGGACCGGCGGCGTCCGCCCGCACGGTGAGCTCGACGTGGCCCGCCAGCTCGGCGGGTTCCGTCCCGGCGAGCTCCAGGGCCCGCTGGGCGGCCGAGAGCTCGGCGGCGAGCGCGGTCAGCCGGGCGTCCACCACACGTAGTCGTTCGCCGAAGGTGTCCCTCTCGTCGTCGACTCGGTCCAGTTCGCGGCTCCAGCGATCTTTCTCGGCCTCCCCGAGGCCGGCGCCTTCGCCGATCTCCCGTAGCAGATCGGCGGCGAGACGGCCAAGGAGGTCGACGCGGGTGTGCAGTCGGTCGCGCTGCTGTCCCAGCGAGTGCTGTTCCTCTTCCAGGGCGGTCAACCGGTGGCGCAGCGCGGAGTCGTCCTCGGCGGGACCCGGCCTCCGCGGCGTCCACGCACGGACGACCCTCGCGTCCAGCACGGTCACCGGGTGATCGGCGGACAGCTCGGCGTGCAGGCTGCGATCGACCGCCAGGGCGCTGACCGGCCCGAGGCGCAGCCGCTGGGTGCCGGCTTCCAGGTCGAGCACGGCGGTCCGCTCGACGTGGGCCCGGTCCTCCAGGCAGGTGACGGCGGTGACGGGGAGGGCGATCGGTTCGGGGTTCGTCGACATGAGGGGGTCAGCTCCTGCGGTTGCCGCCGGTCAGGGCCGCACTGGCCGGGATACGGATGACGTAGCCACCGTCGAGTGAGGCGGTGGTGCGGGCCGGCAGCTCGATCCGCCAGAGTCGGGTGCCCGCCGCGTGCTCCTCGGCGTCCGTGCCGTCCGCCGGCGCCTTCCAGTCGGCCTTCTCCTCCATCTTCACGTCCGCTTCGGAGGTGACCGGTACCCGCTCGCGCACCTCCACGGTGACGGGAAAGGTCAGCCGGTTGGCCAGTTCCACGTGGACGCGGTGGTCGAGAACCGTGACGTTGTTGCGCAGCCCCGAGGTCGACTCACGCATGCTCGTACGGCGCGTGACCCCGATGGCCTCGTTCGGGCCCAGTCCCACCCGGCACACACCGCCGGGAGCGAGCGTGGGCAGTGAGGTGGTCAGCAGGAAGTCCCCGTCGCACGCGATCTCCAGCGGACCGGCCAGCAGTGCCTGATCGGTGGCGTTGGACAGCACCAGCGTCGTGTAGACGGCCTGTTCCACCGACGGGACGCACAGGTACTCGGTGCGCAGACCGACCTGCACCTCGCCGACGGTCACGGTGTGCCACGTACCGTCCGACGGTACGTCGGCGCGGGCGACGGCGTCGTAGCGGTGGTCGAAGGAGCCGGCCGACTCGCGGGGACGCCGGGCGTTCCCCGGGAGGGGCAGCGCGGCGACCGCCTCGGCGCGGCGGCGGTACTCGTAGGTCAGGGGATCGGAGTTCGACCCGGGGTACAGCCGTCCCCGGCGGTCCCCTTGCACCTCCGGACCGCACAGGACCAGTGCGGTGTAGTCGAGTTCGGCGGCGCTCGGTTGCGGGGGGCCGGGCACGAGGGGCGTCGGCGGAGCTGATGGCGGCTGAGGAGCAGGCGCCGGTGGCGGTACGGCCCGGCCGACGGCTGCCGGAGCCATGGCGGGGGCCGCGGTGGGCAGAGCGCGGGTTCGGGAAGTGCTGTCACGGCCGAACGCGGGTGGCGCGTGGCCGCCGGCAGCTGGTGCGGACGGTGCCACGGGCCCGGGGCCCGGCGCCGCGCCGCTGGGCGCCGGTGGAACGGCGGAAGGCGCGCCGTAGCTTGCCGGCGGCGGCGGGGGTGGGGAAGGAAGGAGGCGGGGCGAAGCACCGGCCTCGGGCGTCCTGACGGCCGCGTCGGGCACCGCAAGACGGCCGCTCGCCGGGCGTGGTCCTGCCGCGTCGTATCCGGCGAAGAGATCGGTCAGCCCCCGCGGGGGCTCGCGCCAGCCCGAAGGCGCGGGAGCAGGCTGGCTGCGACCGATGCGGAGGGAACGGAGCCGGGGCGCGTCGGTATGGCGCCGAAGGTCCGCCGTGGCCAGCGAGACATGTACGCCGGTCCAGTCCTCGCCGGTGCGCTGGGCCACCGCCGCCCGCAGCAACAGCCGTCCGTCGCTCTCGCCCTGGCGGTACGTCAGGCGATACGCCGGTGCCCAGACAGCGCCGGGGACGCCGTACTCCACCTCCAACTCCACCTCGGAGTCCGTGTCCTGGGCGCCGGTGAGGGTCACGACGGCGCAGATCGCGGTCTCCACGTGCGCTGCGGCGGTATCGGTCGATGCGCGGGCGAGCTTGTCGGAGGCGATGTCCAACTCGTGCTCGACACCCGTCAACTCATCGTCCGCCTCGCGCAGTCGGGCGTGCAGCACAGTCAGCCGGGCGTCGACGAAATCAGCGAGCTCCAGCCATGCGTCGACCGGTGTACGGCGGTGGGGGTCCTCCTTCTTCCGGGGCGGTGGCACCGGGCGCAGGGCCGCCACTTCATCGATCAGCTTCTGTTGCCGGTTCCGGCGGGCCTGGGCGGCCTCTGCGGCGTCACGGAGCCGCTCGACTTCACGCCGCAGCTCGCCGAGCGGGCGGGTGCCGAGCGGTTCGGCGTCGACCTCCGTCCTGGCCTCGGTGGCACGAACGCCGGACACGCCGACGACCCGTACCCGTAGGGAACCCGGATCCATCGACCGAGGCAGGCCGGTCACTCGCACCCGCCCGTCCACCGGCATCCGGCCGCGGGCGAGCCGACGGCAGAGGGCGCCCTGTGCGTACACCACCACCGAGTCGAGTGTCGATGCCCAGCTCGGGACCGTCTCCGCCCTCATGTGCCCCCCATGCCGTGTCAGTGCCGGGTCAACTCTATGCCGGGCAACGACCGGTGGCGGCCCGGCGAACCGACTGTCCGTCCAAGTCCGGTTTCGCTTACGTTCTTCACCATGGCTGACGAATGCTGCGCGCATCCCAGGCTCGCCTCGATCTACGATCCGCTCGACACCGACCGCAGTGATCTCGCTGCCTACCTCGGGATGGCGGAGGAGTTCCGCCTGGAACCCGTCGCCGGGACCTTCCGGCTGCATCCGGCCACCAGCAGCGGGTGCATCGGCATTGTCGACAACGACACGACAGCGGGTGCCGAGGCGATCGAGGAACGCTGCTCCGGCGCCGCGGATCAGCGGTTCCTCGTCCGGGCGGGTTGACGGCCCAAGACACGTCGACCGGTCCGTCTACGGGTCAGGAGAGCAATGAGCGGCCGGTGGGTGCCAGCCGCAATGTCCGCGGCGCGGCTGTCTGTTCTCGCTCGATGCCCGGCAGTATCTCGTTCCGTACGAGGGGATGGGCCTCGACCCGGACGACGTGCCGCCGGTGGGCACGCTCATCGGGGTACGAGGTGACAACCGCTGCGACGTTCTCCCCGGTGCGGACCGGCAGCCTGACGAAGGTGTTGGGCGCCGTCTCGGTGGTCAGCGCGGCGAGCGGCGCGGGTCCCGTCGCACGGAGCACGGGGAGGAGGCCGTCCCGGATCAGCGCGATGCCGTCGTGCCGTCCGGGAGGGAAGGACCACACGGTGACGGACACGAAGCGCGCCGGTGCCGGAAGACCCGTTCGGGGCCGCACGGACGGGGCGACGGCGAAGCCACTCATGTCCGCCAGGGGACGCAGCAGCAGAACGTCGTCGGAGTCCACCATGGTGGAGTTGGCCTGGGGGCCGTGCCGGGCCCAGACGGGGCCGCCGTAGAAGGCCGTCAGCGCGCGGTGCCGTACCGCCATGTCCGGGAACCCGCGCAGCCATACGAAGCGATCCGGGTCGTCGAGGTCCCGGAACTGGCCGAGCACCACCATCCCGGTCTCCTCCTGGGACTCGACGAACTCCCGGTCGAACAGCTCGATGAGCTCGTCGCGCCGCCCGGAGCGAAGTGTGTACTGCCGAAGCTCGATCACGGCGGGGCGGTGGGCGTGGCCGGCAGGGGGCACGGTGGGACTCCTGTTCAGTTCTCTTCTCCGGGCGCGGATGCCACGCTCGTCCGGTCGCTCGCCGGGTGCGAACCGACGGTAGGGGAGCCGTGTGCCAGGTGCTGTCAGGGTTTCCGGGGAGAATGCGTCCATGTCTGCCGGTCGACTGTTGTCGGTGTTGCTGCTGCTGCAAACCCGGGGCCGCATGTCCGCGCGAGTGATCGCCGACGAACTGGGGGTGTCGGTGCGGACCGCCTACCGTGACCTGACGCGTTTGCAGGAGGCGGGCGTCCCGGTGTGGGCGGAGCCGGGACGAGGCGGCGGCTATCAGCTGCTGGACGGCTACCGAACCCGCCTGACCGGGATGAGTGAGGGGGAGGCGCGGGCGCTGTTCTTCGCCGGACTGCCCGGCCCCGCCGCCGAGTTGGGACTCGCGGCGGAGGTGACGGCAGCGCGGCTGAAGCTGCTGGCCGCGCTGCCGACGGGACTGCGCGAGGAGGCGGCACGGACCGCGGCGGTCTTCCACCTGGACGCCCCGGGCTGGTACCGGGAGCGGGAACGGACGCCGCATCTGGCGCTGTTCGTCGACGCGGTGCTCACCCGGCGTGCGGTGGACGTGCGTTACCGCCGGTGGCGCGCGCCGCAAGAGGTGCATCGCCGCCTTCGGCCGTACGGCCTGGTACTCAAGTCCGGTGTCTGGTATCTCGTGGCGGCCGGTACGACCCGGATCGCGACCTACCGGGTGACCCAGGTCCTCGACGCGGCCCCGTGTGACGAGCGCTTCGAGCGGCCCGCGGACTTCGACCTGGGCGCGTACTGGACCTCCTGTCTCGACGACTTCCAGGCCCGCCGCCACACCGGCACAGCCACCATCCGCCTGTCGCCGCGCGGACGTCGGCGCCTGCCCGACAATGTCCCGCCCGAGGTGGTGCGGGCCGTCGACGCCACCGCGGCCGCCGTCGGCGACGACGGATGGGTCGAGGCGGTCATCCCGACCGAGAGCATCGAGCACGCCTGCGGCGAACTGCTGCGGCTCGGTGTCGACGTCGAGGTCGTCGCCCCCTCCGAACTGCGCCGAGCCATGGCCGACACCGTGGGCGTACTCGCCCGTGCCTATGGCTCCGCCGTCGTGACGACCGGCGACGGCTCGCGCCCCGGCGACGTCACGTGAGACAGCCCCGCAGAAGTGCCACCCGGCTGTCAGGTGGGGTGGTTCCCGTCTGCTGGGTCGGCTTGCCGGGGGGTGGTGAGGTACTCGTAGGTGCCCGTGAGTTCCAGCAGGCGTCGCAGGGTCGGGCCGATGTCGTCCAGGTGGAAGCCGATGTTGTCCTGGCCGGCGGAGCGGTGGAGCTGGAGCAGTGTCGACAGGCCCATGGAGTCGACCACTTCGAGTTCCCGGCAGTCCAGGCGCAGGTCCCTGACGTCTTCGTTGCCGTCCAGTGCGAGGCGGACCTGGTGGAGCAGCTCGGCGCTGGTGTCGTAGTCCAGGTCGCCGCTGAGGGCCAGGCTCACGGTGTGGGGGCCGGCGGGCGACGGGGTGGCGACGGGGTCTGCGTCCGGGGAGGTGGTCACGGTGGTCGTCCAGCGTCTCGGGGTCAGGGGCAGGCGGCGAGCGCGGCGCGCCCGGCGTCGGTGATGCTGCGGGCACGCGGGAAGTCGCGCAGTTGCTCCTCCAGCAGGTCCAGGCCCGGCAGGAGCGAGTGAGCGGGCACTCCCCGGGCGGTGAGGACGCCGGCCGTCCATGCCAGGAAGCCGCTGAAGATCTCGGGGGCGTCGACGTACAGGGCCGCCGTCAGGAAGTCGACGATGTGGGCGAGGTCCTCGGCCGTGCGCTCGTGCTGCTCGTCGTCGTAGTCCTTCATGGCGGGGAAGCGTTGCTCCAGGCGCTGGAAGGTGTCACGTACCAGGCGGGTGGAGGACCGGGCGACCAAGGTGTACTCCTGGTCGGCCAGATGCGGCAGGTCGTCGACCGCCTGATGCGTGATGCCTGGCTGGGGCAGAGGACCGTCGGCGAGCCGGTCGGCGGCGGCTCGGGCCTCGGGCGCCCAGGCGTCGGCACCCAGCAGCCGGGCGTAACGGCCGTCGGCGCCGAAGGCCAGGCCACCGGCCATGACAGGTGTCGCGGTGGCCTGGACGGCGGTGATGGCGTGGTGAGCCGGCGGCAGGCGGGTGGGCAGGGAACTGGACAGGCACACGGCGTCCGGCCCGGTGCGGTGGATGTGGCCGATCAGGTGGGCGGTCGGGACCTGCGCCCCGAGGTAGTCTACGTGCCAGCCGCGCAGCCGCAGCGTCTCGGACAGCAGGCGCGCGGGCAGGGCGTGCCACTCCTGGTCGACGCAGGCGACCGTGATCCGGCCCCGCGGTGTGGCGGGTCTGCGGGTGGGGAGCGTGGCGATGACACGGTCGTTGATCGCGGTGGCGGCGTGCTCGTCGGCCACGCTCATACGGTTGGCGGCCCACTCGATGCCGACCCTGTGCTGGACGGCGCCGATGACGTCCAGCAGTACGGCTTCGGCATCCACCCCCGCCGCCAGGGCGTCGGCGACGACGTCGACGGCCGAGTACTCGTCCGCGGCCCGTACGGCGACCCACAGTTTGTCCGCCCAGGGCACGGCCCGCTGGTCGCCGTACGGCGAGACGGGGCGGGCGCCGACGCCGTGCCGGCCCGGCCCCTCGGCTGTCGTGCCGGTGATGTGGGTGCTCATGCGGTGTACCTGCCCCGGGTCGTCCCGTCCACCGCACTGAGGTGGGCACCGCGGGGTGCCGTGATGGCCATGACGGCGATGTCGTCGTGCCGTCCGTCGCCGATCCACTGGGAGATGAGCATCTGGATCCGCTCGACGACGGCCTCGGCCGGCATGCCGGCACACTCCGCCGCCGCGCGCTTGAGGCGCCGCTCCCCGAAGAACGTGTCGCCCAGCGGACCACCCTTGGCTTCGGTGACGCCGTCGGTGAACAGCACGCAGGTCTCCCCGGGGGCGAGCCGGACGTGGGCGGTGCGGGAGGTGATCGCGGGCACGACACCGATCAGCGTTCCCCCGGTGTCGGCCTCCTCGACGGTTCCGTCGCGGCGCACGATCAACGGCGCGGGATGCCCGGCCGCGGTCAGCCGGAGGGCCACGCCGCCCTCCTCACGGCGCACCGAGGCCACGACGAGGGTCGCGAAGCGGGTGTGATGGCTGGTGCGCATGGCGTTGTTGAGCAGGCGGAGCATATGGGCGTGGTCACCGGCCATGGGCAGCAGGGCGTGCAGCGTGTTGCGGATCTTGCCGGTGAGGACCGCGGCTTCCAGTCCCTTGCCGGCCACGTCCCCGAGGACGGCGAGGGTCTCGGGGAAGTCGTCGCCGGGCGGATGCACGTCGTAGAAGTCTCCGCCGACGCGTTCGGTGTCCCTGCTGGGCCGGTAGCCGCCCGCGAAGTCGACTCCCTCCACCTGCTGCAAGGTGGGCGGCAGGAGTTCACGCATCAGGATGTCGGAGATCGTGTTCTGCTCCGCGTACAGCCGTGCGGCCGACATCGCCGCGCCGGACCGGGCGGCGAACAGCCCGGCCAGCGCCTCCTCCGCGTCGGTGAAGGCGGCCTGCTGCACCCGGCGCAGCAGGATCAGCGCGCCCGCCGGTACGCCGTGCCCCGGAAGCGGCGTGATCACCAGCGAACCGACCTCACCGAACCCCTCAGGGACCACCCAGCCGGGAGCCGAGGCGGGGTCTATCCAACGGGACGGCACGGGCGGGAACCCCCGCAAGGCCTCGGCCAGGCCCGGCATGGCGTCCGGCGTGACGGCGACCGTGTCACGAGACACCTCGCCGCGATGGTCGCAGACGATCACCGGCAGCTTCTTGGCGGCGGTGGGGGCGATCACCAGCGCGGCATCGGCCAGGTGCTCGGTGGCCAGGCGCGCGGTGACCTCCATGCAGCGATCCAGGTTCAACGATGCCAGCAGTGCGGTGGAAGCCTCGGTGAGGAACCTCGTGCGCCCGCGTTCGGCTTCGAGTTCCCGCACGGCCAGCTGATAGTCGGTCTCCTCCACCAGCCACCACGCCGTACCGCCGTCCGCCAGGGCGGACGGATGTGCCGAGAAGAAGCGACCGTCGACCGCCCCGGAGGCGATGCCGGGGAGATCGGCGCTTCCGGCGGTGGCGAGCCAGGAGGGTGACGGCAGCGCCCGTCCGGGGCGGGCGGCAGGGAGGAGAGCGCTGGCCGCGCCGTTGAGTTCCACGACGTGCCCGTCCGCGCCTATGACCACCACCGGGTACGGGGCGGTCTCGGCGCTCACGGTGCTGACAGCACCGGTGCGGGGGCGGGCCGGGGAAGAAGTCATACGACGGGGCCCCTACGCGTGGACCCTCACCTCACTCAGCGAAGAAGGAAAAGTTGCCGGACGTCAACAGTCCCGCAGGCCGGTGTCGCCACGCAACCACCACACCTCGCCCGGACGGGTCAGCGACTCGCGACGAGCTGCGACTGCCCTGGGAAACAAGGGGCGTTGGCCCCTGGCGCTGTCGTGAGACCGTGCCAAGATTCACACTTCATCCACATACGCGCAGGGGGTGAGCGGGAGCCGGGCAGCGCCTCCCCTCGCTGCTCTGCGGCGAGCTGCCGGCCGCAGCGCGTCGTCGGTGCGGTCGGCCTGGCGCGACGGGAAGGAAGCCTCAGGCGGTGTGGAGGGAGTGCCGGGGGAAGACGACTCCCGTGAGCTCCTCGGAGACTTCCCACAGGCGGTGCGCCACCTCGGCGTCCCGCGCCCTCGCCGAGCGGCCGACCGGCTTCGGCGCCCCGCGCCCCTCCAGGAAGCCGCTCGGTCCCGCGTAACTGTCGCCGGGAACGTCGGCCACTGCCGCGTACAGGGTCGGCAGGGCTCCGGCCTCGTCGCTCTGTGCGACGAGATCGGCGACCCTTTTCATCAGGTGGCGTGCACGTCGCCGGCCGTCGGGCTTCAGCAGGTTCGTGGCCGCCAGGCCGGGGTGCGCGGCGGTCGCGATCACCGGCGATCCGACGTCGCCGAGAAGCCGCTGGAGTTCCGACGTGAAGAGCAGGTTGGCGAGTTTCGACTGGGCGTACGCGGTCATCGCCCGGTAGGGCTTGCGCTCCCAGTTGGGGTCGCCGAAGTCGATCGAGCCCGCCTTGTGGGCGTTCGACGCGACGGTGACGACCCGCTGCCGGATCTGAGGCAGGAGCAGGTTCGTGAGCGCGAAGTGCCCCAGATGGTTGGTGCCGAACTGCAACTCGAAGCCGTCGGCTGTGCGGGACAACGGCGGGATCATGACACCCGCATTGTTGATCAGCACGTCGACGGGCTCGGTGAAGCCCGCGGCGAACGCGCGGACCGAAGAGAGGTCCGCGAGGTCGAGCCGCCGGACCTCGATGTGTCCGGACATGGTGGCAGCGGCCTGGCGGCCCTTTTCGAGACTGCGCACGGCCATCACGACGCGCGCGTCCCGGCCGGCGAGGGCGCGGGCAGCGGCGCGGCCGATCCCGCTGTTCGCGCCGGTGATGACGACGGTGCGACCCGCCATGGAAGGGAGGCTCGCCACAGTGAATGGTGCCACGATCTACAAAGTAGACGCTGGAAACAAAGTAGTCAATGGAAACTCCGTTGGTAGGCTGGACGCCATGCCCGACGCGACCGAAGAGCGGCCCTACCATCACGGAAACCTCCGGGCCGCGCTCCTCGACGCGGCCGAGCGCGGCCTGCGGGAGCACGGCGCGGACCAGTTGTCGCTGCGCGATCTGGCCAGGGAGGTGGGGGTCAGCCACGCGGCGCCGCGCCGGCACTTCTCGGACCGCCAAGGACTCCTGGATGCGCTCGCCGAGGCCGGGTTCGGCCGGCTGGACACGGCGCTGCGCACCGCATGGGCGGGCGCGGACGATGACTTCCCCTCGCGTGTAAGGGTCATCATGACGGCCTACACCCGCTTCGCCACCGAGAACGCCGCGCTCCTGGAACTGATGTACACCAGTAAGCACCGGCCGGGTGCGACGCGCATCGCCAAGGCGGCCGAAGCCCCGTTCGGGCTGATGAACGACCTGATCCGTCAAGGGCAGGCGCAGAGTGCGCTTGAGGACGGTGACCCCGAGCGGATCGGGATCGTCCTGTTCGCGACCCTCCAGGGCATCGCCTCGCTCATCAACAGCGGTTTCGTGCACGCGGATCTGCTGGACGGGCTTGTGGAGACGGCGGTCGAACAGTTCCTGCGTGGAGCCCGCCCGCACTCGTAGCGAAGCCACGGCGGTGCGACGTGCGAGCGGATGCGGCCGCGGGTGTCCGCTGCACCCTTCGATGCCTACGGCATGCCGGGGAGCCGTACCGTGACGAGCAGACCGCCTGCGGGGCGGGCGACGAGTTCCAGAGTGCCGCTGTGGGCGCGGACGATGCTGTGCACGAGGGCAAGTCCGAGGCCCACGCCCGCGTGCTCGTCGGTGCGTACGCGTTCCGTTCCGCGCTGGAAGGGCTCGGTGAGGGTCGGCACCAGATCCGGCGGGAGCGGATCACCCGTGTTCTCGACCCGCAGCACGCTCGCGTCAGCCCGCGCTTCGGTGTGGACCGTCACGGTGCCGCCGACGGGGAGGTTGTGGACGAGGGCGTTCTGGACGAGGTTCGTCACCATCCGCAGCAGGAGCTCCGCGGAGCCGTTGGCCCGTGCCGGTCCGCCGGTGACGTCGAGCGTGATTCCGCGCCGTTCGGCGTGGGGGAGCAGAGTCTCGGCGGCCTCTTCGGCGACGAGGGAGATGTCGACGCTCTCGCGGGTGAAGTTCCCGCGGTCGCTGCGGCTCAGCAGCAGGAGGGCCTCTGTGAGGTCGATCGCGCGCGTGTTGACCGTGCGCGGCGAGGGCAAGTGGGAGCACACCGGCCGCACCTACCGGAGCATCGTCCGCTACTGGCATGTCCTGGACCCGATCCTCAAGGGGTGGCTCGCGGACGGCATCGAAAGCCTGCGTGAGATCACCCGCGACGACGTCAAGCGGGCCATCGCCACCCGCAAGGGGACGCCGGCCCGCTCGATCCACATCGTCCTGCGGAATGTCTTCCGGGCCCTTCGGCAAGAGGGCGTGATCTTCCGCGACCCCACACGCGGCCTCGTCTTCGCCGGGATCAACAAGACCCCGCCCTCCGTGCCCTCGGACCGGCTGGCCGGCGTCCTCAGCCATGCGCAGAACGACTTCCAGCGCCTCGTGATGGTGCTGGTCTGCGTCCATGCGCTCAGCGGCACCGACATTCGCCACCTGCTGCTCACCGACCTCGACCTGTCCCGTGAGCGGCTCATCGTCCGGCGTCCCGGCAAACGGCACACCATCTACCTCGACGAACTCACCTACCGCTGCGCCTCCGCGTGGCTTCGTGAACGTCACCGCCGCTGGCCGGTGACGACCAACCCGCATCTGCTGATCAACCGATGGACCGCGGTAGACACCACTCGCTCGCCCATCGGTACCACGTTCACCGCCATCTTCCGGCCCACCGGACTCACGATGCCGACGCTACGGCAAGACCGCATCCGCGACGAGGCCTTCGAGGTCGACGACCCGCTTCACCTGATGCGCCTGTTCGGCATCTCCTCTCACACCGCCATGCGGTACATCACCGCGGCCCACCCCGAACGCACCTCGAAGCTCCCTCGATGACCATGGCTGCTCCCTCGCCCAGTTCCCGGCAGCCATGTCTGGACCGACCACGGCATGGGGTGACCCGCTCCAGGCTTTCCCAAGGCGACCGGTTCCGGGGCGGGGAACCGAGACACCTGTGCCAGCTCCGCGCTCGCCTGGGCTTCCTGTTCCAGAACCGCCAGCGTCTCGGAAGCCTCGGCCAGACGCAGTGGGAAACGTGCAGAGAGGTCGTTCCCGATGCGGAAGATGGCATGGACCGTCCCGGTTGGCCAGGAACGGATCCTCTGGCCCCAGCGGAACGACTCCGGCGGGCCCAGCCCCTTGATCCGGAAGTCGATGTCCCGGAGAAGTGGCCCCACCCGGCAGGCTGCTCAAAAGGCCTTGCGGTGGGGCCAGAAGTTCCGGTCGACGCGGCCCTCGGTAGATCGCCAAGTGGGGCCAAAACGCCCGTTCGCCGGGGCCGGAGAAGTCGTTCACAGCCACCCGGTCGACGACAGGGGTTGGATCGCCTTGCCGCTCCACTGAGAGGGCAGTAAGCAACGTATCGTTCGTTTCGCGCTTGTAGCGTCATGCGCGAGGTCGATGGAGGCGCGTCTCGGGGGGATTACGGCCGCAGCACCTCGTAGACGGGTTCAGCCCGCCCAGGGACGGGTGCCGACCGCCGGCACGGTCTGCCGGTTGACGTGCGGGCGATCGAAGTAGGTGGCGACCTCGCACGGGGTGGTGTTCATGGCGAGCGCCCATTCGTGGATGGTGGGGTCGCCGTCCGACTCGCTGCCGATGAGGACCACCTCCTCCCCCTCCTCCACTTTCTCGTCACCGCAGTTGACGATCATCTGGTCCATGCAGATGCGTCCGACGACGGGGTAGCGCCGGCCGCGGATGGAGACCGCGAGGCGTCCGCTGAGGGAGCGCGGGATTCCGTCGGCGTAGCCGACCGGGATCAGGGCCAGGTTGAGCGCGCTCGGCGCGACCCAGTCGTGTTCGTAGGAGACGCCTTGACCGGCTTCGACCCACTTGGTCAGCGCGACGTGGCTGGTGACCCGCATGGCGGGCCGGAGGTCGAAACTGTGGCGCTCCGTGTACGGCAGCAGGCCGTAGAGGGCCGAGCCGGTTCGGATCATGTCGAGGTGGAGGTCGGGCCTGGTGAGCGCCGACAGGGATCCGGCGAGGTGGCGTCGGACGTCGAGGCCGGTGTCGACGGCCCGCCGCCAGGCGTCGTCGAGTAGCCTCGCCTGTTCATCCAGCGTGTGGTGGCCCGGGACTTCGCCGTGCGAGAGGTGCGACCACACCGAGACCACCTCGATCAGGCCTTGGCTCTGGGCGGCCTTGGCGGCGTCCAGCAGGGCCGCCGAGTGCTGGAGCGCCGCCCCGCCGCGGGCGAGCCCGGTGTCGACCTCCAGGTGGACCCTGGCCGGGCTTCCGGCGCTTCGTCCGGCGTCGACCGCGAAGGCCAGGGTGCGGGCGGACTGCACCGAGACGTCCACGCCGGCCGCCGTGGCCAGGCATATGCTCTCCACCGAGTTGTGCAGCCAGGCGAGGATCGGGGCGTCGAGGCCAGCCCGGCGCAGTTCGAGTGCTTCGGCCGTGGTGCACACGCCGAGCCAGGTCGCCCCGGCGTCGAGCGCCGCGCGGGCGACATCGATCGCGCCGTGCCCGTAGGCATCGGCCTTGACGACGGCCATCACAGCGGTGGCGGGCCGGCTGACGGCCTGTCGGACGACGCGCGTGTTGTGCGCGACGGCCGACAGGTCCACCAGCACGTTGAGGTAGCGACGTGGAACAATCGACCGAGCCTCCATAGTCAAATCCATTCGTAGGGGTCGGCGGACTGCTGTTCTCCCTTCGCCGCGTCGCGGGTGCTCAGGCGGCCTCGGCCGAAATCACCCTCGGTCGGGCCGCTTCGCGCAGCAGCAGGGTGGTGGCCACGCTGCCCACTCCGGTCAGCGCGATCGCGACGCCGACCGGCACGAACTCGGCGACCACGCCGAACACCAGGGGGCCGACGCCCTGGATGCTCATGGTGGTGGTATTCAGCAACGCGAAGCCCTGACCCTGGAGTTCAGCGGGAACGGCTTCCAGGAAGCGCCGCTGCAGGCCGAGCAGGTAAGCGGAGCCGGTGCCGGTGACGACGTAGGCGGCGGCGACCGCCGGATAGGGCAGGTCCAGGGCGAGCGTGAGCGAGGGGGTGCCCATCACCAGCAGCAGCGGCAGGACCAGCCGTTCCCGGGTGGCGGGCGCGAACGCCCGGCCGATGACGATGTCGCCGATCAGCATGCCGACCGAGGTGGCGGCCAGCAGGACGCCGGTCTGCTGGGGGCTGAACCCGCGGTGCGCGCTGTACGGGATGAGCAGACTGCCCGCCGCGGCCAGGTAGGCGGCGGGCAGGCACTGCACCATGATCAGCTTGAGCACGCCGGGGCTGGCGACCAGCGCCGCGTTGCCCCGCAGGGTCCGGCGCATGATCGACCCGCCGCCCGTCGCCGGCGCGCTCGCGCGGGGCGCCCGGGCGGGCGACAGGAACAGCCGGCTGATCGCCGCGGCGACCAGGTGCGCCCCGGCGGTGACCAGCATCGTGCGCTCCACGCCCAGCCAGACCACCAGCGTCCCGCCGGCGGCCATGCCCACCATCTGCGCGGAGACGGCGACGATGTAGGACAGCGAGCGCCCGAGGACGTAGGTGTCGCCGGTGAGGGCTTCCGCAAGGACCCTGGCCGTGGCCCCGGTGGTGACCGGGGTCAGGCAGGCCACGCCAGCGACTAGGACCAGGCTGGCGGCGACCGGGAGGTGCCCCATCGCGAGCAGCAGCCCGACCGCGCACTGGAGGGCGTAGCCGGTGCTGATGAGGGTGCGCGGGGTGAACCGGTCCGCCATCGCGGCGAGGAACAGGCCGCCGGCGGCCTGCGGCAGGAAGTTGATGGTCATCGTCACCGCGGTGAGCAGCGGCGAGCCGGTCCGGTCGTACACCAGCACCGCGAGTGCCACGGCCCGCAGGGTGTCGGACATGACGCCGAGCAGCCGGCCGGCGAAGACGGCACGGAACTGCGCGACCGCGAAGACCTGGCCGTAGGTGGCCTTCACGGTGAACTGATCGGTCATGGGCTGGGTACTCCCGGAGCCTTCCTGGATCGTTTCTACGGGTTGATCGCGCTGATCTGGGTGGGCAGGGTCCGCCATACCTCGGGGGTGTAGAAGTGCCCGCCGGGCAGCTGGTCGTGCCGGTAGGAGCCGAGGGCCAACTCCTTCCACTGGGCGGGCGCGTCGGCCTCGATCACCACGTCGTCGGCGCCAGCGAGGAACTGCACCGGCATGGTGACGCCCAGGGCGCCGTTGTGGTGGAAGGTGTCGCGCACGGCGATGTCGGCGCGCATGATCTCCACCGCCATCTCCAGCAGGTCCGGGTCGCCGAGCACGTGTTCGGCGACCAGCCCGTGGGTGCGCATCCAGGTCATCAGGTCCTCGTCGGTGTCCTGGCGGGCCGGGAACATGTCGCGCGGGGTGAGGCCGCGGGCCGGGGCGTTGCACGAGGACACCGCCAGGGCGTCGGGGACGGAGCTGCCCCGGGCCTCCAGCCGGGTGGCGACGTCGAAGGCCATCCAACCGCCCATGCTGTGGCCGAACAGGACGTAGGGGCGGTCGCCGACGGCGGAGACGACGGCGCGGGTGGCGTCCTCGGCGAGCTCGTCCCAGGTAGTGGCGAAGTCCTCCATGAAGCGGCCGTCCCGGCCGGGGTAGCAGACCAGCGCGAGGTCCACGTCTGGTGCGACGACCTCGGCCCACGGGTGGTAGGCCCCGGTGCCGCCGCCGCAGAAGCCCAGGCAGACCAGGGTGGTGGCGGCGTCGTCGAGCTGTTTCGGGCGGATCACGGCGGTGTTCTGCCGGGCCGCCCCCAGGCGGTTGGTCATGTGTTCTCCTCTAGCGCTCGGCCGTCGCGGCCGCGCCGACGTGGGTGGCCCGGACGAACTCCGCGAAGTCCCGTAGCAGCGGCCGCCGGTAGACGTCGCGGATGGACAGGGCCGTGCCGAGCTCCTTCTTGACCCGGGCCACGACGCGGATCGCCATCAGCGAGTGGGCGCCGAGGGCGAAGAAGTCGTCGTCGGCGAAGACCCGGTCCCGGCCGAGGACATCCGCCCACACGTCGGCGACCAGCTCCTCGTACTTGCCTTCCGGCTGCCGCCCGTCGATCCGGTCGGCGTCGGGGTCGGGGAGCCCGGCGAGGTCGATCTTGCCGTTGACGGTCAGCGGGAACGCAGCGATCGGGACGAGGTGTGCGGGGACCAGGTGGGCCGGCAGCTGTGCGGCCAGGTGCGCGCGCAGCGCGTCGAGGTCGACGTCGCCGACGCAGTACGCGACCAGGTCGTCGGCGCGGGCGACCACGACGGCGGCGCAGCCTTCGCGGTAGGCGGCGACGGCGGCCTCGATCTCGCCGGGTTCGATCCGGAAGCCGCGCACCTTGACCTGGCGGTCGGCCCGGCCGACGAACTCCAGTGCGCCGTCGGCCCGCCACCGGACTTCGTCGCCGGTGCGGTACATCCGGCCTCCGCCGCTGGCGAACGGGTCGGCGACGAAGCGTTCGGCGGTCAGGCCAGGGCGGTTGACGTAGCCGCGGGCGACGGCGGGGCCGGCGAGGTAGAGCTCGCCGGTGACGCCCACCGGGACCTTCGCCAGGCGGTCGTCCAGCACGTGGGCCTCGACGTCGGGCAGCGGCGGGCCTATGTGCGGCTCGTCGCCCTCGATCGGGGCGGTGGTGGAGTCGACGGTGCACTCGGTCGGCCCGTACAGGTTGTACGCCTCGACGCGGCCCTGCCGCCCGGCCTCGGCCAGTCGCCGCCACAGCGCGGGGGAGACCGGCTCGCCGCCGAGGAACAGGCGCAGCGACAGGCTGGTGATTCCGGGCTCCACGGCCTCCCAGTGGGACGGGGTGGCGTCGACGTCGGTGATCCCGTACTCGGCCAGTGCGGCGCCGAAGCGGGCGGGGTCGCGCCGCTCCTCCTCGTCGAGGACGACGATGGTGTCGCCGCGGCAGATCCGTGCCCACTGCTGGACGGAGGCGTCGAAGGACGCGCTGGCATTCCAGCCGACCACGCGGTGCTCGTCGGGGTAGGCGCCGACGGCTTCGAGCCGGTGCAGCAGGGAGGCCACGCCGCCCCGGGTCGCGACGACGCCCTTGGGCACGCCGGTGGAGCCGGAGGTGTAGATGACGTAGGCGGCGTCGGCGGGGGTCACAGGCACCGACGCGGTGGCGGGGCCGGCGGCGGCGGGGACGATCACCTCGACGTCGGCGAGCCGGGTCGGGCGTTCGTCGGCCGCGACGACCAGCCGTGGGCCGCAGTCGCGGATCATGAAGGCGATCCGCTCGTCGGGATAGCGCGGGTCGAGCGGCACGTAGGCTGCGCCCGTGCTCCAGGCGGCGAGCAGTGCGGTGACGAGGTCGACGCCGCGCTCCAGGCAGACGCCGACGTGGTCGCCACGGCGTACGCCGCGCTCGCGCAGGGCGCCGGCCAGGGCGGCGACGCGGTCGGCGAGCTGGGCGAAGGTGAGGCCGGTGCCGCGGGAGCGGACGGCGAGGCGGTCCGGCGTGGCGGCGGCGGCCCGCAGGAACCGGGTCAGCGGGTCGTGGCCGGCGGCGTGCTGACGGTCGGCCATCTCAGACGAACCTCGCCTCGGCGTCGACGGTGGGCAGGCAGTCCCGGACGTTGACCGGGTCGCCCATGGCGACGACGATGCGGCGCTCGCCCCGGAACGGCTCCCGGCCGTGGGCGGTGAGGATGTTGTCGACCACCATCACGTCGCCTTCGGCGCCGTCCGCGATCTCCTCGTCCCGCAGCGCACTCCGTACCGGCCGGGAGCGCGAGAGGGGTGCCTCGAATATATCGAGCAGAACTGGACCGATCTGCGTCTCCATCCAGCGGGAACATCAGCGAACGCGGGCCGCCACGGCCGTTCGGCTGGAGTCGCTCGGCGTGTAGGTGTCGTCGCTACGGTCGGCGCGGAGGACTGGGCGCCGTACCTCGCCCGGCAACCCCGCTACCAGGTGGTCGACTTCGAGCACCTGCACCTGATGACGCCCGAAGCCCTCGCGGTCATCGGTCCGCTGGTGAACGCCACGCTCACCGACCAGGCCTGACCCAAGGCCTTCGGAACGCCGCCGGCCGCCGTCGATCACGGTGGCCGGCGGCGTTCCGGCGTTCCCGGGCGGTTCGGGGGGCTCCGGCGCTCCGGCGGGTCACAGCCAGCCCGCCCGGGACTGTGCTCACTACGCCACAGACACGCCCCCTCCCCGGCCCGGACCACACGGGCCAACGGCAGCTCCGAGGTCTCGACCAGCCGGGACAGGGTCGTCCCCAGGGCATCCGTCAGCCTGCACAGCGTGCCGGTACTCGGGTTCGTACGGCCCTGCTCGATGTGCACGAGCATGCCCCTACTGACCCCGGAGCGAGCGGCCAGAGTCTCCAGGGACCACCCCTGGGCCACCCGCGCAGCACGCACCCCTCGCGCAACCGCAGGCATCCACAGCCCGTCCGGGTGCCGTCGCGCGGGCCTGCGGGGGCGCTCCGTCGGCGGTCTACTGACACTTCCCTTCGGAGGCCGAGATGCGATCCGCGGTACCGACGCCGAATACACCTCCCCCGACCGAGACCGTCGAAGCACAGGGCCCGAGCACGACTTGCCTACCGGGAAAGTCGCGGGTAGCTTTCCCAGTGGGAAAGTCGGATCCGGAGGGAGGTGGCGGCCGTGAGCGCGCCGGTGGACGCCGAACAGGCCTGGCAAGACCTGCAGCGCATTCGGGTGCCGCAGGAGCGGGTGTACGACGAGGTCGAGCGTTCCGCGTCCGGCGGTCCCGCCGCGACGTACTCCACCGCCGTGATCATGTGGATCTTCCTGGCCGTGCTGGGCCTGGACCTGCCCCGGTGGGGCGTCGGGCTGGCCGCCGCGGCGTATGTCTCGCTGCTGGTCGGGCTGGCCGTGGTGCACCACCGCAGAAGCCGGCTGCGTCTGCACCACTCGCGCTACGACTGGCGGTTCCCGGCCACGTTCGCCTCGGCGGCGGTGGTGACAGGGGGGACGGCTCTGCTGTCCGGCCGTCTGGTCGAGCCGCTGGAGCCGCTGTCCGGCAGCCTGATCCAGGCCACCGCGTCGGCGGCCGTGTTCGTGATGTTCGCCGGGCCGGCGAACCGATGGGCGGCCGGCTCGCTGCGTGGCCGGGGCGTGCGGGAAGCCCGTGCGGGGAGGGACGGATGAGCATTCCCGCCGGCTTCGACGAACTGATCCATCCCGCGACCCGGCTGACGGTGGTCGCACTGCTGGCCACCACCGAGTGGGCGGACTTCGCCTTCGTCCGCGACAGCCTCTCGCTCAGTGACTCGGCGCTCTCCAAACAGCTGCACACCCTCGAAGAGGCCGGATACCTGGAGCTCCACAAGGAGGGCGGCGGTCGCAAGCGGCGCACCAGGGTTCGCCTGACGGACCGCGGCCGCACCGCCTTCGAGGGACACGTCGCGGCTCTGCGGGCGATCGTCGATGCCGCCGGCACCGCGGCGGACACCGAAGCATCACCACGACAGCGACACAACTCGGGGGCGGCACGATGACGCCGAAGCACACACCTGGCCGGCCCGTCGTTCACGCGCGCGAGGTGACGATGACGTACGGCGACATCGACGTCCTCCACGGCGTGGACCTGGACATCCACCGCGGCGAGGTCTTCGCGCTGCTCGGACCCAACGGCGCCGGGAAGACCACCACCGTCGAGATCCTGGAAGGCTTCCGGCGCCGCTCTTCCGGGGAGGTGAGTGTCCTCGGTACGGACCCGGAGCGGGGGGACGACGCCTGGCGCGGGCGGATCGGACTGGTCCTGCAGTCCTGGCGCGACCACCGCCGCTGGCGGGTGGCGGAGTTGCTGAAGCACTTCGCCACGTACTACCCCGACCCGCGCGACCCGGCCGAGCTGCTGGCCCTGGTCGGCCTCACGGACCAGGCCGGCCGACAGGTGGACCGGCTGTCCGGCGGCCAGCGAAGGCGGCTGGACGTCGCGCTCGGTATCGTCGGCCGCCCCGAACTCCTCTTCCTGGACGAGCCGACCACCGGCTTCGACCCGGAGGCGCGGTACGAGTTCCACGCCCTGGTCGAACGGCTCGCTCGCGACGAGGGCGTCACCGTCCTGCTCACCACCCACGACCTGGCGGAGGCCGAACGCCTCGCCGACCGCATCGCCATGCTGGTCGGCGGCCGGATCCGGGCCTGCGGCACGCCCGCGGAACTGGCCCGGCGGGCCGCCGCCCAGGCTGAGGTCCGCTGGACCGCCGACGACGGGACGCCCCGCCGTGAACGCACCGAGGACCCCTCACACCTCGTTTGGGAACTCCACCGGAGCGCGGCGGGCCCCATCGCCGACCTGGAGGTCCGCCGCCCGACGCTGGAGGACACCTACCTGCACATGGTGCACCGGGGGGCCGACGGCACGGACGGGACCGCGGACGAGGAGGCACAGGCCGCATGAACGTGACCCTTCTGACGAACAGTTGGCGTGCGGGCCTCCAGCGCGGCGTCATCGAGTTGCGGCACCTCCTGCGTAACGGCAAGGAGATGTTCGGCCACCTGACCAACGTGATCGTCGCGCTGCTCGTCGCCGGCTACATCAGCGACGACGTGCCCGGCACCGGCACTCCCATGGCCCATCTGGTGCTGGCAGGATTCGCCGCTTACCTGCTGTTCCAGATCGGAATGGTCAACCTCCCGCAGATCCTCGTGACCGAGCGGGAGGAGGGCGCCCTGCTGCGGCTGCGTGCCACCCCCGGCGGGATACCGGCCTATCTCGTCGCCAAGTGCCTGCTGGTGGTCGTGGTGGCGGTCGGCACCCTGGCCCTGCTCCTGGGGGCCGCGGCGCTGCTGGTGGACGGGCCACTGCCGCACGGGCCGGGCGACTGGCTGACGCTGCTGTGGGTCACCACGCTGGGGCTGCTGGCCGTCGTACCGATGGGTGCGGCCATCGGCGCGGTCCTGCCCAACCCCCGCGAGGCGCTGGCGTTGATCATGCTGCCGACGATGGGGTTGCTGATCATCTCCGGGACGGTGTTCCCGATCACCTCGCTGCCCGTGCCGGTCCAGCAGGTGGCGGCGGTCTTCCCGCTCAAGTGGATGGCGCAGGGCCTGCGTTCGGCGCTGCTCCCGGACGGGGCGCGGGCCGCAGAGGCGGCCGGCTCGTGGGAACTTCCCATGGTCGCCCTGGTGTTGGCCGCCTGGGCGGTCCTGGGCTTCCTCCTGGCAGTGCCCCTCCTGCGCCGCGCCGCGCGCCGCGAGTCCGGCTCCCGCCTCTCCGCACGGCACCGCAAGGCGGCACAGAGCGGAGCGGCGCCCGTGTAGGGAGCCCGTGAGCGCAAGGCTGTCGGGGGCCCGTCGCGGCCCCCGTGCGGCGACGCCGAGGCCGGCTGCCACGCCGCGCCCACCTTGACCGCCGGCAGGCCGGCAGCGTGGTCCGTCCGTGACGCGCACGGCCCGATGCGACAAGCATCGCCAGGAACACCCGCGGCTGCCGCAGGCGCAGTGCATCTTTCTTGCCGGCCCACGTCGACCAGTGCCGGCGGCTTCAGGACCTGTCACAGCAGCGCCGACTATTCGGTCATATCTGCCAGAGAGCTCTCGATTCGAGACCTCAAGGACTTCGGCCCTGATGAATCCGCCACGAGGAGGTGCGCCGTGGACTGGCGTGAACAGGCGCTCTGCGGGGGCGCCGATCCTGACCTGTTCTTCCCCATAGGCGACACGAGCAGCCGTCCGACCGAGGCACAGACAGCTCTGGCGAAGTCCGTCTGTCATCGCTGTCCGGTCATACGGGAGTGCCTGGACTGGGCGCTGGCAGCCGATCCGCTGGACGGCGTATGGGGCGGCACAACAGCGGACGAACGCCGAGCCATGCGGCAGCCCCTGGTACACCAGCTCCGCAAGGCGGGTGGGAGAGCAGCCTGACCGGGCAGGCGCATGAGCGCCCGCGCACACCGGGCTGCGGGCCACGGTTCCGCACAGTGACTAGCATCGGGGGCAGGTGAGGGCATCGGGCCCGAAGGGTGCGTGGTCATCCGGGGCCCCGCAGGCACCGGGCTCAGCGAGTGCACAGTCGGCGATTCGAACGCAGGTGTCCCATGGCAGCGGAAAGTGTTCTCCATCCGAGCCTGATCGTCCCGATCGGCCACGTCGAGCCTGTGCCGCGGCGCGTCCGGGGCATGATCGACGGCCGCGTCGTGTTCGACACACGCCGTGCCCTGTACGTCTGGGAGCGGCAGGCCTACCCTCAGTTCTGCATCCCGATCAAGGACTTGGTCGACGGCGTGCTCGTCGACGACGACCGCACCGAGCAACTCGGTCCGGGCCCGGCGCACCGGCACACCCTGCAGGTCGGCCCCGAGATCCGTGAAGGCGCGGCCTGGGTGTGGGGTGAGGGTGCCCCGCGGCCCCTGCACGGCACGGTGCGCTTCGCATGGGAGGCGCTCGAGTCCTGGTTCGAGGAGGACGAGCCCGTCTTCGTGCACCCCAGGAGCCCGTACTCCCGTGTCGACGCTCTGCGCTCGTCCAGCAGCGTCCGAGTGGAGTTGGACGGGACCGTGCTGGCGGATGCCCCCTACTGCGTGAAGCTGTTCGAAACCGGTCTGCCGACTCGCTACTACCTCGACCGCACGCACATCGACTGGACACAGCTGCGGCGCTCGGACACGGTGACGCAGTGCCCGTACAAAGGGACGACGAGCAGCTACTGGTCGTTCGACAGCGGCACCACTTCCTACGAGGACATCGCCTGGGTGTACGACTTTCCGACCGTCCCTGCCCACGGCATCGCGGGCATGACCGCGTTCTACAACGAGCACGTCGATCTGTACGTCGACGAAGCCCTGCTGCCGAGGCCCAGCGGCGTACGAGCATGACCTCGAAGTAGCGGCCGGGAGGAACACCACGCAGGCTTTGGCGCGCCTGAGTGCTTGAGCCCTCAGCCGGAGAGGTGCAGGGCCTGAGCGTGCGTCGGGTCGGAGCCGGTGACAGACCGGGCAGTGCCGGTCACGAGGACGCCTTGCGGCGGCGCAGGGCGGTGACGGCGCCGAGGGCGACGCCGATCGCGATGACGATCAGTCCGCGGATCCAGACTTCGCTGTCGATCTGCGTCGCGAGCGCCACGCAGGAGAGCGCGCCGAGGACGGGCACGGCCGTGTACGCGTGGAAATGCGGCGCGGCCGGGCGGTCACGCCGCTGGACGAGGACGGCGGTGTTGACGATGAAGAACACCACGAGGAGGAGCAGCACGAGCGTGGAAGCGAGGGTCGCCACGTCGCCCGTCAGCGCCAGCAGCAAGGACAGCGAGGTCGTGGCCGCGATGGCGGCCCACGGGGTACGGCGCCGGGGAAGCAGCGCGGTCAGGAAGCGGGGGAGGAGACCGTCCCGGGCCATCCCGTAGGCCAGACGGGAACTCATGATGCCGGTGAGCAGCGCGCCGTTGGCGACGGCGACGAGGGCGATGGCACTGAACAGCTTCGGCGGAACTCCGCCCGCCTCCTTCACCACTTCGAGCAGGGGACCGCTGGAGCGGGCCAGCGTTTCGGTGGGGACGGCGGCCGAGGCGACGATCCCGACCAGGGCGTAGACGGCGCCGGCCGTCCCCAGTGCGCCGAAGAGGGCGAGCGGATACGAGCGACGCGGATCGCGGGTCTCCTCGGCGACGTTGACGGAGGTCTCGAAGCCGACGAAGGAGTAGTACGCGAGCACCGTAGCGCTCAGGACGCCCGCGGCTGCACCTGTGCCGGCGGTGCCCAGGTTCACCAGCCTGCCCGCGTCGCCATCGCCGCGCACGAGCACCCGGACGCCGAGACCGACGACGAGGAGGAGACCGCTCACCTCCACGAGTGTCGCGGCCACGTTGGCGCCGGTGGATTCCCTGATGCCCCGGGCATTGAGCAGCGCCAGTGCGCACAGGAAGATCGCCGCGACCAGGACGACGGGAAGGCTGACGAAGGTGGTCAGGTAGTCGCCGGCGAAACCACGTGCCAGTGCGGCGACCGACACGATGCCCGCGGCGAGCATGCAGAATCCGGCCAGGAACCCGGTGAGCGGGCCGTAGGCGAGGGTCGCATAGTGGGAGGCGCCGCCGGCCTTCGGGTACTTCGTCGCGAGTTCGGCGTACGACGCCGCCGTCAGGAGCGACAGCAGCAGGGCGAGGACGAGCGGTACCCACACGGCGCCGCCCGACTCCGCGGCGACCTGGCCCACGAGGACGTAGAGGCCGGCGCCCAGCACGTCGCCCAGGATGAAGAAATAGAGCAGAGGTGTCGTCAGCGCCTTCTTGAGCGCCGGAGCCCCGGCCTCGGGCGAGCCGCCAGGCGTGGGTGCGAAGGGGGTAGTCACCGCACCTGACTACCCTTGCGGCCCGGCAGCACTCGGAACGACGCGCGGTGGGCGGAGCACGGTCCACGGGTACCGCCCCGAACTCCAGTTGTGGGGCCTGGAGTCGTATGTCGCCTGTTGCTCACTTTCGGGTGAGTGCTGTTGGCGGGGGCCGGTGGCTTGCCGGTGCGGCGCACTGGGCTGCGGGGTGTGGCCCCTGCACCCCAAGGCTGGATGCAGGGGCCACAGATATGCACGCCGTATTCGCACAGGTCCATGCGATAAACAACCGACTGTTACCAAAATGTCCGTATTTGGAAACATGGGTCGGTGGTTCACCGCTGGAGTGTGTGGCGGGGGGCAACGTGTGGGTCCTCGGCCGACACCGGCCGGGACGCCCGCACCCCGGCCTCTCCGGTTTCAGAGGAGACGGCTACGGGGTCCTGAACCGAGAGGGATCTCGTGTCTGCTTCCATCACCGCCCGTCGTCTGCTCTCCGCCACGCTCACCGCCTGTGCACTCACGGCGGTGACGGCGCTGCCGGCTTCCGCGGACCACGGTGAGCGCCGCAACGACCGTCACGACGTCGTCATCAGTGACGTGCAGTACGACGCGCCGGGACGTGACGACCGGTCCAACCGCTCCCTGAACAGGGAGTGGATCGACGTCACCAACACCGGTCGGCGCAGCGTGAACCTGGACGGCTGGACGCTGTCCGGCCGGGACGGCCACACGTACACCTTCGACCGCTTCCGTCTGGACGGCCGCTCCACCGTCCGCGTGCACACCGGCAGCGGCCGCGACACCCGCACCGACCTCTTCCAGGACCGCCGTCACCACGTATGGGACAACCACCGCGGCGAGGCGACCCTGTCCAACCACCGCGGCCGCGAGGTCGACAGCGCATCGTGGGGCCGTGGGTATCACCGCCGCTGACCGGCAACCTCACCCCGTGAGAGTCTGAGTGGCCGGGTGGCCTGCCACGGTGCCGTGGCAGGCCACCTCGCCATGGTCGGTTGAGACCCGACCCTCTGGTAGGGGAGGGTCTCGGGTATGGAGTTCTTCTGCTACCACCGCGATCGGCCCGGCTCGCTTCCGTTACGGGACGAGCTTCTGGAGGAGCACTGGTCCTACATGGACCGGTACGCCGAGAAGATGATCGCCCGCGGTCCGACGTTCGCCGACGACGGAGAGACGCCCACCGGCAGCGTGCACATCGTCGACGTGCCTGATCCCGCCACTGCACGTGCCTTCGCCTTCGACGAGCCCAACTACCAGGCCGGCGTCTACCGGGACGTGCTGCTGCGCCGGTGGCGCAACATGCTGGGGCGTTCCATGGGGGACTTCCCGGGTGGCCGGAGCGGCGGCAGTCGGTACCTGGTCCTCGGCCTAGGCTCGGCACGGACCCCCGACCTGGCCTTGCCGCCCGACCCGGATGAGCTGATCGCGTACGGGCCACTGCTGTCCGACGACGGCGCCAGGTTGCTGGGTGCCGCGGTACTGCTGCGGGCCCCGTCCCCGGACGTGGCACGAGCCGTTCTGAGCCGTGATCGGTACGCGGACATCGAGGTGCACGCCTGGGAGCCCGGCGGACGGCGTTCGTGACCCACGAAGTTCCGGGCCGAAGTGCCGGGTGCCGGGCAGGTGTTCGTGGTCCACCGGCGGAGCGCTCGCCCCTCTGCAGTGCCTCCAGCTAGTCAGTGGCTCCTTTGCGGCTGCGCTGGTAATGGCGCCTGGCCTTCATGCGGTTGCCGCACAGTGCCATCGAGCACCAGCGGGCCTTGTTCGTCTTGCTGCGGTCCAAGAGGAACAGCCGGCACTCCGGATTGGCGCAGGGGCGCAGCCTGCCAGGCATGCCTTGCTGCAGCGCGCCCCACGTCAGCACCGCTTGCACCGCCATACGGCGGTCTGCGGGGGGATTCGGCTCCCAGGACACGCCTTCCGCGGTGATGCGCGGATGAGAGGTGACGCCCTTGAGCAGTGGGGACAGTGAGGTGGCCGGCCGGTCCCCACGGACCACCTGTTGCAACGCCTCGCGAACCTCCATCAACTGCTTCCGCTCGGCGGCGGTGCCGCTCCCGCCGTGACTGCGCTGCCAGGACCGGGCCGCTTCCGGATCTTCCAGCTCATCGTGCACGACGCCGTTGATCACCGGCGTGCTGTTGAGGAGTTCCAGCAGGGCGTCCTGCTGTTCCCGATCGGCCACCGCGCTGTCTCCTAACCCTTTTGTTGCACTTGACAGGTTACATGAAGGGATCGCAACCTAACCACTAAACGCCACTTGACTGGTTAGCCTCGACGTGGTCGACTGAATGTATAACCAGCGACGGCAATAAGAAGGGTTAGAAGGATGAGTCCCGCAGTCCACCACCGCACCGCCCGCATCGACGGCCTTGACGTCTTCTACCGGGAGGCGGGCGACCCCGCAGCACCCGTCGTCGTCCTGCTGCACGGCTTCCCGACCAGCTCGCACATGTTCCGTCACCTGATCCCGGCACTGGCCGACCGCTACCACGTGATCGCCCCCGACCACATCGGGTTCGGCCAGAGCGCGATGCCCCCCATGGAGGACTTCCCCTACACCTTCGACGCCCTGGCCGAGGTCACCGCCGGCCTGCTCCAGCGGCTGGGCGTCGACCGGTTCGCGATGTACGTGCAGGATTACGGTGCCCCCATCGGATGGCGTCTCGCCCTCCAGGACCCCGACCGCGTCACCGCGATCATCACCCAGAACGGCAACGCATACGAAGAAGGGTTCGTCAGGCCCTTCTGGGACGCCGCCTTCGCCTACGCCAAGAACCCGGGCCCGGACACCGAGGGCCCCATGCGAGACGCTCTCTCCCTTGAGGCCACCCGGTGGCAGTACGTGAACGGAGTATCCGACCCCAGCCTGATCAGCCCCGACAACTGGGTCCATGACCAAGCGCTGCTCGACCGCCCCGGCAACGACGAGATCCAGCTCAAACTCTTCCGCGACTACCCCACGAACGTGGACCTCTACCCACAGGTACATCAGTACTTCCGCGACTCGCGGGTCCCGCTTCTGGCGGTCTGGGGCGCCAACGACGAGATCTTCGGCCCCGAGGGCGCGCGGGCGTTTCGGCAAGATCTACCCGACGCCGAGATCCACCTGCTGGAATCCGGGCACTTCGCCCTGGAAAGCCACCTTCACACCATCGCCGGGCACATCCGCGACTTCCTCGGCCGCTGTCCCGCCTGACCCGCTGTGGGCGGTGGGAGCGGCGTGCGCCGCTGAGCGAGGGCGGTGCCGCCGATCGCCGATACCGTGAGGCGAACGCCTGCCTGGGCAAGACTGAAGCGCCTTGCGGGCGCCGGGAATGGGGCCGACTTCGGCAGAGCGTTGAGCACGTTGGCCGTTTCGGGAACCCAGCACCTGTGATGCCGGGGGGAAGACCTCGGACAAGGCCGTCCAGGAGCCGAGAGCCCCATCGCCGCCCCGCCGGGACGGGGGCACGCAGTCCCCGACTGGTGCAGTCGCGCAGCAAATCCGCTCAGGACTGGACCGATTTACGAAATCCATCCAAATGTGCCCGTTTCGAACCTCGTTCGCTGGATCGGAGCGTACTTCAGCCCATTGGACCGAAGGTGGGTCGTTCGCGAAGCGGTCACCGTAACCGATGCGCGAACGGCTGACACAAGATGCGTCACCGGCTTCTTCGTCGCGTGGTGATCCCGTCGCTGACGAGGAGAACGATCCCAAGGGTGCCGAGGCCCACGCCGACGTAACCGACGAGTTCGCCCCGGGCTTCGTTCTTCTTCTCCTCGTCGTAGCTGACGCTTCCGCCGCCGCTGAAGCTTGCGCACCACTGACCTGGTCTCATCGGGCTGCCGTCGCACTCGACGGCGTTGCCGTTCAAGACCGCCTCGGCGTTGATGAAGAACATGACCGGGCCGACAATGAACAGAACACAGGCAAGGACCTTGAGCCATCGACGAGTCGCCATTCCTCAACCCTTCAGGCGCATTGACTGCCACGAATCCCAGGGCTGACGATCGTCATGCATCCGAGGTTCAGAAACAAGCTCTGAGCTTGTTCTTTACCTACCAGGACCTGCCAAGTTTGCCGATGGCCTTGAGAATGTCGGGCGTTTGACGGTTATGTCGACGTTGTAGCGCGGTGCCCGGTGTCTGTTCTTGGTGCCGGGTGGCCGTCCGGGGCCGCTTTCTCTGGGTTTGGGAAGACGGGTCGGGCAGGCGAGGTGAGGACAGCCCACACATAGACATAGTCGACCTCGGCGAGGCCGCGGTGCATGAAGGCGGCGTAGCCGGCCTGCCATTGCTGGGTCGGTCGGCTGACCGGGGCAGGGGACAGCCAGGCCGAGCTTCCGAGGAACTGCTCCAGCGCGGGCACGAAGTGACTTTGAACCGCCCCGGGTTCGGTAGAGATCTCAGATTGTGGTTGTGACCTGGGGTTTCGTAAGTTCCGTGTAGTAGTTGGCTTCGTACTCGACGGGCGGGATATGGCCTATCTCACCGTGGAGTCGGCGGTGGTTGTACCAGTCGACCCATTCGGCGGTGGCCAGCTCGACCTGGGAAAGCGTCTTCCATGGCCGCTGGGGTTTGATCAACTCGGTTTTGTACAGGCCGATCGCCGATTCCATCAGGGCGTTGTCGTAGGCGTCGCCGACCGAGCCGATGGACGCGGCTATGCCGGCGGCGTCGAGATGCTCGGCGAGCCTGAACGACGTGTACTGCGACCCGGCGTCCGAGTGATGGATCAACTCGCCTGGCCGGATGGGTTGTTGCTCGCGGTCGCGTTGCCAGATCGCCATCTCCAGGGCGTCCAGGACGAAGACGGTCTCCTTGACGGTGGCCGCCGACCAGCCGACGATCCGGCGGGAGAAAGTGTCCACGACGAACGCGACGTAGACGGTCGCCGACCAGGTTTTCACGTGGGTGAAGTCAGCCACCCAGCAGCGGTTGGGGGCGGCGGCGACGAAGTCGCGGTCGAGACGGTCGGGAGCTCGCTCGACCTGCCCGCCGGGAAGCGTGGTGATCACACGCTTGCCGCGGACCACCCCCT